>NZ_JAMQOP010000001.1:1267994-1584993 GCF_031624495.1 Halogeometricum sp. S1BR25-6 | reverse complement strand
GCGACGCCTTCGAGGCGATTCCGACGCTCGCCGTCGAGGTACCGCCGGTCGTGGCCCACGGCCCGGACGACCCCTTCCCCTTCCTCGCCGCGACGGGCGCGGACCCGGAGGCCGCGGCCGCGGCCTTCGAGGACGACGGCTCGGTCCGCGAGGCCGACCGCCTCTCGGCCGGCGGGGACGGCGGCCTGTTCCGCGTCGTCTGGACCGAGACGGCCGAACTGCTCCTCGGGTCGCTCGTCAGGACGGACGCGACGGTGCTCTCGGCCCGCGGCGCCGACGGCGCCTGGAAGTTCCGCGTCCTTGCGCCGGACCGCGACTGCCTCGGCGTGACGTTCGACTTCCTCGCCGACCACGGGGTGACCGTGGAGTTGGAGGGCATCCGTAGCCTCGACGGCGAGGACGCCACCCGTTCGTTCGGGCTGAGCGAGGAGCAGTACACCGCCCTCCTCGCCGGTCTCGACCGGGGGTTCTACGAGGTCCCCCGCGGCACCGACACCTCCGAACTCGCCGCCGAACTGGGTATCACCCACCAGGCCCTCTCCGAACGACTCCGCCGGGCGCACGGCACCCTCGTCGAGAACGCCCTCGCCTCCGGGTCGCGCGTGTTCAACTGACCCGAGCCTCGATTCGCGCCCGTCGAACTCCCCGACGCCGAGTCCGTGCGCTTTTGTCCCGACCCGCCGACGCCCGCGTATGCACGAGCAGTCCCTGTCGCTGCCCGACCGCGCCGTCGTCGGCATGGTCCACCTCCGCGCCCTTCCCGGCGCGCCGACTCACGACGAGGACGCCGGCCTCGACGCCGTCCGCGCGGCGGCGCTCGAAGACGCCGCGGCCCTCGAATCCGGCGGCGTCGACGCCGTGATGGTCGAGAACTTCGGCGACGCCCCCTTCTACCCCGACGACGTGCCGAAACACACCGTCGCCGCCATGACCGCGGTCGTCGTCGCCGTCGCGCGCGAGGTGGACGTCCCCGTCGGCGTCAACGTCCTCCGCAACGACGCCGAGGCGGCCCTCTCGGTGGCGGCGGCGACGGACGCGTCGTTCGTCCGCGTGAACGTCCACGCCGGGGCGCGCGTCACCGACCAAGGAATCGTGGAGGGTCGCGCCCACGAGACGATGCGACTTCGCGAATCGCTCGGCGCGGACGCCGCCGTCCTCGCCGACGTGGGCGTGAAACACTCCGAACCGCTGGGCCGCGAGACGTCGCTCGACGTCGCCGTCGAGGAAGTCGTCGGCCGCGGCCTCGCCGACGGCGTCGTCGTCTCCGGGTCGGGCACGGGCGCCCCGACCGACGACTCGGACCTCGCGACCGTCGCCGGGGCGGCCGAGGCGGCGGGCGTCCCCGCGCTGGTGGGAAGCGGCGTCACCGCCGAGACGGTGGCCGCGACGCTCGAACGGGCGGACGGCGTCGTCGTCGGCACGGCGCTGAAAGAGGGTGGGGAGACGACGGCACCCGTCGAGGAGTCGCGGGTGCGCGCCGTCGTCGAGGCGGCGCGGGCGGGGTCGGAGAGTTAGGAGCCGAGTTCCTCTTCGACCAGGTTCGCGGCGTTCTGCACGGCGCCGACGGAGCTGAGGTGTCCGGCGCCGACGGACGCTTTCATCGCTTTCGCCGCGGCCCCGGTGACGACGGTCGGTCCGAGTTGCGCCACCGCGCCGTCGCCGACGCTGACGATCCACCCCGGCACCTCGAACCGGTACGGCTCCATCCGCGGCGCGAAGTCCGTCGCCTCGCCCTCCGCCTCGTGGCGGACGAGTTCGGCGAGGTTGTCGGCCACGGTTCGGGCCTCGCGCAGGGCGGCGGAGGCCGACGCAGGAACGGCTTCGCCGTCGGCGTCGACCACGCGCGCGGCGTCGCCGACGGCGAACGTGCGGTCGTCCAATCGGAGGTCGCTCCGGACGACCGGTCGGTCGCCGCCCATCGCGGCCTGCCCGGCGATACCGCCCGTCCAGACGAACGTGTCGTAGGCGAACGTCCCGGCGTCCGTCTCGACCGCATCCTCCGTGGCCCGTTCGACCGACGTGCCGGTCCGGACGTCGACGCCGCGGGCTTCCAGCGCCTCGCGCACCGCCTCGCGGAAGTTCTCCGGGAAGTTCGGCGCGACGTGGTCGAACTGCTCGATCAGGGTGATGTCGGCCTCGACGCCCTCCTCCTCGGCGACGGCGGCGAGTTCGCCGGCCGTCTGGACGCCCGAGAGACCGGCCCCGCCGACGACGGCGCTGACTCCCCCGGTTTCGGCGACCGGGACGCTCGGGTCGTCGGCGACGTCGGTGCCCGCACTCCCCTCCGCCGCGCCCTCGTCGGAGACGTCGATGGTGATGCTCCCGTCGCGGGGGCCGTCGACCGTCTCGCTCGAACGCACGGCGCCGACGGCCCCGAGGAACGACTCGCGGATGGCGTCGGCGTCGGCGACGCTCTTGAGCGGGAGAGAATACTCCTCGACGCCCGGCAGGTCGTAGTAGGCCGTCGCGGAGCCGAGACAGATCGCGGCGTAGTCGTAGTCGAGCGTCGTTCCGTCCGCGAACGAGACCGTTCGGGCGTCCCTGTCGACGCCGTCGACGCGGGCGACGCGGACCTCGGCCCGGTCGAAGAGGTCTTCGAGGGGGACCTGAATCGTCTCGGCGAGTCCGGGGCGGCGGATGACGCGGTGGACCTCGTGCAACACGAGGTGGGTGTCGTCCTCGTCGACGACGACGAGTTCGACTTCGGGGGGCAGGCGCGATTCGAGACGGCGGGCGAGCGTCACTCCGGCGTATCCCGCGCCGAGTACCAGCACACGCATGGTCGGAGGGTAGGAGTACGGGACAATGAGCCTGTGGGGTGGTGAGGGTCAGGTCGAGTCGGCGGAGCGTTCCCCGCAGACCCGCTCAGAACAGCGCCTCAGACTCGTCGAGCACCTCGGCGGGACCGCCGACCTCCCACACGTCGGTGTCGACGTCGCACCCCGCGACGGCCTCTTCGACCCGGTCGGCGTGCTCGGCCGTCGTGTTCACGTAGACGCTCGCGCCCGTGTCGGCCGAGAAGTAGACGGGAATCTCCTCCTCGCTCCGGAGTTCGCGGACGGCGTTGAACACGGCGATGGTCTTCGGCTGCCAGTACACCCATCCCGAGGGACCGGTCATCGTCGTCGCCGTCAGCGAGAGCGTGTCGTGTTCCGCGAGTTCGAACGCGCGGTCGAAATCCGCCGCGCGGAGGGCGTCGCGCATCTCGTCCAGTTGGTGGTGGACGTGCGCCATCCGCGCTTGGAACATGTGGCTCGCCGCGGCCTCCTCGTGGGCCTGTTCGGTCTCCTTGTAGGCGGGGACGTGCGCGGCGACGATGCGCAAGTCGTCCTCCAACTCGGATTCGATGCGCTCGGAGCGGCAGTCCTCGTCGTTCATGCCCGAGTAGAGGTGCGAGAACGCGCCGGTGACGGCGCGGGCGGCGGAGGAGGACCCGCGGCGGGCGATAGTCGATATCTCGGGGCGGGTCATCCCCAGGTCGGCCGCCTCCGCGAGGGCCATCGCGGCGGCGGCGAACCCGGAGGACGAGGAGCCGAACCCGATGTTCGAGGGGAAGGAGTTCTCGGATTCGAGGCGCACCGCATCGTCGGTGTCGGCGAGCGTCCGGACGTGGTCGACGACGGCGTCGATTCGCTCCGCGCCGCGGCCTGTCACCTCCTCGCCGCCGATGACGTAGGTGTCTTCCTCCGAATCGGGACGGAACTCGACGGTCGTCGTGGTGTGACTCGGCGCGGTGCAGACGCTGATGCTGTCGTGATACGGGAGTCGCAACTCCTCGTCGCGCATCCCGTGGTACTTCACCAGCCCCTGAATCGGGTGTGCCTTCGCGGTGGCCTTCATACTCCCACGCGCGGGAGACGCGGGGTTAAACGTCCCGATGGTCGACGAGAGACCGCAGTCCGTCGGCGGCGGACGGCAGAAACGGGCGTCCTTCGAACCGAGCGTTCAGTCGTCCGCGGCGACCGTCGAGTCGGGCGCCGCCTCGGCGTCGACTTCCGTCTCCTCTCGCTTTCGGCCTCGGTTCCAGACGTTGGTGACTGTCTCGCCCGTCGGCGGGGTGTGGCTTATCTCTTTCATGCTCGCGCGCTCTTCTGTCATATGTCATCGGCTGCCACGAGCGAGCTTAACCGTTACCCTGAAAATGATTATAACACTTAGTACCATACTAGTCTGTATAAGGAGTCAAAGGTGACCCGCGGCTCGGACGCGGCGCGGACGCGAACGCGGGTGGAGCGAACGCCGGACGGCCGGCGCCTCGTCGTCGCCCGGATGGTCGACGCGCCGGCGCCGGCGGCGTGGAACGTGCTCACGGACACGAGGACGTGGCCCGACTGGGGGCCGTCCGTCTCGGCCGTCCGCGGCCCCGACCGAATCGGACCGGGAGCGACGGGGGAGGTACGAATCGCCGGCGTCGGCGCGTGGGTCCCGTTCGAGGTGACGGAGTACGACGAGGAGGCGATGCGGTGGACGTGGACCGTCGCGCACGTCCCGGCGACGGGCCACCGGGTCGACGCCCTCGGGAACGAACGGTGCCGCGTCGCCTTCGAGGTTCCCCTCTTCGCGGCGGCGTACGCGCCCGTCTGTCGGCGGGCGCTCCCGGCGATAGCGCGGTTGGCCGAACGGGCGGCGTAGCCGTCTACGGCGGTCGTTCCAGGGAGAAGCGGTCGGCGATGCGCGCGTACTCGGACCCCGAGAGGCGCCCGACAGCGTCGAGTTTCGTCGTGTCCATCTTCCCGTCGGTGAGGAGGGACTCGTCGACGTGCGCGTGAACGACTTCGCCGAACACGAGCGTCGAGGCGCCGACGTCGAGCGTCTCGGTCAGTTCGCACTCGAACGACACCGCCGCCTCCGCGACCCGCGGGGCATCGACGACGGCGCAGTCGGCGGCCGTCACCGCGGCGTGGTCGAACTCGTCCTCGTCGGGTGAGAGCGTCGCGCTGGTCGCGTTCATCGCCTCGACGACGTCCTCGGTGACGACGTTCCAGACGAACGCGCCCGTCTCGGCGGCGTTGCGGGCGCTGTCCTTCCGGTCGTCGCCGGTGCCCGACGCGGAGAACAGCAGCGTCGGCGGGTCGGGGGTGACGACGTTCGAGAAACTGTACGGCGCGAGGTTCCGCGTCCCGTCCGCCGCGCGGGTGCTCACCCACGCGATGGGTCGCGGGACGACGGCCCCCGAGAGGAGGCGGTACGGCGACCCGAACGCGTCCGGCGGTCCGTCCACGTCACCGCGCCTCCCGGCGCTGTCGCGTGTTCGCTCTCATCGCTCGCCCTTCGCCGACCGGAGCCAAAGAGCTAGCGGCCCTTCAGACGCCGACGCCGAGCGGGTCGGGCCATGCGACGTTCGAGAGCGCGAGGAAGCCGAGAACTGGGACCGTTGTGTGATTCCGTACATTACCGGGACAGTCGGATGGTCGCGATTCGGATGAATTATCTCTGCACTCCGCGAAAACTATACCCGTGCCCGCGACCGAGTACAATCGGATGAAACACTCGCACGATGACTGACTCTTGGGATACCGCGGGCTACATCGCGAGTTCGCGGTACAGAGCGTCCGTCTGTGAGTTCCTCGAAGAGGAAGGACCCGAGCTCCCGTCGCGAATCGCGTCGGAGTTAGAGCTCGCACAGCCGCACGTCTCTCGGGCGCTCTCGGAACTCCGAGAGCGAGAAGTCGTCCAACTCCTGGTGCCCGAGTCCCAACAGAAGGGGCGACTCTACGGCCTCACCGACCGGGGTCGGACCGCCTTGGTCCGACTCCACGGGGAGTCCGAGTCCGGCCCCGTCTCCGTCACGTTCGTCGAGGAGGGAGCGTTCCCCTACCCCCCGCTGGTCGACTTTCTCTCCGAGGAGTATCCGGGTACGTTTCGGTTCGCCCTCGTCCGCGAAGGCGACGACTCCGACGCGTTCGCCGCGAACGACGAGGTCCGCGAGTCGTGCGACTCGCGCTCGCTGTCCGCCGTCATCGAGGCGCTCAGCGCCGGCGACGCGACGGTGAACGAGCAGTTGGAGGGGACCGACGACGGCGAGCGGTTCGTCGTCCGCGGCTTCGAGCACTCGCTGTGGCTCAGGCTCCCGTTGGGCGAGGACGCCGAGGTGTTCGTCGCCCTGGACCGGGACGCCGACGTCAACATCAACTCCTTCGTCGACGCCTGCCGTCGACGATTGAAGAACTGACCGCGCCGCGCGTCCGTCTCCGTCTTTGTCTCCGTTTCCGCCTCCGCCGCTCCCCGCCCGCGAGCGCCGGCGCTCCCGATTTCCCTCTCTCCGTCGCCGGTTCTCGCCGCGGGGAGAACGCCCATACCGTCGGGAACCCTAGCGCCGTCGATGTACACGGGGAAGACCGAACAGCCCTGCTGTCTCTGCGACGACCGGGACACGGTCGCCCGAATCGACGTGCCGCCGCGGGCGGTGCCCCAGATGAAGCACTCGGGGTCCGTCGCGTGGCACGACATCGTCGGCGAGGTGTCGATTCACTTCTGCGAGAGCGACTGGGACCTCGTCACCGACCTCGTCGCGATGGGATTGAACCCGCTCTCGCGCTGTAACGTCGCGCGGGCGTCGTTCAGTATCCGCGAGGATTTCGAGGCGCTGTTGAACGCGACGCGCGACGCCCCCGACCAGCGCGCACAGGAGGCCGGCTTCCTCGACGAGGCGCGCGAGACGCTCGCCGAGTACGGCGAGGACCCGATGGTCGAAGAGCGCGACTTCGTCGAGGCGTGGGTCGTCGTCGACGCCCTGTCGGAGGCGTGAAACCGCCGCTCTCGGCTGTATGTCGGTGCTTCTCGGGAAAACGTATATCCGGGTCGACCGTCTCGACCGTACGAGATGAGCCTGCGGGACATCGTCGCCGCGGTGGGCGAACGCGAGCGAACGCTCGTCCTCTACGAACCCGTCTCCGACCGACTGCTCGAACAGGTGCGGGAGTATCTCGCGCCGTACCCGCTGACCGTCGAGCGCCGGGACGGAGGTGAGTCGCTGTCGGGGACCGCCGAACTGACCGACGGCGACGGGTCGTGGGTCCGGACGGACTGCTCCGCCCTCTCGGCGCCGCTGACGCCGGAGGCGTTCGAGGCCGCCCTCTCGGACGTGCTGACGCGCATCGACCGGACGACGTTCACCTCCTACGACGGCGCGCGGATGGTGTCGGCGTCGCGGGAGATAGAGGACCGGGCGTGGCGGTCCGGCAGCGGAACGCTCCACGCCGGGTTTCAGCGCGCGTCCGCCCTGCGACGACAGGCCGAGGTGTACCGCCGCCTCGCGCGCAAGAACCTCGACATCCACGTCTACGCCGTCCCGGAGGGCGACGCACCGACGCTCGACGGCGCGACCGTCCACCTCGTCGACGACGAGGAGATAGCCGCGACGTGGTTCGTCGTCTACGACGGCGACGGCGAGGACGCCTCGAAGTGTGCGCTCCTCGCCGAGGAACGAGACCAGAACGTGTTCCGCGGCTTCTGGACGTACGACCCCCGCGTCGTCGACGACGTCCTCTCGCACCTGTCGAACCGATACGTCGCCCCCGCCTGAACGGAACGCGTCGCCTCGCACCGCATCGACCGACGCCGCGGGCGACCGTCCCACGATTTATATGTGGCGGGGCGAATGAGAGCCACACGACAGCCGGTACGGCCCGCACCGGCGACCGTCGAACGCGGGCGCTCAGTCCCCATGTCACCGAACCGTCGCCCGTCGTCCGTCGGACGCCTCGCGCGCCCCGGACGAGGCGTCCGATACACCGCCGCCCGCCTCGACGCCGGCGCTCCCACTCGCCGTCCGGAGCGGCGGAACTGACCGATGGCGTACGACTATCAGGGCGTCGTCGACTGGGTCGACGACCACATCGTCGAGCGACCCGGGCAGGTGATGCTCGCGTTCTTCGTGCTCACCGCCCTCTTCGCCGTCGGCCTCGGGAACGTCTCCACGGAGGCGGGCACCTCGCAGTTCGCGGAAGACATCCCCGCGCAGGACGCGCTCGACCAGGTGAACCAGGAGTTCCTCCCCGTCTTCGGACAGGACACGGGGAGCACGCAACTCATCCAACGCGGGCAGAACGTCCTCTCGCGGCGGTCGATGCTGCAGATGCTCAGGACGCAGGAGCGCGTCGAGGAGAAGCCGACGCTGCGGGTCAGCGGCACCTCCTCGGCGGCCGCCGTCGTCGCGCGGACGCTGGACCCGAACGCGACGACGCTCGACGAGCAGGTGACGGCGCTCGAACGCGCAACCGACGGCGAGGTGACCGCCGCAGTTCGCGAGAACGCCGACAACCCGGCGTTCACCGGGTCGGTGAGCGAGGACTTCAACGCCCGGTCGGCCTCGGCGTCGGCCACCATCGGCGTGATTCAGCACTCGCTGCCGACCGAGGTGTCCTCCTCGGCCGGCCAGTCCGGCGACAGCCCGCTCACCCCCATCCAACAGCGGGTCCAGCGCATCGTCGACGCCGGTCCGGGCGACATCACCGTCTTCGGCAGCGGCATCGTCGCCGACGAGTTCGGCGCGGTCATCACCGACTCGCTGCTCATCGTGACGCCCGCGGCGGTCATCCTCATCGTCCTCTTCCTCGTCGTCGCCTACCGCGACCTCTTGGACCTCCTGTTGGGGACGTTCGCACTGGCGATGGCCGTCGTCTGGACGTTCGGCTTCCTCGGCCTCGCGGGCATCCCGTTCAACCAGATCATGATCGCGGTGCCGCCGCTCCTCCTCGCGGTGGGTATCGACTTCGGCATCCACGCCATCAACCGCTACCGCGAAGACCGCGAGACGGGGATGGGAATCGAGGACGCCATGCGCGCGGCGACCGACCAACTGCTCGTCGCCTTCTTCATCGTCACCGGCACTACCGTCATCGGTTTCCTCTCGAACCTCGCATCGGACCTCCCGCCCATCCGCGACTTCGGCGTCGTCGCCGGCGTCGGCATCACGTTCACGTTTCTCATCTTCGGCGTGTTCCTCCCCGCCGCGAAGGTGTGGATGGACCGCCGCAAGGAGTCGTGGCCGATTCCGACGTTCAGTCAGCGACCGCTCGGACGCGAGGGGTCCTCTCTCGGCGACGTGCTCTCCGTCGGCGTCGGTATCGCCGACCGAATCCCCGTGCTGTTCGTCCTCGTGACCCTCCTGTTCACCGCCGGCGCGGCGGGTTATGCGACGGGCGTCGACACCTCGTTCACCCAAGAGGACTTCCTGCCGCCCGAGGAGGTGCCCTCCTACCTCCGGTCGCTGCCGGAACCGTTCGCGCCGGGCGATTACTCCGTCGTCGCCACGCTGAACTTCCTCGAAGAGCGCTTCACGAGTTCGCAGGGGGGGTCGGTCACGATATACGTCGAGCGGCCGATGGAGCAGGACTCAGCGCTCGAAGAACTTCACCGCGCCGGCGATAACCCGCCGGACTCGTTCGTCGTCGAGGACGGCCGCGCCGAGTCGACGAGCGTCGTCACGGTCATCCGCGACTACGCCGAGCAGGACCCCGAGTTCGCCCGCCTCGTCGCCCGGAACGACGCGAACGGCAACGGCATCCCCGACGACGACCTCGGGGAGATATACGACTACTTGGAGACGTCGCCGGTGTCCTCGCAGGTGGACCGGTACCTCGCCGAGGACCACCGGAGCGCCCGCGTCGTCTACACCGTCTCGGCGGACGTGTCGGACGTCGAGGCGACCGAGGACGGCGAGCAGATGGCCGAGCGCTTCCGGTACGAGGCCATCGCGACTGGCAACATCGTCGTCTTCCAGGCGGTGTCGGACCTCATCTTCAACTCCGCGGTGACGAGTCTCGCCCTCGCCCTCGGGGGGACGGTGGTGTTCCTCGTGTTCAGCTACTGGGTCCTCGACGGCCTGCCCTCCATCGCCGTCGCCAACCTCCTGCCCATCGTGGTCTCGGTGGCCGGCGTCGCGGCGACGATGCGCCTTCTGGGCATCTCGTTCAACGCGTTCACCGCGACCATCCTCTCTCTCACCATCGGGTTGGGCATCGACTACTCCGTCCACGTCGTCCACCGCTTCGTCGACGAACGGAAGGACGCCGACCTGTACACGGCGCTGCGGCGGACCGTCGTCGGCACGGGCGGCGCGCTCATGGGCAGCATGTTCACGACGGCGTTCGGTATCGGCGTCCTCGTCCTCTCGCTGCTCTCGGTGCTCGGACAGTTCGGCGTGCTCACGGCCATCTCCATCGTCTACTCGTTCCTCGCGTCGCTCGTCGTCCTCCCCTCGGCGCTGGTCATCTGGGACCGCTTCGCCAACGAGAGCCCCGACGTGCCGATGGGCGGGGAACCGCCGAACGCGAACACGGATGCGGACGCAGATTCAGGGTCGGGATCGGACCGCCTCACCACCGACGGCGGCCGGAACCGCGAGGGTCGGTGACGACCGACTCGTGGATAGGCGACCCGACGCCCGAGGCTATTTCTCGGTCGCCGGCGACTGCCCAAACATGACTGATAGAGCGACGGTCGCCGAGGAGTCGGCGGCCGCAGGCGCGGACGTGGCGATGGGGATGTTCGAAGAGGACATCGAGACCGAAGAGAAGACCTCGAAGACGGACGTCGTGAGCGAGGCGGACGCCGCCGCGCAGGACGAGATACTCGACGTCATCGGCGAGCACTACCCCGATGACGTCGTCGTCGGCGAGGAGGGCGACACCCCGAAGGAGGCCCCCGAGGAGGGCGACGCCTGGATCGTCGACCCTATCGACGGCACGTCGAACTACCTCCACGGCTTCACCGCGTGGTGTCAGGCGGTGGCGGCCGTCCGCGACGCCGAACCCGTCGCCGCCGCGGTGACGCGCCCGGCCGTCGGGCACACGTTCGTCGCCGACGAGGACTCCTTCCGGAAGAACGGCGAGGAGACGACGGTGAGCGACGAGACGGACCCCGAGCGGTTCGTCGTCTCGCCGACGCTGAAGGTGGACGACGACAACCGCGGGCAGTACATGTCGGTCATCGAGACCTGTTTCGAGGAACTGGGCGACATGCGGCGCATCGGGTCGGCGCAGGTGACGTTCGCGATGGTCGCCGCGGGGTCCATCGACGCCGCCCTCGGTATCGGGCAGGCGCATCCGTGGGACACCGTCGCGGGCGTCCACATGATCCGCGCAGCGGGCGGCACCGTCACCGACTTGGACGGGAACCGCTGGCGGCACGACAGCGACGGCATCCTCGCCTCGAACGGCGAGGCCCACGAGGACGTCTTGGAGATGCTCGGCTTCTGAGTCGCCGCGCGGACCGCGAGCAGTCAGAATCGGGTGACGTCCGCGGCGCGCGTCGCGCCCCACCCGAAGACGACGACGCCGACGACGAACCCGGCGAGAGCGCCCAGCAACGGGGTCGGTTCTAAGAGCGCTCCGCCGAGGAACGGCCCGCGGACGAGCAGATAGCCGGTGCCGGTGGTGAGGAGGAGACCGACGAACGTCACGAACGCGTAGACGTATGCGAGGACTCCGAACCCGCCGCGGTCGATTCTCGGACGGCGTCCCATAGGGTCCGAGCGACCCGCAGCGACTTAGCTGTCGGCGTCGTCGCCGACCGTCCGCGACTTCGTTCGCCCCGCTACCACTCGATTCTGAACCCCGACTCGCCCTCGGGGTCGCCGTAGTCGACGTCGACGGATTTCACCTCGGCGGCCTCGCTGCCGGTGTGACACCACTCGACCATCTCCTCGACCGAATCGGCGGGTCCCTCGAAGACGGCCTCCACGCGGCCGTCGTCGAGGTTCTTTACCCAGCCGTCGAGGTTCCGTTCTCGGGCGGCGTCGCGCGTGCTCGCTCGGTAGTAGACGCCCTGCACCGTGCCGGTGACGAAGACGTGGGCGCGCGTTCGCTCGTCGCTCATGGGCGGCGGTACGACGGCCACCGACAAGTATCGGCCGGCCGCGGAACCCGCAGAATCCGCGCGACCGTCCCCGAGAATCGAAGCCATCTAAGTGACGGGCCGCCGAGTCGCCCGTATGGAACTCTTCGGAACCGCCGGAATTCGGGGGGACGCGGTGACGCGCGTCACGCCCGAACTGGCGCTCTCGGTCGGTCGCGCGGTGGGTCTGGACGCGGTGGAGTCGAACAGGCGGGCGGAAGTCGTCGTCGGGCGCGACGGCCGGACGACGGGGCCGGCCCTCGCCGCCGCCGCCGAGGCGGGCCTCGAATCCGCCGGCGCCGACGTCCGCCGCGCGGGGAAACTCCCGACTCCGGCGCTCGCGTTCGCCTCGCAGGGGCGGCGCGGAATCATGCTCACCGCCTCGCACAACCCGCCAGCGGACAACGGAATCAAGGTGTTCGTCGACGGCGAGGAGTACGACCAGAACCTCGAACGAGGGGTCGAAGAGCGCGTCGCCGCCGACCCCGACTCGGCGCCGTGGGGACTGTGGGGGGACAGCGAGTCCGTCGACGTCCTCGCGGACTACCGCGAAGCCGTCACCGAGTACGCCCGCGAGTTCGGCGCCGACCCGAAGGGACTGAACGTCGTCGTCGACTGCGGCAACGGGATGTCCGCGCTGGGAACGCCGCAGGTGCTCGGCCGACTGGGGGCGCGCGTCGTCACCCTCAACGGACAGGTGGACGGCCACTTCCCCGGCCGGGGGTCGAAGCCGACGCCCGAGACGCTCTCGGACCTCCGCGCGTTCCTCGCCGACGAGGAGACCGAACCCGGCGGCGACTACGATTTCGGCATCGCCCACGACGGCGACTCCGACCGCATCGTCGTCGTCGACGCGGACGGCGACGTAGTTCACGAGGACACCGTCGTGGCCATCCTCGCCGAGCAGTTCGTGCGCGAGGCCGATGCGGACGACCCGGTGGTCGTGACGACGCCGAACGCCTCGGGCCGCATCGACGAACGCGTGCGCGCGGCGGGCGGCCGGGTCGAACGCGTCCGCCTCGGCGCCCTCCACGAGGGCATCGCGTCGGCGCGGGCCGCCGGCGGCGACGTGGTGTTCGCCGCCGAACCGTGGAAGCACGTCCACCCCGAACTCGGCGGGTGGATAGACGGCGTCGCCTCCGCGGCCGTCTTCACCCGACTCGTCGCCGAGCAGGGTCTCGACGCCCTGCGCGAACCCGTCACCGAGCGTCCCTACCGGAAAGTCAGCGTCGAGTGTCCCGACGAGGCCAAACAGGCCGCCATGGCGCGCGTCTCCGAGACGCTCCCCGAGGCGTTCCCCGACGCCGACGTGGACACCGAACACGGCGTCCGTATCGAACGCGCGGACGCCTCGTGGGCGCTCGTCCGCCCATCGGGCACCGAACCGTACGTCCGGGTGTACGCCGAGGCCGACGACGTGGACGCGTTCGTCGACGCCGTCACCGACGTGGTGGCGGCGGCCGTCGACGCGGCCGCGTAACTGTACGGACGTGGTCGATTTCTCCCGGTGAGGGCGCGTTCGTCCGCATACGGGCGCCTCGCGTCCGGGATGAGACCGGAAGCGACGCACTTATGCCCGCCTCTCCTCGGTTATGTGAATAGGTGTCCACAACTATGGATAGACGGAGATTCTTAAAGGCGACGGGTGTGGCAGGTATCGCGGGGCTGGCCGGCTGTTCGGGCGGTCCCACGAGCGAGGGCGACGGAACGACCGCGGAGAGCACGGAGACGTCCGGCGACGGCGAGTCCACCGGGACCGGGACGGGCGAGGAGTCGACCGGGGGGTCGAGTCAGGGGACCATCAACGTCGGGATGGTGTACGCCACCGGCGGACTGGGCGACGGGTCGTTCAACGACCAGGCCCAGCAGGGAATCCAGCAGGCGTCCGAGGAGTTCGACGTCCAGTACGACGAGGCGCAACCCGACTCCGTCTCGCAGTTCCAGAACTTCCAGCAGCAGTTCGCCAGTTCGACCAACCCGGAGTACGACCTCGTTAGCTGTATCGGCTACCTGCAGGCCGACGCCCTCTCGCAGACCGCCTCGGACTACCCCGACCAGCGGTTCATGATCGTCGACAGCGCCGTCGACGCCGACAACGTGTCGAGCTACGTGTTCGAGGAGCACCAAGGCTCGTTCCTCGCCGGCGTCATGGCCGCGCGACTCACGACGATGGAGTTCAGCGCCGGCGGCGGGTCGACAAAACCCGACGAGAAGGTCGTCGGCTTCGTCGGCGGCGAGGAGGGCGACCTCATCGGCAAGTTCGAGGCCGGCTACACCGCCGGCGTCAAGTACGTCGACGACTCCATCGAGGTCCAGTCGACGTACGTCGGGAGCTTCAACGAACCGACGGCCGGGAGCGAGGCGGCCATCGCGATGTACAACAGCGGCGCCGACATCATCTTCCACGCCTCCGGTAACACCGGGACCGGCGTGTTCCAGGCCGCACAGGAGAACGGGAACTTCGCCATCGGCGTCGACCGCGCCCAGTCGGTCACGAAGCCGTCGTACGCGGACATCATCCTCGGCAGCATGGTCAAGCGCGTCGACACGGCGGTGTACACTTCCGTCGAGGCCGTCGCCAACGACTCGTTCGACGGCGGCGCCGTCACGACGCTCGGACTGGAGGAGGACGGGGTCGACCTCGTCTACGGCGACACGCTCGAATCGGAGATTCCGTCCGCGGTCAAAGACGCCGTCAGTTCCGCCCGCGAAGAGGTCGTCGGCGGGTCGGTCTCCGTGCCCACGGACCCCTCGAACGTCTGAACCGAATCGGCGGAGATAAACGATTCCTCACTCATTTCACCTACAATGCCACCAGCGGTCCGACTCGACGGGATAACCAAACGGTTCCCGGGAGTCGTCGCCAACGACGACGTCGACCTCACCGTAGAGTCCGGGACGGTGCACGCGCTTCTCGGCGAGAACGGGGCCGGGAAGACCACGCTGATGAACGTCCTCTACGGCCTGTACGAACCGACCGAAGGAACGGTGTATCTCGACGGCGAGGCGCACGATTTCGACTCGCCGCGCGACGCCATCGACGCCGGGGTCGGCATGATCCACCAGCACTTCATGCTGGTCGACCCCATGACCGTCGCCGAGAACATCACCCTGGGAAACGAACCGCGGAAGTGGGGCGGCCTCGCCGTGGACCGCGCCCGCGCCCGCGAGGAGGTCACCGACCTCTCGGAGCGCTACGGCTTCGACGTCGACCCCGACGCGCGCATCGAGGACGTCTCCGTCGGCGTCCAACAGCGCGTGGAGATTCTGAAGGCGCTCTACCGCGGCGCGGACGTCCTCATCCTCGACGAACCGACGGCGGTACTGACGCCGCAGGAGGTCGAGGAACTGTTCGTCGTCCTCGAAGAACTCACCGCGCAGGGCAAGACGATAATCTTCATCACCCACAAACTCGGCGAGGCGCTCGAAGCGGCCGACGAGGTGACCGTCCTCCGCAACGGGAAGAACGTCGGGTCGCTGCCCACCGCCGAGACGGACCGCGAGGAGTTGGCGACGCTGATGGTCGGCCGCGAGGTGCTGATGCAGTTCGACAAACCGCCCGCCTCGCCCGGCGAGACGGTGCTCTCCGTCCGTAACGTCGGCGTCGAGGACGAACGCGGCGTCGACGTCGTCGACGACGTGTCGTTCGACGTGCGCGGGGGCGAGGTGTTCGGCATCGCCGGCGTCGACGGCAACGGACAGTCCGAACTCGTCGAAGCCGTCACCGGCCTCCGCGAGCAGACGGCCGGGTCCGTCTCCTTCGAGGGGCAACCGATAGACGACTGGTCGCGCCGCCGCCGCATCCGCGAGGGGATGGCCTACATCCCCGAGGACCGACAGGAGCGCGGCCTCGTGATGGACTTCGACCTCGTCGGGAACGCGATTCTCGGGAGCCAACACCGGGCGCCGTTCGCCGAGAGCGGTCGCATCGACTGGGGGCGTTCGCGCGAACACGCCGAGGACGTCATCGAACGCTACGACGTCCGGCCGCCGAACGCCGACGCGGAGGCCCACTCCTTCTCCGGCGGGAACCAGCAGAAGTTCATCGTCGGCCGCGAGTTCGAGCGCGACCCCTCGCTCGTCGTCGCCACGCACCCGACGCGCGGCGTCGACATCGGGTCGACCGAGTTCATCCACGAGCGACTGCTCGACCTGCGGGACGACGGCCGGGGCATCCTCCTCGTCTCCTCGAAACTCGACGAGGTGCAGGGGCTCTCCGACCGCCTCGCGGTCATGTACGAGGGCGAACTGATGGACGTCGTCGACCCCGAGACGGTGACCGAGGAGGAACTCGGCCTGCTGATGGCCGGCCAGTACCCCGACTCCTACGAGCGCGCCGCCGTCGCGGACGACGCGGCTGCGAGCGCGGACGCTGACGCCGACGACGCGGCGAACACGAACGTGGCGGGTGAGCGGTCGTGAATCTCCGAGACAGCGCGGAACGACTCGTCCGCGCCTCGGCGTTCGAACGGTTCCTCATCAGCGCCGCGGCGCTCTTCCTCTCTATCGCCGTCGGGTTCGTCCTCATCCTCGCCGCGGGGCGGATGACGACGTGCGGGACGGCAGCCACCTCCTTTTTCGGCGTCGGATTCTGTTACGATCCCATCACCGTCTACGACCGCCTGTTCCTCGGCGCGTTCGGCAACGTCTTCACCGACCCGCTGAACGGGCAGTTCGCGACGACGCTGTCGGAGACGACGGTGCTGATGTTCACCGGCGTCGCCGTCGCCGTCGCCTTCCGCGCGGGCATCTTCAACATCGGAACGCAGGGACAGCTCGTGGTCGGCGCGCTGGCGACGGCCGTCGCCGTGCTGGCCGCGTCACCGCTCGTCAGCGGTCTGCTCGGGACGCTGCTGCTCGTCCCGTTCGGCCTCCTCGTCGGCGCCGTCTTCGGCGGCGCCTACGGCGCGATTCCGGGGTTGTTGAAGGCCTACGCGGACGCGAACGAGGTCATCACGACCATCATGCTGAACTTCGTCGCCACCTCGGTGGCGCTGTTCCTCGTGCAGGACCACTTCGCGGACCCCGAGAGCGCCGCGACGCAGACGGTGCCGCTCCCGGACTACGCGGTGTTCCCGAGCACCGTGTTCAGACCACGCGACGACTTCTCGCTTCTCGCCTTCCTGTTCGCCGTCGCCGTCCTCGTGGGCATCTACGTCTTCCTCGAACGGACCTCCTTCGGCTACGACCTTCGGACGAGCGGCATTCAGCCCGAGGCCGCCGAGTACGGCGGTGTCGACGCGCCGCGCACCGTCGTCGCCAGCATGGCGCTGTCGGGTGCGCTGGGCGGCCTCGGCGGCGCGGTGTACGTGCTCATGATACTCGGAAACTTCCAGACCGGCGTCCCCTCGTACGGCTTCGACGGCATCACCGTCTCCATCCTCGCGGGGAACAACCCCCTCGGCGTCGGCTTCGCTGCGCTCCTGTTCGGCGTCCTCAAGAGCGGTTCCATCGTCGTCGACGTCGGCACGGACGTGCCGCCGCAACTGGTCGGCGTCCTCCGGGGTCTCATCATCCTGTTCGTCGCCATGCCGGAGTTCTTCCGGATGATCGGACGGCGCGTGTGGACGTTCGAGGACGACTCGGGTCCTCAACCGGTTACGGACGGCGGTTCGGGAGGTGAGCGCGATGAGTAACGACTCGCTCGGCGGCATCGGCTTCGGCGGCGACCTGCCGTGGCGCCGCATCGTCGTCGGCGCCGCGGCCCTCGGCCTCGTCGTCCTCGCTGTCGCCGGCCTCCTCGCCCCCGAGTCCGACGCCGGCCGACTGCTCGACATCCTGACGGCGCAGAGCACGCTCGCGGCGACGCTCCGCCTCTCAGTTCCCATCGCGTTCGCGGCGCTGGGCGGCATCTTCGCGGAGAAGAGCGGCGTCATCAACATCGGCCTCGAAGGGCTCCTCATCATCGCGGCGTTCAGCGGCGTCTACCTCGCCGACGTCACCGGGAGCGCCTGGATGGGAGTCCTCGGCGGCGTCGTCGCGAGCACGGTCCTCGCGGCGCTGTTCGCCGTCGTCTGCATCGAGTTCCAGGCCGACCAGATCATCGCCGGCCTCGCCGTCTGGCTCATCGCGCTCGGACTCGCGCCGTTCGCCTCGCAGGTGGTGTACGGCGGGCCGAACACGACCAGCGTCGAGACGGTGGGCACGCTGACGATTCCCGTGCTCTCGGAGATTCCGTTCTTCGGCGCGCTGTTCAACGCGACGCCGTTCGTCTACCTGATGTTCGTCGCCGTCGCCCTCTCGTGGTACGTCATCAACCGGACGACGTTCGGCCGCTGGGTCCGCGCGAGCGGCGAGAACCCGAAGGCGCTCGACACGGCCGGCGTCGACGTCCACCACGTGCGGTACGCGGCCGTGCTGCTGTCGGGCGTCCTCGCGGGCGTCGGCGGCGCGGCGCTCTCGCTGAGCCTCGGGCAGTTCACGGGCAACGGGCCGACGATGGTCAACGGCAAGGGGTTCATCGCCATCGTCGCTTACCTGTTCGGCAACTACAACCCGGTCGGCGCGTTCCTCTCGACGGTGCTGTTCGCCGGTCTCGACGCCCTGCAGTTGACGCTGCAGGCGCGGGACGTGTTCGACATCCCGCAACCGCTCGTTCGAACCATCCCCTACCTGACGGTCATCGTCGTCCTCGCGCTGTTCGGGCGGACGCGCACCCCGGCGGCCGCGGGCGACCACTACGAGTCCGGCGACGACTGAGTCCGGCGACGACCCCTCCGCCGGATCGCACGGTTCTCAAACGCGGTAACCGGGGCGGGAGAGTTAACCGTCGACTCGGCGACCGGCACCCATGCGACCGCGAGACGCCGTTCGACGCGCTGCCGTCGATGGCCCAGCAGCGGACGGCGCGGAGATTCTCGACGGCGACCGCTCGGAGGGCGGTCTGCCGGACGGAACCGAAGGAGGAGACGACGCGGTCATCATCGACGGCGCCGAGGCTGACACCGACATCGACGTCGACACCGACGCCGACGCCGGCGACGGCGCCGAGATGGTGTTCGGCGGCGACGTGCGGGACCCGGACGGCGACGCGGCGTAGCGAATCACCTATGCGCCCGCGGTCCGAACGGCGCGCCGTGAGTTCACTCGACGCTGACATCGACGCCTTCGCGCGTCGCATCGAACGGGAGATCCGGCGGAACGAGACGCGACTGGCCGCGTTCCCGGAGTTCGACGGCGAGTGGCGGCGCGACGCGGCGGCGTCGATACCGGACGCGGACGACCTGTTCTTTTGAGTCGCCGGTGCGAGGCGACCGCCCTCCGTTCTCCGACGGTCCCTCCCGGCGCCGAATCGAGCCACCGGGGAAACGACAAATAAAGAGTTTTCCGCGCGCCCGCGAGAGTCCGAACCAATGAGCACGACCCACGAGTACGACGTCGCCGTCGTCGGCGCCGGCACGGCCGGGTGCTACGCCGCCGCGACCATCGCCCGCGAGGGCCTCGACGTCGTCGTCATCGAGCGAAAGACCGCCGAGGAGGCGGGACACATCGCCTGCGGCGACGCGCTGAAGGGAGCCAACGCATTCCCCGACGCCATCCCGAAAGAACAGATTCAGCCCGCGTTCACGAACACGGACGTCGACCACGGCCGCTTCGAGATTCCGCAGGAGGACTCCGTCCTCGAAATCCCGGTGCCGGGCGAACTCGCGGTCATCGACCGCTGGGAGTACGGCCGCCGCCTCATCGAGGGCGCCGAACGGGCGGGCGCGGAGTTCCACTACGACACCGTCGTCCAGGACGTGACGCAGGACGACGACGGACAGGTGACGGGCGTCCGCGCCAAGCGGAAGGGCGACGTCGTCCGGTACGAGGCCGACGTGACCGTCGACGGTGCGGGCGCGCTTTCGCTCCTGCAGGACAAGGCCGACTTCTCCGAGGTGACGTTCGACACGAACGTCTCCTACTCGCAGTTCTGCTCGGCCTACCGCGAGGTCGTCGAGGTGGACGAACCCGTCGAGTGGTCCGACGCCCTCGTGTTCAAACCCGCCGAGGTCGCCGCGGGCTACATCTGGTACTTCCCGCGGACGGAGACGACCATCAACGCCGGCCTCGGCTTCCAGATGACCGAGGAACCGATGAAACTCGTCGACGACCTGAAGAAGGACCTCCGGGCGCGACCCGAGTTCAAGAACGCGACGGTGACGGACAAACTCGGCGCGGCCCTGCCGACGCGCCGCCCCTACGACTCCGCCGTCGCCCCCGGATTCGTCGCGGTCGGCGACTCGGCGGGCCACGTCAACCCCACCACCGGCGGCGGCATCGCCGGCGCCGCCTACGCCGGGAAGTACGCGGGCGAACAGGCCGTCCGCGCCATCGGCGAGGGCGACGTGAGCGAGGCGGCCCTCTGGCACTACAACGAGCGCGTGATGGACCACTTCGGCGCCCGCTACGCCGGCCTCGACGTGTACAACATCCTCTCGACGGCCATCGACGTGAACGGCCTCACGGGACTGCTGGCCCGCCTGCCGGGCGAGAAACTCGCCGAGGCGCTCTACTCCGGGACCACCTCGTTCGGTCCGCGCCTCATCGCGCAGACCGCAAAGGAGTCCTACGGCTTCTGGGAGGAGATCTACCAGTTCTACCAGACGAAGAACGTCGCCGACGACCTGATGGGCCACTACAATCGCTACCCGCGCCGGCCGGGTGCGCTCGACGGCTGGCAGGCCGAACGCGACCGCCTGATGGAGGACGTGTACGCGGTCACCGGCGCCGACCCGAAGTACTGAGTCCGAGCGCCGAGCACCGAGTCGTCGACCGTCCGCTCTTTTCCTACGGCCGCGACGACGCGATGTCGAGAATCGCGCCCGAGAGCACCTCAATCCCGAGTTCGATGGACTCCTCGTCCACGTCGAACGTCCGGGTGTGGTGGCCGCCGGGGTGGTCGGTGCCGACGCCGACGTACGCCGCGAGGCCGCCGTTGTCCTGCACTTCCTGCATGAGGTAGGTCGCGTCCTCGCTCCCGCCGAGCACGTCGTTGTCGAGGACCGACTCGACGCCGTCGTTCGCCCGCGCGACCGCCGCGACGATAGCGGTGAGTCCCCCGTCGCTCGTCGCGGAGGGCGCTTTCCCTTCCGTCGAGATATCGACGTCACAGCCGTGCATCTCGGCGGCCGACCGGACGACGCGCCGCCCCTTCTCCTCCATGTACTGCATCAGTTCGGTGGTCTCCCCGCGCACCTCGCCGCCGATGGACGCCTCCTCGGGGATGATGTTCGAGGCGGTGCCGCCCTCGACGACGCCGGCGTTCACGCGCGTCGCGCCGTCGGCGTGGCGGGGGATGCCGTAGAGGTTCTGGACGGCCGTCGCCATCGCCTGCACGGCGTTGTCGCCCTCCTCCGGTTTCGCGCCGGCGTGCGCCGGCGTCCCGGTGAACCGCGCCTCGAAGTGCGAGACGGCGAGGAAGCCCTCGATGCCGGCGACGATTTCGCCGGTCGGGTGGTCGAGGCCGACGTGGACGGCGAGCAGGTAGTCCACGTCGTCGAGGTGGCCCGACTTCGCCATCGCCTTGCCGCCGGCTATCTGCTCCTCGCCGGGTTGGAAGAACACCTTCAGCGTCCCCTCGAAGTCGCTCTCCGCGACGGCGTCGAGGACGCCGACGCCGATGGTCGCGTGGGCGTCGTGTCCGCAGGCGTGCATGTACCCCTCGTTCTCCGAGCGGAACCCGCCGGAGAAGGGGACGTGGTCGTCGCCGTCGGACTCGGTGATGGGGAGGCCGTCGATGTCGACGCGGAGGGCGACCGTCGGCCCCTCCCCTCGTTTCAGCACCGCGACCGCCCCGGTGTAGCCGCCTTCGAGGCGGTCGAGGATGTCCTCTCGGGCGCCGGCGTCGCGGGCGCGGTCGAACCACGTCTCCAGTTCCTCCTCGTCGGGGACGGCCATGCGGTCCGCCTCGGAGAGCACCTCGGGGCCGACGTAGAGGGCGTCCAAGTCGCGCGTCTCCAGTTCGTCGACGAGTCGGGCGGTGGTGTAGAACTCGCGCCAGGCGGGTTCGGGGTGTCGGTGCAGGTCGCGTCGGAGTTCGACGAGGTCCGAGGACGTCATACGCGGGAGTCGACGTGCGCCGTGATAAATCTCGGCAACCACGGGGGGTTTACCGGGAGGCCGGAGGTCGACGCGCGCCCACGTCCCCGCGTTCGTTCACGGTTCGGAGGCGGTCCCGGACGTCGTCCGAGGGAGCGCCTACTCGGACGAGAGCGGGCGGTTTATCATGGTCCGTCGTGACCGTGCGAGCGAATGACCGAACTGACGAACGACGGCGGCGAGTTGCGGTTCCGCGGGGGCCGCCTCGCCAGCGCCGTCCCAATCGCGTTCTTCATCGTCTGGGCCGTCGTCCAGAGCGGGGTGCTCGGCGTCGGCGACACGACCGGACTCGTCATCGGGATGCTCGTCGGCCTCATCGTCGGCATGTTCCTCGTGAAGGGGCCGTGGAAGACCTACGCCGACGCCATCTTCGACGGGATGACCGAACGCGTCGCCGCGACGGCTATCGTCGCGTGGTTGTGGGCCGGCATGTTCGCCGAGACAATCCAGGTCGGCGGGTTCGTCGACGGCCTCGTCTGGGCCGCCGACGCCGTCAGCGTCGGACCGTCGCTGTTCCCGGCGCTCACCTTCCTGCTCGCCGCACTCCTCGCGACGGGCATCGGCACCGGCTACGGCACCGCCATCGCGTTCACCGCCTTGGTCTTCCCCGCGGGCGTCGCACTCGGGGCCGACCCGGTGCTCCTGTTCGGCGCCATTCTCTCGGGGGCCGTCTTCGGCGACAACATCGCGCCGGTGAGCGACACGACCATCGTCTCGGCCGTCACGCAGGACGCCGACATCGGCGGCGTCGTCGCCTCGCGGATGAAGTACGCCCTCGTCGCGGCCGCCCTCGCGTTCGTCGCCTACCTCGTCGCGGGCGGCGTGATGACCGGACAACCGGTCGACGCGAGCGCGGTCGGCGACGGCGCCTCGTGGCTCGGTCTCGTCCACCTCGTCTCCATCGCCATCGTCATCGCAACCGCCGTCGCCGGGCGGCACATCATCGAGGCCGTCTCGTGGGGACTGCTCGTCTCGGCCGTCCTCAACGTCGTCCTCGGCCTCGCCCCGGTGTCGGCGATGCTGGCTTTCGAGGCGTCGCGGGAGTCGGGCCTCGTCCAGACGGTCGACGCCCTGCCCGTCCTCGGCGCGTTCGTCGTCCCCGTCGCGCCGGGGGAGACGGCCGTCGTCGGAAGCCTGTACGCGGGCGCGCTGGGCTTCTTCCCGCTCATCGTCCTCGTCCTGCTCATCGTCGCCGGCGCGCAGGTGATGCAGCGCGGCGGCGCGTTCGACGCCATCCTGACCTTCCTGCTCGACAGCGTCGCCACCACCGTCCGCCGCGCGGAGACGACGATGGTGCTCGGAACGGCGCTGGTCAACGCGATGATAACCATCAACACCGCCGCCGAAATCGCCATCGCGCCGTACATCCGAACCCTCGGTCGGCGGTTCAACATCAACGGTTACCGCCGCGCGAACATCCTCGACGCCAACACCTCCGCCTTGGGGTACATCTTCCCGTGGGGCGGCGGTCTGCTGGCGGGGTACACCTCGATGCAGGGGCTTCCCAACGAGTACGAGTGGTTCACGCAGGCGATGGTCGTCAACCCGGCCAGCGTCTGGCCGTTCGTGTTCCACGGCTGGTTCCTCGTCGGCGTCTTCCTGTTCGCTGCGTGGACGGGCTACGGATTGGAGTACGTTCCCGACCGCGTCAGCGAGGAGGTGAAGCGCGTATGAGCCTCTGGGACAAACTAACCGCCGGCCTCCGACTCCGGACGGCGACGCCGACGTACGAACCGGGCGAGCAACTGACCGCGTACGTCACCGGCGTCGAGGGGTCGACGCTCCTCGTCCGCGTCGGCGACTCGGTGATAGAACTGCCCGACGGGGACCCGGCGCTCGTCGACGCGACGGTCCGATTCGAGGTGGAGTCGTTCGACGCGGGAACCCACCGCGGCCGCGGACGACTGCTCGACGTCGTCGAAGAGGCGGAGTAAGACGGGCGAAAACGGGAGACGAATAGGGAAGAACGGAAAATCGAAGGCGGAACTCAGTGCCGGCCGCCGCCACGCTACTTGTTGCGGTGGCCGAGCGGTTTCTTCTGTTCGACCTCTATCTCGACGTGGAGGCTGTCGGGGAAGTCCATGTGGCCCACCTCGCGGGCGATGTGGTCGTTGCCGTGTATCTCCAGTTTCCGAGAGTAGACGGTGTAGTCCCACGAGGAGAACTCGTCGCCCGGCGCGAGGTTTCGGTACTGCGGGACGGTGTGTTGCTCCGGCGGCGCGGCGTGCGGACCCTTGCACTCGGCGCCCTTGCGTTCGATCATCTCCTGCAGTTCGGTCAGTTGGTCCTCCAGTTCGTAGCGATTCCCGCTCTGAAAGGTGAGTTTGGTTACGAAGGTCATGGCTGGGTGCGCGTAGGACGTCGGAGGACGCCGAGGCGTAAAAACGCACCTACACGTCGTCTCCGTGCCGTTCACTCACGAACGCCGACCGGTTCTCGCGCGCGCGAAGACGCCGCTACAGGCACCGATAGCCTCTTAAAACCCGACACGGTTACGTATAGTAATGCCAGTGCAAGCGGTGAGCGCTGGAGCCATCCTCTTCCGCGACACCCGCGGCCGAAGGGAGTACTTGCTCCTGAAGAGCCGACCGGGGGACTGGGAGTTCCCCAAAGGCGGGGTCGAAGGGAAAGAGGAACTCCAGCAGACTGCCATCCGCGAGGTCAAAGAGGAGGCGGGCATCGAAGAGTTCCGCCTCGTCGACGGCTTCCGCGAAGACTACGACTACGTGTTCGAGGCGAACGGCAAGACCATCCACAAGACGGTACACCTGTTCATCGCTCGGTCGTTCGAGGCCAGCGCCGAACTGTCGACCGAGCACCGCGACCTCCAGTGGCGCGACTACGAACAGGCGCTCAACACCATCACGCAGGACGGGCCGCGAAACATCCTCAAGAAGGCCCACGAGTACCTCGACGACGTCGCCAGCGACGGCGACGGCGACGACGAGGAGGGCGAGCGACAGTACCTCGCCTGAACGGTCGGGCCGCGCCGGTCGCGTCCGTCGCCGCTCCGGGGTCCCCCGCCGACGGGGACGCCCGCCAGCGACTGCTCCGTCGTCGGCCCCGCAGACCCCGGCGTCCGGACCCGAAATCCACTTGCTGACGCGGGGCCGACCGGCGGACGTGTACCCCGGAGACGCCGAGTTCGGCTTCGAGTTGCTCGTCTGTCGGTGGGCCGAAGAGGCGTGGCCGCCCGCGGGCGGACGAGGAGACGAGGACGCCGTTCTCGTCGCCCGGCAACTCGGCACCAAGCGGCGGCGCTGGGACACCGTCGTCGTCGAGTGCGACCCGGCCGGACTGGCCGCCCGGGCGTGCTTCGGCGACCGGGAACTCGACTCGGACCTCCTGCACGTCGTACTTCACGCCCCGGAGGAGTGGGCGTGGTACCGCGACGCCCTGCCGCACCCCGGCTACCCGTGGCGCTACGTCCGCGCCGCCGTCCACCGCGCGGCCGGACGCGGCGTCGTCGAGAAGCGCCGCCGCGGCAACCGCATCGAGATTCGCCGCGTCGCGCCCTACCCCGACTGGGTGCGGCGCATCGTCGCGATAGAGAACAAGCCGGACCTCGACGCCTCGGCGGCGCGCGCCCTCTCGGACCAACTCTCCCGCGACGTCGAGGACGCCCTCGCCGACGAGGTGTGGGTGGCGACGCACGCGACCGGGAACCGAGTCGAACCCGCCCTCCTCGAAGACGTACCCGTCGAAGTCGGCATCCTCGCCTTTTCTTTCGACGCCGACGCGTCCGGCGACGACTGGGCTGACGCTTCGGTGGAGTGGCACCCGAGCGACGTGACGCCGCCGGACGCGGAGAGCGACGAGGAGCGACGAACGACCCGCCTCGAACTCGCCGAACGCGCCTACGGGTCCGGGTGGCGCTCCTATCACGACACGATGCGCCCCGACTGTCGGCACTTCGAACTCCGGCGGTTCGGCCGCGCCCTCGTGCCGCACTGCGCGGCGAAGGGACGCCCGCAGACGGCCGCCGAGTGCGCCGGGTCCTGCCCCGAGTTCGAACCGGAACCGCCCGTCTGGCGCACCCGCGGGTGGCCCATCGAGGGGGGTCCGGGCAAGGGTATTCAGCGCCTCCTCGGCGACCGGCGCGCGCGGGTCAGGGCGCGCGAGGCCGGCGAGGACGGAGAGGAGTAGCTTTCAGTCGGTGACTTCCACGTCTACCTCGTCGCGTTCGACGGCGAGGCGGAACGTCGGGACGGTGCGGTAGACGACTTCGACGACGCCCTTTCGGCGGAGGCTCTGGAGGGCGCGGCGGACCGCGTCGACCTCCGGGTCGTCGTCCTCACCGTACGCCTCTCGGACCTTGTTCAGCACGCTGACGACGCTCTCGGAGCGGTCGTCCGGACCGGCGAGCACCTCGAACACGCGCGCTTCGAGGGCGGGCACGCGGATGACCGACGGCACCCCTTCCTCGGCGTCGCCGCCTTCGACGCCGGGTTCGACGTCGACCAACTCCGCGGCCTCGGCCGTCGCGCGGATGAGACTGTTGTCGTCTCGGTAGTAGTACTCCTTCAGTTCGCCTTCGAGATACTGGTGCACCTCGCTGCCGGACTCCAACCCCCAGCTATCTTGCAACTCCTTGTTCTTCGTCGGTTGGAGACGGACCACGTCAGCCAACCGTTCCGTCGCTTCCTCAGAGAGGGTCATACCGGGGTGATTCTCCGGAGGCGTAATAGACCTGTTTCATGCCGGCCGCGAGTCGGTTCCCGAACCCCCTCCCTCGGTCGACAGGGACGCCCGCCGGGCGAACGTTTACCCTCCCGCCCCGCGTCGCCTCGGCCATGTCGTGGGACACCATCAGACTCGACTGGGACGGCGACGTGGCGACCCTCGTCGTCGACAGACCCGACCGGATGAACGCCCTGAACGCCGACGCGTTGGACGCCATCGAGGAGGCCGTCGAGGAGGCGCGCGAGGCGGAGGCGCGGTGTCTCGTCGTCACCGGCGAGGGCGAGGAGGCGTTCGTCGCCGGCGCCGACATCGCCCACATGAAGGACCTCGGGACGGTCGAGGCGCAGGCGTACGCCGAACAGGGCCATCGCATCGCCGCGGCCATCGAGTCGTTCCCCGCGCCGACCATCGCCGCCATCAACGGCTACGCCTTCGGCGGCGGGTGCGAACTCGCCCTCGCCTGCGACCTGCGCGTCGCCTCCGAACGCGCCCTCCTCGGCCAGACGGAGATAGACCTCGGCATCATCCCCGGGTGGGGCGGCACCCAGCGCCTCCCGGCGCTGGTCGGCGACGAGACGGCCCGACGGATGATATTCTTCGGCGAACGCGTCGACGCGACGGACGCCTACCAGCGCGGACTCGTCGGCGAAGTCGTCGCGCACGACGAACTCCGCGAACACGTCGCGGAGATGGCGGCCGAACTCGCCGAGAAACCGCGGTTCGCCCTCCGCGCGGCGAAGGAGGCGATGAACGCCGTCCACGAGGCGCCGCGCGGGACCGGCCTCGAACTCGAAGCGCGGGCGTGGAGCGGACTGTTCGGGACGCACGACCAGCGGGAGGGCATGGACGCCTTCCTCGACAAACGCGACGCCGAGTTCGAGTGAGCGAGCGGACGGTCTGACGGCGACCCGGTCGTCGAGTGCCCGCCCGAGAAGCCTTATTCGACGTCGGGCGCGACCGGGTCGCCGGGCGACGCGTCGTTCCGGACGTCGAGTCCCGACGCGTCGACGTCGAGGTCGTTGATAGACGATTCGAGCCGCGACAGCGACGCGACGATTTCGGCGACGAGTCTCGATTGCTCCTCGTTGGCCTCGGCAGCCGTGTCGACCTCCGCGCGGACCCGCTTGGACCGTTCGGTCGCGGTGTCGACCATGCTCGCGACCTCCTCGGTCCGGACGGCCTGGTCGTCGGTCGCGCCGGCGATGTCCTCCATGCCGGTCGACGTGGCGCCCACGGCGTCGACGATGGCTTTCTGGTTGTCGACCATCTCGCGGACCGCGTCGGCGCTCCCGCGAACCTCGTCCGTGACCGACTCGATGCTCTGAACGGTTTCGCCGGCGTCCTCGCGGGTCTCGCGGATTATCTCCTCGATGCGCTCGGACTCCGTCTGGACCTCGTTGGCCAGCGACTTCACCTCGTTCGCGACGACGGCGAAGCCCTCCCCCGCCTCGCCGGCGCGGGCGGCCTCGATGTTCGCGTTCAGCGCGAGGATGTTCGTCTGGTCGGCGATGTCGTTGATGACCTCGACGATGTCGTCGATCTGTGCGACCTGGTCCGCGAGTTCGCGGGTCTGCGCGGCCGCCTCCTCGCCGCTGACGGCGACGCCCTCCATTCGTTCGACGGCGCGCTCGCCGGATTCGGTGCTCGCGGCGGCCAGTTTCTCGGCCTCCTCGGAGCGCTCGTTTATCTCGTCGGCGGAGGCGGCGATCTCCTCGACGGTCGCCGACAGCGACCCGACCTCCCCGGAGACCTCGTCCATGTTCTCGGCCTGCTCTCCGGCCAACTGCGTCGCCTCGCTGACGGCGTCGCCGACGCGGTTCGAGGCGTCCGAGGCCTCGTCGGCGGTCGTCTGTATCTCTTCGGAGACTTGGCTCTGCGCGCCCGTTATCGCCCTGTTCTGCTCGACGAGTTCCGTGACGTCCGAGGTCATCTCCACCCCGGCGACGACGTCTCCCTCGGGATTTCGGAGCACGGTCCCCGACGAGCGAAGCCACCGCTCGCCGTCACCGACGGTGACGCGGCGGAACTCGCCCTCACACCGGGACTCACCCTCGCGCGTAACGGTCTGCGCGAACGTCTCCGCATCCGCCGGAATCGGGAAGACGTCGTAGACGTCCTCTCCGAGAACGTCCGCTTTCGACATCTGGAAGCCGGCCTCCGCGGCCGAGTTAAGATACGCGACCACGTCGTCGCGGTCGATGACGAACGCGGGTTCGGGGTGCGACTCGACGACCTGCTCGAAGAGGCCGCGCCAGTAGTCGCGTTCGTAGCGGAGTCGTTCCGTCTCGTCCGCCGCGTCGGTCTCGGGGCGGAGTCCGCCCGGCGTCCGGGGTCCGCCGACCCCGTCCGGCGACGCCCCGTGCGCCGCCGCCTCGACGCCCCCGTCGGTCCGCTCGGCCGGTTCGTCCGACCCTCTCACCGCTCTCCGTACCGCACCGATCAAATCCCTCATGTGACATCGGGGCCGCCACCGCATAATAAACCCAACTCGCTGAGTATCGAATCTGATACCATACGTGGATTCGCGCCCTCCGATTCCGAACGGCGCCGTTTCGGACGGGTGGCCGACCCCCCGCAAGAATAAGTGCGCGGGCGACGACACCAAAGTATGACCGAACAGATAAAATTGAGTCGCGTCGAGCCCCGTCTGGCGGAACTTTCCTACCCAATCACCCGGGACGACGCGGCGACGGAACTAGCGGACGTGACGGTGCTGATGGCCGACGGCGAGGAGAACCTCGGCGCCCTCGTCTCGGAGGTGGGTAGCGACTCCTTCTCCTCTTCGACGGACCTGTTCGAGGAACTGCAAAACGTGATGCCCATCGAAGCCGTCGGCGAACCGGGCCAGTCCGACGGCGACGCCTGAACGTCCGAGGGGAGGAGTTCCTCGAACGGGTTCCCCGACGCTTAAGTACGAGAAGCGACTGCCTTCGGTAACATGGAGTTCTGCGACGAGTGCGGTTCGATGATGAAGACGGACGGCGACGTCTGGGTCTGCGGGAACTGCGGCTTCGAGAAGGCGCGCGACTCGGCAAAGGAGAGTCACATGACCTCGACGGCTGCCCGCGAGGACAGCGAAGTCGTCGACATGTCCGACGTCGACGACGCCGAAATCGGCCCCACGACGACGGTGAAATGCCCCGAGTGCGGCCACGACCGCGCCCGCTACGAGATGAAGCAGATCCGCTCGGCCGACGAGTCCGAGACGCGCTTTTTCACCTGCGTCGAGTGCGGACACAAGTGGCGCGAGGACGACCACTGAGCGGGAACGGAGCGGAGGCGAACAGGTCTCTCCGCGCGACGAGGCGAATTAAGGGCGTGCCCGCCGTAGCGGCGGCGTAGTGACGACCGACCACGCTCCGAGGGTCCACGTTCCCGACGAGTGGAAGCGCACGGCCTCGACCGAGGAGACGCTGTTCGACGCGAGAGTGGTCTCCGTCGAGGCGCACACGGTCGTCTTCGAGGACGCCCGCCTCGCCGACGCGGTCCGCGACCGGACGGGCGCCGACGCGACGTGGCGCTTCTTCTTCGCCAGTCGCCTCCGCCTCCGCCCGCAGAGCGGCGGGTCGAAGGCGCTGACCAAACTGGTCACCGACCGCGCCAACGACGGCTTCGTCGACCGACTGCGCGACCGGGGGTTTCGAGACGCGGCGCGCGCGGAGTCGCGTCGCTTCGCCGTCGGCCGAACCGAGGCGAACTTGACGCGGTACCGCGCCGCCGTCGACGTTGACGTCGACGGGAATGAGGGCGGAGAGAACACCGGTGTCGGCGACGCGACCGACGACGGACCGAACGAAGAAGAGCGGACGACGGTGACCGCCGAGGCGTACCTCGCGGTGTGGCCCGACGACGGGCAGTTTCTGGTGGCCGGCGGCGCGTACCCGGTGAGCGTCGACGGCGCGCGTTCGGCGGCGCTGGCCCCGTCGCTGTCGCCGGAGAGACACAGAGACGAACTGTTCGAGCTGATTCGGTCGGTCGAGTGACCCCCGTCTCGCGACGGAACGACCGGAGACGGCGAGGAGTTATTCGTACCGCGCGAACACGAGGTAGCCGGTGTGACCGACGCCCGCCGTCGACGGCCGCGACCCGCGGTCCCCGAAATCCATCTCCCGCTGGATGGTCTCCAGCGTTTCGACCTCGTTCAGTCCCGCCTCGCGGGCCGCCTCGACGGCGGCGCGACTGTTCTCGACGAACGGCGAGTAGACGGCGACGTAGCCGCCCGACCGGAGCAGTTCGGGGGCGCGGGCGACCACGGTCGCCGCGTCGCCGGTGTCGAGCGTCAGGAGGTCGAACGGCCCCTCCTCGCCGAGGGCGTCGAGTTCCTCGGTCACGTCGCCGGCGCGGACGTCGACGGCGTCCGCGACGCCCGCGAGTCGCATGTTCTCGCGCGCCACGTCGGCGAACTCGGGGTCTCGTTCGTACGTCGTCACCTCGGCGCGCATCCGGCCGAGGTACGCCGAGAGGACGCCCGTGCCCGTCCCGGCGTCGAGGACGCGGTCGCCCGCGGCCGCGCCGGTGTGGCCGACGATGAGGCCGATGTCGCGCGGCATCATCGGCGCGCCCGTGCGTTCGAGGTGGTTGAACAGGTCCGGGCCGCGGAGTCGGCGGACGACGAACGGTTCGCCGAGATGCGTCTCGACGGTGTCGCCGGGTTCGGCGTCCTCGGGAACGGTGAGCACGCCGAGGTCCGTCTGGAGTTCGTCCCCCGGCGCCCGGAGGTACTCTCGGCTCTCGTGAACGAGCAGGTACACTTACTCGAGGCGCGAGATGGCGGCCGCGAGGTCGCCGTTCTCGGCCTCCAGCGCCTCCCGCGCGTCGCCCTTGGGGACGCCGGCGCGTTGGGCGACGAGTTCGACGTCGGACTCGGGAATCTCGGCCTCGCCGTCGTCGTCGGTCGGTTCGACCGCGAGCGCGTCGTCGCCGCTCTCGACGCTCGCCGCGCCCGTCGCATCGCCACTGCCGAGTTCGCGCGATTCGGGCTGGCCGACGATTTGGTAGGTTTCCTGGCCCTGCGCGTCCATGCGCGTGACCTGGGCGTCCGAGAACACGAGTTCCTCGTCGGCCGTCTTGATGACGACCTCCTCGGCGTCGAGTTCGGTGACGTCGATGCCCATCTGTTTCATCATCTGCTTCATCTTCCGCGGGTTCATACCGCCTCCGCCAAACATACTCGCACGGACGGCCCCCGGCGTCAAAAAGGGTGGCGAACCGCCGTCGTAGTCGCGTCTACGACTGCGAACGCGGGAACGGGGAGAGGGGGACGGGGCAGGGTTCGGAAGCGTCGCGGACGGCGAGACGCTACTCGCCGGTGCGGACGCTCACCGTGAGACCGCTCCCGACGGGGAGCACCGTCGTCTCGAAGTCCGGCGCCGCCCGCACGGCGTCGAGGTAGGCCGCGATGCCCCGCGTCGCCGCGGAGGCGTCGTCCGGCACGCCCTCGCCCTCGGCGTACTCGACCAAGGTTTCGAAGTCCGCCGGTCCCTGAACCACGTTATCGGCGACGACGACGCCGCCGACGGCGACTTTGTCGGCCACCTCGTGGAAGCCGTCGACGTAGCGCTCCTTCTCGTGGTCGATGAGGACGCAGTCGAACGGCCCCTCGTACTCGCCGACCAGTTCGAGGGCGTCGCCCACCTGGTAGTCGAACTCGGGCGCGTAACCCCCCTCCGAGAGCCAGTCGTACGCCATGTCGAGTTCGTCGCGGTCGTGTTCGGTCAGGATAATCTCACCGGCGTTCATCCCGCGGGCCCACCACGTCGCCGAGTAGCCGAACCCCGACCCGAACTCGAAGACGCGGTCGGCGTCGGTGAGGCGGGCGAGGACGCGGAGCGTTCCGCCCGCCGCCGGGCCGACGTGGGGGAATCCCTCCCGGTCGGCGTAGTCCGCCATCTCCGCCTGCACGTCGTCGTGTTCCGGCGCCAGTCCGTCGAGATATCGACCGAGGAGTTCGTCCATGCTTCCGCTTCGGCGGACCGCCACGTCAGCCTATCCCCTACGTACCTTTCCCCACCCCCAATCCGCGCCGTTAAGTCGCCGCCGACCGTCATCTTCGACCATGTTCGACCCCGACGAGTTGGAGCGGATCAGGGAGGCGAAAGACGAGTGGGAGGAGGAGACGCTCGCGCCGACGCTGGACCGCTTCGGGGAGCGAGAGGAGGAGTTCCGGACCGACACCGAGGGCCAGGAGGTGGAACGGCTGTACACCCCCGACGACGTGGCCGACCACGACTACCGCGAGGACGCCGGCTTCCCCGGCGAGGAACCCTACACCCGCGGAGTCTACCCGACGATGCACCGCGGCCGCCTGTGGACGATGCGGCAGTACGCCGGGATGGGCACCGCCGCCGAGACGAACGAGCGCTTCGAGTACCTCATCGAGAACGGCTCCTCAGGGCTGTCGATGGCGTTCGACCTCCCGACGCAGAAGGGGTACGACTCCGACGCCGCGATGGCCGCCGGCGAAGTCGGCAAGGCCGGCGTCGCCATCGACACCCTGCGCGACATGGAAGTCGTCTTCGACGGCATCCCGCTGGACGAGGTGTCGACGTCGATGACCATCAACGCGCCCGCGGCGGTCCTTCTCGGGATGTACATCGCCATCGGCGACCAGCAGGGCGTGCCGCGCGAGGACCTGCGCGGGACCATCCAGAACGACATCCTCAAGGAGTACATCGCGCGTAACCTCTACATCTACCCGCCGGAGTCGTCGATGCGGCTCATCACGGACATCTTCGAGTTCTGCGGCGCCGAGACGCCGAACTTCAACACCATCTCCATCTCGGGGTACCACATCCGCGAGGCGGGGTCGACCGCCGCACAGGAAATCGCGTTCACGCTCGGCGACGGCATCGAGTACGTCGAAGCGGCCATCGACGCCGGCCTCGACGTCGACGAGTTCGCCCCGCAGTTATCGTTCTTCTTCAACGCGCACAACAACATCTTCGAGGAGGTGGCGAAGTTCCGCGCCGCCCGGCGCATGTGGGCGCAGATAATGGAGGAGCGCTTCGGCGCGGAGAACCCGAAATCCAAGCAGTTGAAGTTCCACACGCAGACGGGCGGTTCCACCCTCACGGCCCAGCAGGTGGAGAACAACGTCGTCCGCGTGGGCTATCAGGCGCTCGCCGCCGTCCTCGGCGGGACGCAGAGCCTCCACACGAACGGGAAGGACGAGGCGCTCTCGCTTCCGACCGAGAAGTCCGTCCGGACGGCCCTGCGCACCCAGCAGATTCTCGCGCACGAGTCGGGCGCCGCGGACACCATCGACCCCCTCGCGGGCAGTTACTACGTCGAGTCGCTGACGGACGACTTGGAGGAAGAGGCGTTCGAGATTCTCGACGACGTCGACCGACGCGGCGGGATGCTCGACGCCGTGGAGTCCCAGTGGGTCCAACGGCAGATTCAGGACGTGGCGTACGAACGCCAGCGAGAGATCGAGGAGGGAGAGCGGGTCATCGTCGGCGTCAACGAGTACCAGGTGGACGAGGAACCGGACCCGGACGTCGAGAAGATGGACGAGGAGGACGAGAAGCGCCAGAAGGAGCGACTGGCCGAGGTGAAGGCCGAACGCGACGACGACGCCGTCGAGGAGTCCCTCGCCGCCCTCCGCGACGCCGCCGCGGGCGATGCCAACCTCGTCCCGCCCATCGTCGACGCCGTGAAGGCGTACGCGACGGTCGGCGAGATATCGAACGCGCTCCGCGATGAGTTCGGCGAGTACCGCCCGTCGGCCTGACGGCTCTCCTCTTTTCTCCCGTCATATCCGTGATACTCGTTCCCGCGCCTCAGAAACGTTGATTGTTCGACACTCTGTCGGTGGAGGTATGCTCCTTCGTATCTGAACGGCGCTCCGTTCGGCCCGTCGGCCCGCCGGCCCTCGCGGGCCGGAAGGCAGGCGGGTCGTCCGAGTCGTCGACCGTCGCTCCCCACGCGGCCGCGCCGCCCGGCGCCGCCGCGTCGTCGTCCCGTGTTCGACCGAACTCGTAGATAGATCCATGTCACGCAAACGCTCAGACGACTCGAATCGTCGTTCGTCGCTCCCGCTCGTCGCGCCGCGCGTCTACCGCCGGTCGCCCCGCGATGCCCCGCCGCTGACCGTTCAGGCCGGGTTCCTCGGCGTCATCGTCGCCGGCGTCGTCGTCCTCTCGTACCCCGTCGCGGCGGCCGCGGCGGCGGTGGCCGCCGTCGTCGTCGGACTACTCGTCACCCTCGCGGGCCGCGCGGTGCAGCGCGCCGCCGCCCGCGAGACGACGGTCCGCGTTCCCCTCGCCGGCGTCGAGGTGACCGTCGCCCGGTCGGGCGAGTAGCCCCTTCGACGGCGAACCGACCGAACGCTCTTTTCATCTCGGTGACTCGTACGACCGATGCCCGGAACCCCGAACCCCGTCCTCGGGTCGGACGCCCTGACCGCCGCCGTCTCCCTTCTCGCCGCCGCGGTCGCCGTCGTCCTCGCCGTTCGGTCGCGGGATGCGGCGAGTCCCCGCGTTCTCGCCCTCGGGGGCGGCGTCGGCTACGCCGTTCTCGCCGTCGGTCTCTGGTTCGTCGTCCGCCTCGTCGCGGGGCAGTTCTCGCAGTATTCGGCGTCGGCGGCGGAGTGGGTCGGCATCGTCCTCCTCTCGGCCGCCGTCGTGGCGCTTCACGCCGGCCTCGCCCTCTACCTGCACGCGCGGTGGAGGTACCTGACGCCGCTCGCCGCCCTGTTCGCCGTGACGGCCCTCCTCGCGTGGTTGTTTCTCCGCGTCGGCGGGGAGACGGACCCCCTCGTCATCTACGCGATTTTGTTCGGTCCCGCCGTCCCCCTCTTTTTCCTCGCTCTCGCGGCGGCGGAGTACGGCGTTCGGGTCGTCGTGGGATAGACACCGGCCTCCGGATTTATTCGTGTCGCCGTCGACCACACGCGCACGATGGAGTTCGACCACCTCGGCGTCGCCACGGCGGACGCCACCGGTCTCGCGGCCCTGTTCACGGAACTGTTCGACGCCCCCGTCGCCCACGAGGAGGAGTTCGACGGGATGAGCGTTCTGTTTCTCGAACTGGGAGACGGCTACTTCGAGTTGCTCGAACCGCACGAGGGCGGCGCGGTGTCGAAGTACCTCGAGAACGACGGCCCCGGAATCCACCACGTCGCCCTCCGGACCGACGACATCGTGGGCGCACTGGAGACGGTGCGGGGCGCGGGCGTCGAGTGCATCGACGACGAACCGCGCCCGGGCGCGTGGGGGCACGACGTCGCCTTCCTACACCCGAAGTCGACGGGCGGCGTGCTGGTGGAGTTCGTCGAGCACTGATGGTGGCCGAATCGCCGTGAACGACTGGGCGCGAGACCCTCGACTGGTATCGCTTTCGACCGAATGCCACAACGGGGCTGCGAACAGAGACGAACTCTACCGGGTCGCAACGCTATTTCTGGTTTCGACGCTGGTCCCGAACGCGAACCTCTCGGGGACGGCGTTTCAGACGGGTCTCCTCGCCGGACTCGCGTCCGCCGTCGCACTCGCCGTGATGATTCTCGCGCCGTCGTACGTCCTCGCGGACGCGATTGTGTCCCTCCGAGACCGTCTCGGTTTCTGACGGTCGAGCGGTTCCTCCGTCCCGGCCGAATCGCGAAAGGTAGTTTACCGCGGCCCGCGAGGTGCGAACGATGCGAGATTGGCTCTCTCACCGCGTTCGGGCGTCGCCCGACGAGACGGCGCTCGTTCGGGCCGCCTCGGGCGAGTCGTGGACGTTCGCCGAGTTGGACGGAATGGTCGAGGAGACGGCGGGACGACTCGCCGCCCTCGGCGTCAAGTCCGGCGACCACCTCGGGGCCGTCCTCGGCCCGCGCGTGGAGTACGTCGCGCTCATCCACGCGGCGATGCGCCTCGGCGTGACGCTCGTGCCGATGGGGGACGCGCTCACCGTCCCGGAACTCCGGGGACAGGTCGAGACGGCGGACGTGACCGTCCTCGTCTGCGACGCGGAGACCGAAGCCGTCGCGGCCGACGTCGCGGACGCCGCCGCCCTCCCCCTCATCAGCGTCGACGCGCCGACGACGGCGGACACCGTCAATCTCGCCGCGACGACTCCCGACCCGGTGACGCCGGCGTCGTGGTCGTTCGACGACGTGCAACTGCTCCTCTTTACCTCGGGGACGACGGGCGACCCGAAGGCGGTGAAACTGACGACGGGGAACCTCCTGGCCAGCGCCGTCGCCTCGGTGTTCCGACTCGGGTTCGACCCCGAGGACCGCTGGCTGGTGACGCTCTCCCTACACCACATGGGCGGTATCGCGCCCGTCCTGCGGATGCCGCTGTACGGGATGACCGTCGTCCTCCGCGAGGAGTTCGACGCCGGGGGCGCCGCCGACGACGTGGACCGCTTCGACGTGACCGCCGTCTCCCTCGTCCCGACGATGCTCCGTCGGATGCTGGACAGTCGCGGGACGCTGGACTCGTCGCTCCGGACGGTCCTCCTCGGCGGCGCGCCCGCCCCGCGCGAACTCGTCGAGCGGTGTCGGGACTACTCGGTCCCCGTCTACCCCACCTACGGCATGACCGAGACGGCCTCGCAGATGGCGACGGCGACGCCCGAGGAGGCGTTCGAGCACGCGGGCACCGTCGGCCGGCCCCTGCTCTGGACGGACGTGACCGTCCTCGGCGCGGACGGCGAGCGACTGCCGCCGGGCGAGACGGGCGAGTTCGCCGTGGACGGGCCGACGGTCTCGCCGGGGTACTACGGGGACTCGGCGGCGACGGACGACGCGTTCGGCGAACGCGGTCTGCGGACCGGCGACGTGGGGTACGTCGACGACGGCGGCCGCCTCTACGTTCTCAACCGCGTCGACGACCGCATCATCACCGGCGGGGAGAACGTCGACCCCGGCGAGGTGGCCGACGTCCTCCGCTCGCACCCCGACGTGCGCGACGCCGCCGTGGTCGGCGTCCCGGACGAGGAGTGGGGCGAACGCGTCTCCGCGCTGGTCGTCCCCGCGGGCGACGAACTCGACCGGGACGCCCTCGTCGAGTTCGCTCGGGAGCGACTGGCCGGGTTCAAGCTACCGCGCCTCGTCGCCGTCGCCGACGAACTCCCGCGAACCGTCTCGGGTACCGTCAAACGCGACGCGGTGCGCGAACTGCTCGGGGACCGGGCGGCAGAGCGCGAGGACGAGGCGGCGGCCGAAGACGGCAGCGACGAATCGGGCGACGACGCCGGACCGTCCGACGACGGGGACGAAGCGGACGCGAACGAAGACGCGGGCGCGGGTGACGACGCCGGACCCTCGGACCCGAACGCCGACCCCTGACCGCCGCCGGAAACTCGCCGCGCGAAGCCGCGGTTCACAAACGATAATGAGGGTTCGGTTCGTCTGTTCGCGGTATGCCTGGTGCAACGGCGCAGACGCTTCGACCGTTCCTGTGGCGCGCGCGGCGGATGTTCCCCGACCGCGAGATAGTCTCGCGGACTCACGAGGGAATCAACCGATACACGTACGCCGAGTACGCCGACCGCGTGGGGCAGTTGGCGAACGCCCTCGACGGCGCGGGCGTCGAACGCGGCGACCGGGTGGGGACGTTCTGTTGGAACCACCACCGCCACTACGAGACGTACTTCGCCGCGCCGTCGATGGGCGCGCAACTGCACACCATCAACCCCCTGCTCCCCGACCACCACGTGCAGTACATCGTGGAGAACGCCGAGGACCGAATCATCCTCGTCGACCCGTCCCTCGTGGAGAAACTGGCCGGCGCCCACGACGAGGAGGCGTTCGCGTCCGTCGAGCAGTTCGTCGTGATGGGCGAGGAGGTGCCCGATACTTCCTTGGAGAACGTCGTCGACTACGAGTCCTTCCTCGAAGCGGAGAGCGCCGAGTACGACTGGCCGGACCTTCCGGGGGACCAACCGGCGGGGATGTGCTACACCTCGGGGACGACGGGGAAACCGAAGGGCGTCGAGTACACCCAAGAGATGCTGTGGGCGCACACGATGGCGACGCTACCCGAGGCGGGTTTGGACCTCCGCTCCTCGGACGTGGTGATGCCCGTCGTGCCGATGTTCCACGTCAACGCGTGGGGGATGCCCTTCTCGACCACCGCGGCCGGCGCGAAGCACGTCTATCCCGGACCGTCGCCGTCGCCCGCCGACCTCGCCTCTCTCATCGAGGAGGAGGGTGTGACCCTCACCGCGGGCGTCCCGACGGTGTGGCTCGGACTGCTGGAGTACTTGGAGGAGAACGACGCCGACATGTCCTCGCTTGAGACCATCGTCATCGGCGGGTCGGCAGCGCCGAAGTCGGTCATCCGGCGCTTCGACGAGGAGTACGACGTGGACGTCCTCCACGCGTGGGGGATGACCGAGATGTCGCCCATCGGCACCGTCTCGCGTCTCAAACCCGGCATGGAGTCGCTTCCGGCCGAGGAGCGCTACGACAAGCAGGCCAAACAAGGCCTCCTCATCCCCGGCTTGGAGATGCGCGTCGTCGGCGACGACGGCGAGGAACTCCCGTGGGACGGCGAGGCGTTCGGCGAACTGTGGGTCCGCGGGCCGTGGGTGACGACCGAGTACTTCGAGCGTCCGGAGGCCAACGAGGAGGACTTCGAGGACGGATGGCTCAAAACCGGAGACGTGGTGACCGTCGACGAGGAGGGGTACGTGAAAATCGTCGACCGGGCGAAGGACGTCATCAAGTCGGGCGGAGAGTGGATATCCTCGGTCGAGTTGGAGAACGCCCTCATGGCCCACGACGGCGTGGCGGAGGCGACGGTCGTCGGCGTCCCGCACCAGCGCTGGCAGGAGCGTCCCGTCGCGTTCGTCGTCCCCGCGGCGTCGGCCGACGAGGAGACGCTGAAGACCGAACTGGTCGAGATGGTGAAATCGGAGTTCCCGAAGTGGTGGGCGCCCGACGAGGTGGTGTTCATCGAGGAGGTGCCGAAGACGGCCACCGGGAAGTTCGACAAGAAGGTGCTCAGAGAGGAGTACGACGACGAGTCGCTGGTCGAGGGGAAGACGCCCGAGGACGCCGCGCCCGACGCCGACGACTAATCGGCGTCGACCGCCCCGAAACGATAAACTCGTTTCAAGGTTTCCACAGTTCCGAGGATTATTTTACCTCACGATTCTTTCATCGGGTATGGACCTTCTAGAGGAGAGCGTCGTCCCCGAACACGCCCGAGACGTGAAGCAGACGGCGCGCGAGTTCGCCGACGAGCACATCCGCCCCAACGCGGAGGAGTACTTCGAGAGCGGCGAGTATCCGTGGGATATCCTGGAGGCCGGCATGGACGCCGGCATCGTCGCGCAGGACATCGGCGAGGAGTACGGCGGAAAGGGGTACGACCTCCTGCAGGTCCTCGCCATCAACGAGGAACTCTACCGCGCGGACGCGGGCATCGCGCTGACGATGATGCTCGCCTCGTTCGGTTGTGAGATGGTCGAACACTACGGGACCGAAGAGCAGAAAGACGAGTACCTCCGTCCCGTCGCCGCCAACGAGCAGATTTCGGGGCTCGCGGTGTCGGAACCGCAGACCGGGTCCGACATGGCCGGGATGACGACCAGCGCCGAGAAGACCGACGAGGGGTGGGTGCTCAACGGCGAGAAGTACTGGGTCGGCAACGCCGTCGAGGCCGACTGGCTGACCGTCTACGCGAAGACGGACGACAGCGACGACCGCTACTCGAACTACACGATGTTCATCGTGGAAACCGATAGGGAGGGATACGAGGCCGAACACATCCCCGAGAAGATGGGCATGCGCGCCTCCAAGCAGGGCCACATCGTCTTCGACGACTGCGTCGTCCCCGAGGAGAACGTCATCGGCACGGCCGGCGGCGGGTTCTACATGCTCGCTGAGTTCTTCAACCACGGCCGCGTCGTCGTCGGCGGCCACGGCATCGGCCTCGCCGCGCGCGCCATCGAGGAGACGTGGGAGTTCGTCCACGACCGCGAGGCGTTCGGCCGCAACATCTCCGACTTCCAGTCCACCCAGCACACCCTCGCGGACATGCGCATGGAGTTCGAGGCCGCCCGTTCGCTGAACTGGCGCGCCGCCGAGAAGGTGGCCGACGGCGACGACGCCGGTCTCTGGGCGGCGATGACGAAGACGAAGTCGACGGAGACGGCGGTGTTCTGCGCCGAACGCGGCATGCAACTGCACGGCGGCCGCTCGGTGCTCAACGAGTACCCCATCTCGCGCGTCTACCGCGACGTGCGCATCCCGGTCATCTACGAGGGCGCCAACGAGATTCAGCGCAACCTCATCTACCGGCAGTCGAAGTAACGTCCCGAGGCGACCGTCTCGCGCGGTCGGAACGGCCCCGAACCTGTCGTTTGATTATCTTTTAGAACCTCCGTGCGACCGTGGAGTTACATCTCGACCGGTCCGCCTCGAAGCCGAGGGGATGGAAGGGCGCGCCCGCATCTTCCTCGCCGGGTCGCTCGCCTTCTTCGCCCTGTACGCCTACTTCGAGATGCGGTACGGCGACGGCGACCCCACGATGCTCGTGTTCGGTCTCGGGAACCTGCTGGTCGGAATCGCGGAGTTTCTGCCGGAGCGACGGCAGCGGTGGGTGAACGTCCTCCTCTCGGCCGCCGTCGGCGTCTTCGCGCTCGTGGCGGTCGGAGCGCTCGCCCGCCTTCTCACGTAGACGACGGTGCCGAGAACCCCGACACCCCGTCCGAACGAACAGTTATCGCCGGTCCCGCCTTAGTTCGCCCATGGTCGATGCCACAGTCAGACTGGTGGACCGAGGCCGCGTCTTCGCCGACGAGGGCTACGTCGTCGACGGCGCGGCGATGGGAACCGCCTCGAACCCGAACCCCGACCGCGAACGCGTCGAATTCGTCGTCTGGAACGCCGTCGTCGACCACCCCGAGGGGACGTTCCTCTGGGACACCGGGTCGCACCCCGAAGCGGGCGACGGCTACTGGCCCGACCCCCTCTACCAGGCGTTCGAGCACGTCGACGCGGCGGAACACCACCTCGAATCCGACCTCGACGCCGTCGGCTACGACCTCTCGGACATCGACGGCGTCGTGATGAGCCACCTGCACCTCGACCACGCCGGCGGCCTCCGGCACTTCGAGGGGACGGACGTGCCGATATACGTCCACGAGGAGGAGGTGAAGTTCGCCTACTACTCCGCGAAGACGACGGAGGGTTCCATCGCCTACCTCGCGAAGGACTTCGACCGCGACCTGAACTGGGAGGTGGTCCACCGCCACCGCCACACCCTCGCCGAGGACTTCGAGTTGTACCACCTACCGGGGCACACGCCCGGCGTGCTCGGAGCGCGAATCGACCTGCCCGACGAGACGGTGATACTCGCGGGCGACGAGTGCTACGTCGACGCCAACTACGCCGAGGAGGTACCGCTGGGGCCGGGACTGCTCTGGTCCGAGCGCGACTGGTTCGAGAGCCTCCAGACGGTGAAAGAACTCCAGCGGCGGACGGGCGGGGACGTGCTGTACGGGCACGACCTCGAACGCTTCGAGTCGTTCGGCGACGGCTGGAACGTCTGAGCCGACCGAACGAGGGCGCGGGTATCGAATCCGAATCCGGCGGTTCGGACAGTGTTGCACCATTCAAACAAACTCTTTTGCGTCCGGACCGCGAACTTCGAACGTATGCCCGACTCGATGGCCGAGTACCTTCAGGCCGACATGGAGTGTGAGGGACTGTTAGAGTGCATCCACGGCCTCAAACAGCTCGACAAGCAGGTGTTTCAGACGCTCGTCGAGTCCGGCGAGCCGCTGACCGTCGACGAAGTCGCCGACACCGTCGAACGCGAGCGCTCGACGGCCTACCGCTCGGTTCAGCGGCTCCTGCAGGCCGGATTCATCCAGAAGGACCAGGTGAACTACGACCAGGGCGGCTACTACCACGTCTACCGGCCGACGGACCCCGACGAAGTCGCCGACGACATGCAGCGGATGCTCAACGACTGGTACGCGAAGATGGGGACGCTCATCCAGGAGTTCCGCGACAAGTACGACGCGGAGGCGTCCCGCGGCGAAGTCGCCGTCTCGGAGTAGTCCGGTCCGAGCTATCGGTTCTCTCGGAGCGCCCTAACGGATTAGGCTCACTGTCTATGGCCGTGACGGCGGTACCAGTAAGTGGCGAACCACAATGTCGAAGAGTGAACCGGGACTCACCGAGTTGACGGAGTATTGCGACGACTGTGGACGACGGACGCCCCACAACGTCTCTATCGAACTGAAGACGGAGAGCTCGAAGCAGACGAACCAGGAGTTCTCGCGTGAACCGTACCGCGTCACCGAGTGCGCGTCGTGCGGCGACGAGAGCTTCCAGCGGATGAACGACGCGTGAACGACGACGCGTCCGTCTCGTCCGGCGACCGCTCGCCCCCGAACCCGCTAGGCAGACGGGTGACCCCAAGGGGCGAATCCGACCGTTCGGCAGAGTGAATCAGGAAATCCATGACCGTAACTCCCGCTGACGTGCCTTCGGAGCGACCCACCGTCCTCATCGCGGACGACGAGGCCGCTCTCACAGATAGCATGGCCGTGTGGCTGTCCGACTACTACCGAGTGCGGACGGCGTACACCGGCCACGAGGCGCTCAGGGAGTTCGACCCGACCGTCGACGTCGTCCTCCTCGACCGGCACATGCCCGGTCTCTCGGGGGAGCGCGTCATGGAGGAACTGAACGAGACGGACGTGAACCCGTGCGTCGCGCTTCTCACGGCGACGTGCGCGGACGACTTCGGACCCGAACTGGAGGAACTCGGTTTCGACGACCTCCTTACGAAGCCGATCTCCCGAGACGAGCTTCTCGAAGCCGTCTCGGAACTGGTATCGGCGTCGTCGGCCTCCGAACCCGCGCGGCGCTGAACGCGACGCAACGCAACGCGACGACTGCGATTGCGATTCCGATTTCCCCCCACGACGGTGCCCCCGCCGTCGAACCCGACCCACCGCGGATGTGTGGTGGCCCTGATTCCTCCCCGCTCTCACAACCGAGGAGCGACGCTGCTCGGTTTCGACGCGGCTACGCGAGCTGATACGTGCGGCAGAAAGGGCGGCGTTTCGCGGTCAGTTGTTCGTCACGCGGCGTTTCTCGGTCGTCGCCGACTCCGCCGTCTCCTCGAAGAACGCTTCCATCAGTTTCCGCTCGCCCGAGCGGAGGTGCTCGTGGAACGTCGGCGCGGAGATACCGAGCGACTCGGCCACCTCCTCGGCGGTGCTCCCGCGCGGCCAGTCGAAGTAGCCCGAGACGAACGCCGTCTCCAGGACGTCGTGCTGTCTGCTCGTGAGTTTGTCCTCCAGTTCGCGCTTGAACGTCTCCGTCGACTGGACGGACTGTTCGACTTCGCGCTTGGCGACGACTTCGACGGCCGGGAACGCGGAGCGGACCGTGTCGCTCAGGACGCGGAGGTCCGCGTCGGGCGAGACGGTGACGGCCAGCGACCCCTCGCCGTTCGTCGCGGTGAGCGTGTTGACGCTGGCGCCGAACTCGATGAGCGGGCCGAGCACCGTCGACCCCGTGCCCGTGATGCGTACCTCGAACATGGACTCCTCGGGACCGTCGGTGATGGTGCGGGCGTTCTCGACCGACTCGTGGGTGGTGAAATACTCAAGTACCGCCTCGGCGTCGGCGTCCGCGGTGCTCAGATAGCAGGAGATGCCGCCGTCCGCGGCGGGCGAGAACCCCTGGAGCGTGACGCGACAGCCGAGGGTCGCCGAGAGGTCGACGAACAGGTCGTCTCTGTCCTCGTGGGAGAACTCCAGTTCGACCGCGGTGTCGCTGTAGAGAAGGCGCTTCGACTCGGCGGCGTTGATACCGTGGCCGATGGTCGCGCCGAGTTCCTCGAACACCGTCCGGTCGTCCTCGCCGAGCGACTCCGCTCGGTCGGTGTAGACGACGAGCGCGCCGTAGGCGGTGTCGCGGTACGCGACGGGGACGATGACGGCCGAGAGCGTCTCGCGGTCGAGTCCCGACGGGACCGTCTCGTCCGATTCGAACACCGCCGCGAAGTGCTCGGCGCTCACCTCGTCGACCAACTGGACCTGTCGCTCCTGCAGGGCCGTGCGGACGACAGGCGTGACCGCCTCCGCCGTGCCGTTGAGTCGCGGCGGCGCGACGCCCGCGGAGGTGCGGCAGGTGACCGCGTTCACGGCGTCGCTGTAGCGGGCGACCCACGCGGCGGTGTAGGCGTCGAACGACGCCAGCGACTCGCAGACGGTCTCCTCTATCTCCTCGCGGGTCGTCGCGTCGACGAGCGCCCGGTCGACCTCCCGGAGCAGGTCGTTGATGTGGTGCAGTCGGTCGAGTTGTCGCTGGCGCTTTTCGATCTCGTCGGCCTGACCGCGGCGGACCGCCTCGACCTGCTCGCGGAGTTCGCTCAGAACCTCCGGGTCGCGCAGGTCGTCGACGTCGCGCGTTTCGAGGGCCGATTCGGTCGATTCGAGCGCGAAGAACTCCCGCACCTCCTCGTCGAAGTCCGACCGGACGACGAGTTCGTCGACGGCCTCGCGGACGTCCGTCTTCGTCACGGGTTTGACGAGGTAGTCGTCGAACGGCATGTCGACGATGTCGGTGTCGGGTTCGACTGCGGTCATCATCGCCACGTGGCAGTCGAGGCCGCGGTCGCGGAGGGCTTCGAGGACGTCGTCGCCCGAGACGTTGGGCATCCGACGGTCGAGGAGGACCACGTCGACCGTCTCGTCGACTTGGTCCAACGCGGCCTCGCCGCCGTACGCGACGCGGACGTCGTAGTCGTCCCGGAGCCAGTATTCGCAGGTGTCCGCCAAGTCCTCGTCGTCGTCGACGACCAAGACGACGGGCGTCGCTGAGCGACCGTCCTTCTCCTCACCCAGCGAACGTTCGGTGGACATGCTGATAGCTTTTCGAACTGCCCCCACAGATATATATCTGGCCCCTCGTCGGTCGAATTTATCCACCGGGGGACACTAACGAACAGAAAGAACGTCCCGGTCTCGGTTCACACTGTTTGGAGCACGATGGTGAAGATGGCGCCGGTGGGGTCGTTGTCGCTCACGTCGATGGTGCCGCCGTAACTGTCGACGAGTTCCTTCACGAGGTAGAGTCCGAACCCGCTGCCGGGCGTCGCGAGTCCTTCGACGCCTTTCTCGACGATGTGGCGCTTCTCCTCGTCGGGAACGCCGGGGCCGTTGTCCTCGATTCGGACGGCGACCATGCCGTCGGTGCACTCCTCGACGTCGACGACGATGCGCGGGACGGCCTTGTCGTTGTGTTGGACGGCGTTCGTGAGGACGTTCTCGAACACCTGGGGTAACAGGTCGTCGGCGAGGACGTCGACGTCTGGGATGGGTCGCTCCGTCGAGATGACGACGTTCTCGTTGTCGTCGTCGATGCGTTCGAGTTCGCGTACGAGCGTCTTCCCGAGGGGATGTGCCTCCAGTTCGTGCGCCTCGCTGTGGACGATGGCCTTGGTGAACGAGCGCATCGTCTCCACGAGGTCGACCATCTCCTCGATGCGGCCGCGCACCGTCGAGAGATGCGTCCGCCCCGGTTCGTCGACGAAGTCCTCCAGAATCTCCGCCCGCGCGCTGACGACGTTGAGACCGTTGAGGAGGTTGTGCCGGAGGATGCGGTTCATGAACTCCAGTCGCTCGCGCTCCTGTCTGAGTTCGCGTTCGCGCTGTTTGCGCTCGGTGATGTCGCGCCCCTCGGGGACCAAGAGGACGACTTCGCCCATCTCGTCGGTGACGGGCGTGATGGAGAAATCGAGGACGAGTTCCGCGCCCGTCCGCGGGTCCGCCCCGGTGGCCTCGTAACGGACGAACTCGCCCGCGGCGGCCCATCTAATGGCGTCTTTCAGTCCGGCGGTGGTGTCCTCGCTGGCGTCCCACCAGGGCGCCTCCCAGAAGCGCTTGCCGATGAGTTCCTCGCGGTCGGCGCCCGCGAACTCCGTGGCGGCGTCGTTCACCTTCACCACCGTCCCGTCGGGGTCCATCAGCCCCATGAACTGGAAGGTTCGGTTGAACACGGCGTCAAGGCGGCGTTCGCGGCGCTTCCGGTCGGTCATGTCGCGGACGACTTTCACGAACCCCCGGCAGGCGCCGCCGTCGTCGGTCAGTGCGGTGAGCGTCACCAGCGCCCAAAAGCGCGTGCCGTCCTTGCGGACGCGCCACCCCTCGTCCTTGACCTGTCCCTCCGTGCGCGCCTGTTCGAGCAACTCGGCGGGGTAGCCGTCCTCGGCGTCCTCGGGGTAGAAAATGGAGAAGTGCTTGCCGAGCACCTCCGACTCCTCGTAGCCCTTTATCTCCTCGGCGCCGCGGTTCCAACTGGCGACGTGGCCGTCGGGGTCCAGACGGAAGATGGCGTACTCCTCGACGTCCTTGACGAACGTGCTGAACTCCTCGCGCCGGCGCTTCAGTTCGCGCTCCTCTCGCCTCCGCTCGACGGTGTCGACGGCGTGGGCGACGGCGTCGCCGAGTTGTTGGAGCGGGTCTTTCGGCCCGTCTTCGTCGCCGAACGCCCCCTCGCGCTCGGAGTACAGAGAGAGGGCGCCGTAGTTCGACCCGCGGTATTCGAGGGGAACGCAGGCACAGGATTTGAACCCGCGTTCGAGGGCTGCCTCGCGCCACGGTCCCCACATGTCGTCCGCCTCGACGTTCGCCGTTATCTGCACCTCGTTCCGCCTGACCGCCCGGCCCACCGGTCCCTGGCCGGTCGCCTTCTCGGCGTCGGCGGAGAACGACGACTCCGAGAGGTACCCGTGCTCCGCGCCGGCCCACGCCGACGGCACGATGGTGTCGCCGTCGATGCGGCCGATCCACGCGAACGTCAGCGGCGTCGTCTCGACTAGCCGACTGCACACCAACTGCTCGACGTGCTCCCGCGAGATGGCGTCCTCGCTGGCGCTGCTCACCTCGGTGATGACCTGCGTGAACGTCTCCAGGATGTCGAGGCGGTCCCGCTGGCGTTCGAGACGCTCCTCGCGGCGCCGCCGGTCGGTCACGTCGTTGAAGTAGACCGTGACGCCCTCTTCGGCGGGGTAGATGTCGGCCTCGAACCACTTCTGCAGGGGGGCGTAGTAGTCGGTGAACGTCGTCGGCTCCCCCTCGGCGCACGCGCGCTCGCACTCCCGGAGGAACCGCGAACCCTCCGCGTCCGGAAACGCCTCGGTGACCGCCGCGCCGACCAACTCCGCTCGCTCCCGGCCCAACAGCGTCGCCGCCTTCCCGTTCAGGTAGGTGAACCGGTCGTCGGCGTCGACGGTGAACACCGCGTCCGAGACGCGTTCGAGGTGCTCGCGCACCCCCGTCTCGAACTCGCCCGCCGACCGTCTCGTAGAGTCCTCCATGGTTGTCGTAGCGCCCCGCGAACCTCGCCGCCGGGGGTTATTGCTTGTATGATGTTCTCGGCCGAAACTTATACCCTTTCCCAACTCGCTCGCCGTCCCCTAACCACGTAGGAAGGCGAGTTAGGAGCGCTCCGGGGGTCTCGACACACGAAGTATGTCCGAGCGAACCCCGGTCTCCGACGAATCGACCGCCCCGAAGCAGGCCCCGGCCCCCGCCGAGGTGACGCGGGATGCCTGAGTGCCGCAACTGCGAGTCGTTCGTGACGCGAGACTACGTCCGGGTGTTCGCCCCCGACGGCGCCGACGACCCGCGCGTCTGCCCCCACTGCGAGGACAAACTGCGCGACGGCGGCGACGTCCGCGAGGCGCGGGCGAAGCGCGTCTCCTCCTGACACGGGCGGGAAACTTACCCGCCCCGAGCCCCTAGGTTGCTCGGATGAAGAAGAACGAACTGGTCCACCTGCACGCCCTCCTGACGTGCGTGGCCGAGGATTTCGCCGGTCGCGGGGTCGTCGAATCCGAGGCGTTCGCGGAGTACCGCGCGCTCGGCATCTCCGCCCGGTCGCTGCGCGCCTCGCGGGAGGACCACCAGACGGCCGTCCGCCTCCTCGCCGAGACGCTCTCGGCCGCGGCGGCCGAGGACGCCGACCACGGGACTCCCGGCGACACGCACCTCTCGCCCCGATAACCGCCGCTCCGACCCGGAGCGGTCCGGGCGCGGTCGCCGTCGGTCGCCGCCGAGCGGAATCCGCCGACGGAGACGAGGAACCTACAAGGCCGGCCGCGCCCAGTTCTCGGTATGCGACTGCAGGACTACTGGGGGGTCGGCCCGAAGACGAGCGAGCGTCTCCGCGAGTCGCTCGGCGTCGAACGGGCCGTCGAGGCCATCGAGGGTGCCGACATCAGGACGCTCGCCGACGCGGGACTGCCCCGCGGGCGGGCCGTCCGCATCCTCCGACGCGCGAACGGCGCCGCCGGCATGGACGCCCTCGGGACGCGAGACGTCCACGAGGTGTACGACGAACTGTTGACGCTCGCCGGCGAGTACGCCGTCACCGAGCACGCGGCCGACCGCATCCGCGTGCTGACGCCGCTGGATAGCGTCGAGGACCGCGAGGACCGATTAGACGACGTGCTCGACGCGCGCGAGGCGTGGGAGTCGCTCGACGGCGACGCCCGCGAGGCCGTGCTCGACGCCTTCGCGCGCTACGACGACGCGGGCGGCTCCGACCGGGCGGCCGTCGAGGCGGCCCTCTCGCTCCGCGAGGCGGGGCTTCGGGGGGCCACGTTCGCGGCCCTCGACGGCATCGACGACGACGCCCTCCGCGAGGCCGCGGGCGCCCTCGGCTACGTCGAGGACGACGGCTCCGTCTCGGCGGGCGCCGACGAGGAACTCGACCGCCTGCGCGACCGCCTCGATTCGGTCAGAGAACTGGAGAGCGGCGCCCTCGACGCCCTCGAATCCGTCCGCTCGCGCGGCGTTCGTAGCTTGGACGAGTTCCGCTCGGCGTTCGTCGAGTACGTCACCGAGGAGACGGACCTCCGGCGCGGGCGCGTCGAGTCGGCGACGACCGACGACGCCTACGACGAGGCCGACTTCGCCTCCGCGACGCTCAGAAACCTCGTCGCGGCACTGGAGGCCGACGCCGAGGCCAGAGAGGAGTCCGTCGCCGCTGACCTCCGCGCCGACGTGGAAACCGCTCGCGAGGACGTCGACGCCGCCGTCACGGCCGTCTCCGACATCGCCTTCGAACTCTCCTTGGGTCGGTTCGCCGCCGAACACGACCTCGTCCGGCCGCGACTCGTCGACGACGGACTGGCGGTTCGGAGCGCGCGCAACCTCACGCTCTCCGGGGACGTCGACCCCGTCTCCTACGCCGTCGGCACGCACGGACTGACGGGCGGCGACCCCGACTCGACGCCGCCGTCGGGCGACCGGGTGGCCGTGCTGACCGGCGCGAACTCCGGCGGGAAGACGACGCTCCTCGAAACACTCTGTCAGGTGGCGCTGCTCGCGTCGATGGGGCTGCCGGTACCCGCCGAGGAGGCCGAAGTCGGCGCGTTCGACACCATCGTCTTCCACCGCCGGCACGCCAGTTTCAACGCGGGCGTGCTCGAATCCACGCTGAAGTCCATCGTCCCGCCGCTCTCCTCCGGCGGCCGGACCCTCATGTTGGTCGACGAGTTCGAGGCCATCACCGAACCCGGACGGGCGGCGGACCTACTGGAGGGGTTGGTGTCGCTTACGGTTCGGCAGGACGCGCTCGGGGTGTACGTGACGCACCTCGCGGACGAACTGAGCCCGCTCCCCGACCAGGCGCGCATCGACGGCATCTTCGCGGAGGGGCTGACCGAGGAGTTGGCGCTCGAAGTGGACTACCAGCCGCGGTTCGGCACCGTCGGCAAGTCGACGCCGGAGTTCATCGTCTCGCGACTGGTCGCCAACGCCCGCGACCGGTCGGAGCGACAGGGGTTCGAAGCGCTGGCGGCCGCCGTCGGCGAGGAGGCGGTCCAGCGGACGCTCTCGGACGCGGTCCGATAGCTCAGCGCATCTCCCCGAGGTCGACGAAGGCGTCGAAGTCCGCCGATAGCCACGCCTCGACGCGTTCGAGACAGCGGTTCCGCCGGGGGTACACCGTACACCGGTCGGGGTCGTCTTCGTAGGTGACGACCACGCTGTGAAGCTCGAACTTCCGGCCGTCGACGTCGACCGAACGGTCGACGTCGGCGCCGGTGATGTCCCGCGCCTCTGGCGTTCCGTCGGGGCCGGCGGATGGGTCGGACATGGGCGCTTCGTTCGAAGAACGCTCCTCCAGCCTACATAACCTCTACTAACTCCGCTCGACAGTTCACGTTTCGGAAATATAGATTCTCGAAAGACAGTCTTTGAACCGTTTCGGTCGGTCCGGTCCGGTCGGCGCACCGCGCCGTCTCGGACGGGACGCTTTTCGGCGTCGGCCGTCGAGAGGGGGTATGTTCGAGGACCGCTCCGGTCGCCTCCCCGACCGGCGACCACTCAAGGGGTACGGCGCGGCCGTCACGACGGGACCGGGCGGTCCCCGCCTGTTCATCGGGGGATACGGCACCGACAACCGGGTGCTGGCGGCCGGCGACGACGGACTCGCGGACGTGACGCCGGACCCACTCAGAGACCCCCACGGGCACGCCTTCGGCGTTGTCGCGGCCGACGTCGACGCCGACGGCGACGAGGAGGTGTACGTCCACAACAGCGACGCCTACGGCGGCATCTCGACGGAGCAGGACCGCCTGTTCGACCGGACGGCGGTCGGGTGGCGGGACCTGTTCGGTCTCCCGGTCAACGCCGGCCGGGAGAACGTCCGTGCCGGGCGGTCCGTCGCGGCCGTCGACCGACTCGGCACCGGCCGCTACGGTCTCCTCTTGGCCTGCTACGGCGCGCCGATGCGCTTCTACGAACTCGGCGACGACGGCGAGGTGACCGACATGGCCGAGGACGTCGGCGTCGACTTCCTCACCGGCGGTCGGTCGCTGGTCGCCGGCCCCATCGTCACCGACCGGACGGACGTGTTCGTCGGCAACGAACGCGGACCGAACTACCTTCTCCGCAACGACGGCGGCCGCTTCACCGACGTCGCCGACGAGTTGGCCCTCGACGCGCCGGCCGAACACGCCCGCGGCGTCGCCCTCGTCGACCCCGACGGCGACGGCGCGTTCGACCTCGTGGTCGGCAACTGGGAGGGGCCGAACCGCCTCTTCGAGCGTCGGACCGGCGGAGAAGGGAACGGGAGCGACGGCGACCCGACGTTCGTCGACGTCGCCCCCGCCGAGTGGGCCGAACCCACGCGGACGCGGACCGTCCTCGCGGCCGACTTCGACAACGACGGCGCCCCCGAGGTGTTCGTCAACGCGATGGGCGCGCCGAACCGACTCCTCCGGTACCGAGACGGCGCGTGGGTCGCTTCCGACCCCGGCGCGGCGTCGGAACCGCGCGGTCTCGGCACCGGCGCGACGGTGTGCGACGTCGACGGCGACGGGACGCTAGAACTGCTCGTCGTCCACGGCGAAATCGGGCCGCAACCGCTGTCGCTGTACGCCGCGCCGAACGACAACGGGTGGCTCCGCGTCCGGCCGCTGACCGAACACGGCGCGCCCGCGCGCAACGCCGTCGTGACGCTCCGAACCGACCGCGGAACGCAGACGCGACTCGTCGACGGCGGGTCGGGCTACCTCTGCCAGACCGAACCAGTCGCGCACTTCGGCCTCGGCGGCGACACCGCCGCGGCGGCGGTACCGGAGGCGGTCCGGGTCCGCTGGCCCGGCGGGCGCGAACGCGGCGTCGACGTCGGCGAGGGGGACGCGGAGACGGAACTCGCGGTCGAGCACCCGGCGAACCGCGGCGCGTGACTCGGATTAGACCCACCGCGCCGCACCGCGCCGAGGCAAGTTCCGCCACCTCGGTCGGAGTGAAGTGCGTCCGGCCGTTCTCTCCGCGAAAGATGGTAGACCCGACTTCTAGTCTCGGGGAGGACGTCGACGAATCCGACGCTCCCGCCTGCGCGAACTGCGACGAACCGATACTCCAGTCGCCCACGCACCGCGTCGTCACCTGGGTTGAGGACGGCACTGTCCGGCATCGCCACTTCTGTTCGGAGGCGTGCCGCGAGAAGTTCGGGGGGTAGCGACGCTCACTCGACGGACGACCAGAATCGGTCGACGCCGAATCGGAGCATATCCGTGCTGACCGGCGAGAACTCCGCTCTTTCCTCTTCGGGGAAGTACTCCCGAACGCCGTTCCACGAATCGCGGGCGTAGCGCGCGTCGACGAAGGCGCGGACGCCAACCTCCTCGGGGCCGCGGATGACGCGGCCGACGGCCTGTCTGGCCTTCCGGACCGCCGGGACGGTGAGAGCCGCCTCGAATCCGCTTCGAGACGTTCCGCCTCGCATGCTCCCGCTCGCTCCGCTCGCGGGACCGTCCCCGAACTCCCGGTCGTACGCCGTCTTCACCGCCCGCGTGCGCGGACTCGACGTGTTGATGATGGGGACGCCGCAGACGACGGCCGCGGCGAGTCGGTCGCCGCGGTAGTCGACGCCTTCGGTCAGGGTCCCGCGCAGACTCGTCACGAGCACCTTCTCCTCGCCGCCGAAGAAGTCGGCCTTCAGGCGTTCGGTCGCGCCGTCGTCGGACGCCTCGTCGAGGAGGACGGTCTTCGACAGTCTGGACTCTAACTCGCCCCCCATCCACTCCGCCTCGGCGTAACTCGGCATCCCGACGAGGACGTTTCCCGGCGACCGGGCTATCTCGGCGCAGGCATCGACGTGCGCGCGCCGCGTCGGATTCTCCTCGCCCGGCGGGCCGCGGTTCTCGTAGGTGAACTTCGGCGCATCGACGGCGAACGACGCCCGGTTCTCCTCGGGGAAGGCGAGTCCGTACGTCCGTTCGACCACCGGACGGTCGTCGGCTTCGAGGGCGTTCAGCCCCGTCACCTCGCGGAAGACGTCGAGGGGGGCGAGCGTCGCCGACATGAGGACGCCGCCGCCGAACTCGCCCAGTCGCTCGGCGATGGCGTCGCCGGGGACGCAGTTGTGCAGGGCGAGGTGCGCGTTGTACGCCCGGCGCCAGGAGTCCGCCCGTTCGGTCTCGTCCCACGTCCGGTCGAGTTCTATCTCGCGGAAGTAGCCCGTGTGGTCCGCGCGCGCCCAGTTCGCCAGCGTCCGCCCGACGGCCGGCGCGGCGCGGCGCGCGTCCTCCTCCTCGGCGCTGTTCAGTACGCGGGCGACGACGGCGCCGACGGACTCCGCGCGCACCCACGTCCCCTCGTCGTACCCGTTCTCGCCGGCCCATGCGGTCAGTTCGTCCTCGGCGGGTTCTTCCGGGTCGCGGAGCGGAATCTCGTCGTCGTCGAGTCGGGTGAGGTCGGCGCGCCAGTCCGGCAGTTCCCCATCTAGATGCGCCGTCACGCGCCGGTCGAGTTCCTCGCGCAGGTCCCGAACGAACTCGCGCGTCTCCTTCAGTTCGCGGAGCGTCACGTCGCTCTCTTCGAGTTCGCCGCGGACGAGGTCTGCGTCCTCGCTCTCCCGTCCGTCGCCGTCGAACTCGACGGGTTGAATCACGCGCGTCAGTTCGTTCTCGGCGTCGCGCAGGGTGGCGTCGCCCACGCCGTCGCTGACGAGTTCGCGGACGCGCGGTTCGAGCATGTGCGCCTCGTCGCAGACGACGAACGTCGACTCGTCGAGGAGGGCGCCCGTGAACGACCCCACCGTCGTCGGGTCGAACGCGTGGTAGTAATTCCCGACGACGACTTCGACGTGCGGCAGGACCGCGCCCATGACCGAGTGCGGGCAGGTGCCGTACCCGGCCGACAGGCGCACGAGTTCCTCGGTGTCGATGAGACCCAACTCGGTCACGTCGAACGGGACGGCCTCTATCGGGTCGCCCTCTTCTGGTAGGTCGTCGAGGAACGTCGCGTAGAAGGGGCAGTACTCGGTGTCCTCGTACTCCGACGTTTCGGGAAGGTACGGCGTCGGTTCGCCGGCGGTTTCGAGGTAGTCGGGGCCGCCGGTCGCCCCCGAGTCGAGGAGACCCGTCTGCGCCGCGCGCGCCTCCTCGACGAGTTTCCCGGTGGAGGCGAGGCCACCGTCCCCGACCAGGTTTCGCGTCCGCTCTCTGAGTCCCTCGCAGCGGTCGTACACCGTCGAGTCGTCGATGCCGGCGACGTTCTCTCTGCTGTAGGGGCAGACGTCCGCCTTCCCCACGAGCGTCAGCGCCGAGACCGGGTTCCAGTCGTCGGGCAGGTTCGCGTTGACGGTCCGCAGGTCCTCCTCGAACTGCCTGAGTTGCTGTTTCACGCTCGTCAGCACGAGCACCCGTTCGTAGTCGGAGTCGGGGTCGCGGACCCGGTCGATGCCGGCCGTGAGCGCGAGCATCGTCTTGCCCGTCCCGCACGCCCCCTCGACGACGAGGAAGCCGCCGTCCTCGGCGGCGTCGACGGCGGCGTCGATGCCGTCGGCTTGCTCGGGGTAGGGTTCGGGGTGGCCGAAGACGGCCTGCCAGTTCACGCGCCTCACTCGCGTCGCGGCGGTCATAGGGATGTCGGTGCTGGGCCCGCGCTCGTATTTGAACGTTCGCGGGACGGGCGCGGCGACCGGTCACGAGACGGGCGCCGCCGCGAGGTCACTGAACGACGGCGCGGCGCTTCGTCCCCGGAATCCGCCCGAGCGCGTACAGCGCGACGAGCGCCGCGACGACGCCCGCGAGGCCGAACGCGAACGCGCGGAACACGTCGTCGAAGGCGTAGCCCGCCTCGGTGAGGACGCCGACGACGCCGCTCCCGTTGGCCTCGATGAGCAGGGAGGCGCCGCTGAAGACGGCGTAGGCGCTGCTGCGCACCTCCGCGGGGAGCGTGCCGAGCAGCCACGTATCGAGCGCGGGAAACATGCTGTGGATGGTGTAGCCGATGGCGGCGGTGACGGCGAACACCGGGAGGAAGCCGGTGACCTCCGTCAGGGCGAACAGCGAGGCGACGTAGGCGGCGAGCACGGTCAGGAGGTAGGGGACGGTCGGAAAGCGGTCCGCGAGGCGGCCCGAGAGCCAGAACGCGGGGACGCCCGCTGCGAAGACGACGGTGAGCATCGTGCTCGCCTGCGTCGTCGAGAACGACTTCGCGGTCACGAGGTAGGTGACGTAGAAGTTGAACAGGCCCTGCCAGACGAACCCGGCGGTGGCTATCATCAGCAGTCCGACGCCCATGAGTCGCCAGTAGCGCAGGGCGCCGACGAAGTCCCGGTCGGCGCTTCGCTCGACGACGGCGTCGCTGTCGCGGGCGGTGTAGGCGAGGACGGCGGTGACGGCGGCCGAAAGGACGGCGAGGAGCCAGAACGTCGCGCGCCAGTCGGCGACGGTCACGAACGCGACGACGACGGGCGCGGCGACGACGGCGGCGAGTTGGGCGGCGGTACCGTGGACACCGATGGCGCGCCCCACGGCGTCGGGGTAGAGTTCGCCGACGAGGGGGACGGCGGCCACGAAGTACGCCCCGGAGGCGAGACCGATTCCCAACGCCCCGACCTGCACCGCCAGAATCGACGGCGCGAGGGCGGTGAACGCGGCCGACAGCGAGAGCAGCGCCCCCGTCGCGAGGACGACGCGGTGGCGGGCGACGCGCGTGAGGAGGTAGCCGACGGGGATGCGCGGGACCGCCGTCCCCATCCAGACGAGCGTCGTCACCACCCCCACCGTCGCCGGACCGACGCCGAACTGCGTCTGGAACGTCTCGACGAGGGGCGCGAACGCCGTCCGACCGAGGTTGACGAGAAAGACCAACCCGCAGAGCGTGCCGAACAGTCGTGTGGTCACGCCGGTCGATTCGGCCACCGGGGTGAGGAAGCTACCGGAAGGGGCCAACGGGGAGGGGGCGAGGACCGGCCGACCGCGCGCCTTCGAGCGAGGCCGAACTATCGGGCAACCGGACCGCCCGACGACCGGGCCACCTCTTTTACCACGGCACCGAACCAACGCTCGCGTATGATTTCGAGCGACCGTATGGCAGCGGTGGACGAGAACAGCGAAGCGCTCGGCGTCCCGCGGAAGCAACTGATGGAGTCGAGCGGGAACGCCGTCGCCCGCGCGGTCCGCGACCTCGCGGACCCCGGCGCGAGCGTCGTTATCGTCGCCGGGCGCGGCAACAACGGCGGCGACGCGTTCGTCGCGGCGCGCTTCCTCGACGAATACGACGTGTCGGTCCGCCTGCTCGGCCGCCCCGGGAGCATCTCGACCGACATCGCCCGCGAGAACTGGGACGCCCTCCAGTCCGCGGAGTACGACGCCGAGGCGGTGACGGACTCGAAGGACCTCTCTCTCGGCGACCCGGACGTCGTCGTCGACGCAATGCTCGGAACGGGCGTCACCGGCGCCCTCCGCGAACCCGAGGCGACCGCGGCGGAGGCGATGAACGACCTCGACGCCACCGTCGTCGCCGTCGACGTGCCCTCCGGCGTGAACGCCGACACCGGCGAGGCCGAGGGCGTCGCCGTCGACGCCGACCGGGTCGTCACGTTCCACGACGACAAGCCCGGCCTCCCGGACCTCGACTGCGAGGTGACCGTCGCGGACATCGGTATCCCCCCGGCCGCAGAGGCGTTCGTCGGCCCCGGCGACCTGCGTTCGGTCCGCGAGGGCGTCCGCGGCGGCGACTCGCGCGTGTTCGTCATCGGCGGCGGCCCCTACACCGGTGCGCCCGCCCTCTCCGGACAGTCCTCGCTCCGGGCCGGCGCGGACCTCACGTTCGTCGCCGCGCCGTCGAAGGTGTCCGGGCAGATACAGGGGTACGCCGAGGACCTCATCGTGCAGGATTACGAGGGGGACCACCTGACGCCCGACCAGGTCGACGGCCTCGTGGAGACGGCCCACGACTACGACGACGTGGTCGTCCTCGGCCCCGGTCTCGGCAACGACGACGAGACGCTGGAGGCGGCCAAAGAGTTCCTCGAACAGTTCGAGGGGAAGGCCGTGGTCGACGCGGACGCCCTCGCCGTCGTCTCCGAGGTGGACACCGACGCGACGCTGGTCTGCACGCCGAACCGCAAGGAACTGGCGACGATGGGCGGGCCGGACGTCGACGGACCGCTCCGCGACGCCCGCGAGGAGATAGAGTCATTCGCGGCCGACCTCGGCCACGTCGTCGTCGCCAAGGCGGCCGAGGATGTCGTCTCGGACGGCGAGCGCACGCGACTCGTCCGCGCGGGCACCCCGGCGATGACCGTCGGCGGCACCGGCGACATCCTCGCCGGTATCGTCGCGGGCCTCCTCGGCACGCAGGACCCCTTCGACGCGGCCTGCGCCGGCCCGTTCGTCAACGGCCGCGCGGCCGAACTCCTCGACGACGAACGCGCCGGCGGCCTCCTCGCGTCGGACCTCCTGCAGACCATCCCGCGGGCGATTCGGGGTGAGGAGGAGTGAGCGACCCGGACGGCGGACCCGACGACGAGTCGGACCTGACCCACGTCGACGACGACGGCGACGCGCAGATGGTGAACGTCGGCGAGAAGCCGGACAGCCGCCGCCGCGCCGTCGCGCGCGGGACGATTCACCTGACGGAGCCGACCGTCGGGGCGATTCACGCCGACGAGATAGGCAAGGGCGACGTGCTGTCGACCGCCAGAATCGGCGCGATTCAGGCCGTCAAGCACACCTGGGAGACCATCCCGATGTGCCACCAGATACCCATCACGAACGTCGACACCGAGTTCGAGGTGGGCGACGAGAGCGTGACGCTGTCCGTCGCCGTCGAGACGACGGGGAAGACGGGCTGTGAGATAGAGGCCTTGGAGGGCGTCACCACTGGGTTGAACGTCGTCTGGGACATGGTGAAAGCGGCCGAGAAGGACGCCGAGGGTCAGTACCCGGAGACGCGTCTCTCCGATGTGCAGGTGGTGGAGAAGGAGAAGCGGACGGGCTGAGTCGGGGGTACCGACCCGCACGTCGGCCTTCAGTTCCGACGCCCGCCGTCGGTCTCGGCTCCGGCCTCCGTCCCGGCGCCGCCCGTTCGCACGTCGGCGGCCTTCGCCCGCGCCTTCTCCACGATGGCGGGGCGGGCCGCGAACTCCACGAGGACGTTCTCGCCGTCGTACTCCTCGTTTTCGACGTGGCCGTGGTCGTACAGCCACGAGACGAGGCTCATCGAGTCGTCCGACATCGGCAGGAGGAGTCGCTCCTCGCGCCACTCGGGGAGTTCGTTCTCGATGCGGTCGGCGAGTGCGGAGACGTTCTCGCCTGTCAGCCCCGAGACGACGACCGGATTCGGCGCGAGGGCGCGCAGTGCCTCGGTCTTCCGTTCGAGTTCGCCGGGGTCGACGAGGTCGATCTTGTTCAGCACCGTCACGATGGGCGCCTCGTTACGCTCGTACAGCGTGTCGTGGCAGGTGACGAGTTTGTCGCGCATCTCCTCGACGGGTTCGGAGGCGTCGACGACGAGGAGGACGAGGTCGGCGCGGTACACCGAGTCGAGCGTCGACTTGAACGACTCGACCAACCAGTGCGGCAGGTCCGAGACGAAGCCGACGGTGTCGGTGAGGAGAACGTCGCGCGTCCCCGTCTCGGCGCGGCGCGTCGTCGTCCCGAGGGTGGTGAACAGGCGGTCCTCGGACTCGGCGGTCGGGTCCAAATCCGGATGCAAATCGTCGTTCTCGCCGACCTCCAGGTCCTCGGCGAGTCGGCGCATCAGCGTCGACTTCCCGGCGTTCGTGTAGCCGGCGAGGGCGACGAGGTCGAACCCGGACTCGCGGCGCTGTTCGCGCCGCGTCTCCTCCTTGTCGGCGATGGCGTCGAGTTCGTTCTTGATGCGCGAAATCTGGGCTTTGATGTCCTGTTCGCGCGACTCGTCGTACTCGCCGAGCCCCATGAACCCCGGTCGCTCGTCGCGTTTGGCGAGGGAGGCTTTCGCCTCCGCGCGCGGGAGTTCGTAGCGGAGTTCCGCGAGTTCGACCTGCAGTTGGGCCTTCCGGGTGTTCGCCCGCTGGCCGAATATCTCCAGGATGAGCGTGAAGCGGTCGATGACCTCGACGCCCTCGGGGAGTTTTCCGCCGATGTTGTACGTCTGGTAGGGGCCGAGGCGGTTGTCGACGATGACCACTGCGGCGTCCGCGTCGACGGCGAGGGCGGTGAGTTCGTCGACTTTCCCCTCGCCGAAGTGGAACGCGGCGTCCTCCTCGCGGGACTGCGAGAGTTCGCCGACCACCTCGTACCCCGCGGCGCGCGCGAGGTCCGTTATCTCCGAGAGGTCCGCGGACTCGCCGGCGTCGACGCGCTTTGCGACGACGGCCGGAGTGCCGTCGCTCATCGGTGACTCCCGACCGCTCGCCGGTAGTTCGCTTGCGCGTGCACGCGAGCGACGCCGCCGCACGTGAACGCCGTTCGGAGCGACTCAGGGGAGATGCCGGTCCGTCACCTCGATTGTCCCGCCTGTCGTCTGTTCGCGGTTCATACCCTCGAATTGGGCGCCGCGCGACTTGTAAGTTCCCCGCGACGGCCGATACCATCACCGCCGCCAACAAGTTTTGTCTCTGACCTGTACACTCACACAAAAGTTATATAATCTGACCGTACAGGTCGAGGTATGTCCGACCCGCTACAGCTATCACTCGACCCCACCGCGCTCGGCTTCGAGTTCGGGGGCGGCGCCGTCGTCGGCGGAATCATCGGCTTCGCGGCGAAGAAGGTCGCAAAGCTCCTCGCCGTCGTCGTCGGTCTGCAGATGGCGCTGTTCAAGTTCCTCGAATCGCGCGGAATACTCGCGGTCGACTGGGAACGGCTCACCGCCGGGATGCTGAAGACCACCGAGACGGCCGCCTCCGGGGCGCCGCCGAGTTGGCTGTCGACCCTCCTCTCGACGCTCTCGGTCTCCGCCGGGTTCACCGGCGGCTTCCTCGTCGGCTTCAAGAAGGGATAATCCGACGCCTTCGAGACCCCTCCGCTGCCGTCTCCGTTCTTCGTCCGCTTTTCTTTCCGCTCGTCCCTTCACCGCCCGCGCGTTTCCGCCCCGCTCACCGGGTGCTCAGTTCGTCTTTGTCCTTGACGATTCGCGTCTCGGCCTCGCCGGAGGTGTAGTCGTTCACCATGTCGTAGAACTCGTTTTGCATCCCCGCCGGGAACGTGATGACGCCGACCCACGACCCGTCGTTCTGCCACTCCTCGCGCTCCAAGTCGCCGTACTCGCGCACCTGCGCCTGCGTCTTCCCGGCGTACTCCGCGGGAATCTGGACGGCGACGGTCACCTCGTCGAAGCGGATGGGGATGACCGGCCGGAGGGCCTCGAGGGCGTCGTCCACCTGCGACTCCACCGTCTCCATCGGGTCGACTTTGAACCCCGCCTGTTCGAGGGCGCGTTCGATGCGGTCCGGCGGGTGCGGGGCGTTGTCCATCTGCGGGTTCACGGCGTTGCGCGCGATGGTGTTGATGAGTTGTTTGCGTTTTTGCTCCTGCATCTCGCGGCGCTGCTCGGCCGTGATCTGTATCTCTCCGCGTTCGACCACCGCCGGGATTATCTCCATCGGGTCGGTCGTCCCGAACACGGTTTCGAGGTCCTCTTCGGCCGGTCTGTCGCCGCGAGAGGCGTCCTCGAAGACGTCCTCCGCCGCGATGACGTCCTCCAGTTCTCCCTCGAACTCGCCGCGCTTGATGGCGAGGGCGGCGTCGGGGTCGATGAGCACCTCGAAGCGTTCGCCGTGGGACTCTAGCCGGGCGGTCACCGCTTCGTCGAGTGAAATCATACGACGTGATACTCGCTCCGAATTAAAAAGCCCTCCCCGAAACCGGCCCGCGCGGCCGGGGGAGCGAAGCGCTATATCGACCGCACGCCTCCGCCCGGTCATGAGTATCGACACCGCGGACGACGCCGCCACCCTCGAAGACCGACTCGCCCAGTTCATGCGGCGCAACTTCCCGCAGATTCAGATGCACGGCGGCACCGCCGGCATCGACGCCGTTGACGAGGAATCCGGCGAGGTGTGGATTTCGCTCGGCGGCGCCTGCTCGGGGTGCGGCATCTCACCGATGACGGTGCAGGCGCTGAAGTCCCGAATGGTGACGGAATTCGAGGAGATATCGCAGGTGCACGCGACGACGGGCGGGTCGTTCGACTACGACGCTCCCGAGGACCCGTTCGCGCGCAGTCGCGACGACGCGCCGTTCTGAGACTCCTCGTTCGAATCGCCGCCGTCGACGGAAAGGGCCGTTAATGACTCGATTACCGGCCGAACGAAGTCACTAACCCCCGGCTAGGCGAGTCGTACCTATATCTGTGGAGGACAGTCTCGAAGTATGTCTAAAACGGAATCCGACCGTTCGAACGCGTCCGCGCGCTACCACGTCGTCTGCCGCGACTGCCCGACCGAGTCCGTCGAGCGGACCGGCGTGGCGGCCGCGCAGGTGCGCAGCGAACACGTCGCCGAGACGGGACACCGCGTCGTCGTCGGCGCGCTCTCGGGTCGGTAGTCGAATCGGAAAAACGGCGTCGTCGCAGACGCCTTCAGTTCGACAGTTCCTCGATGATGTCGAGGAGGTCGTCTTTGTCCTGCACGCCGATGACGCGCTTGACCTGCTCGCCGCCTTGGTAGAACTGCAGCGTCGGTACCGAGCGGACGCCCTCGTCGCGGGCGAGTTCCTGCAGTTCATCGATGTCGACTTTCAGGACCAGCGCGTCCGTTTCGGCGGCGATTTCCTCGACGGTCGGTTCGAGCATCTTGCACGGTCCGCACCAGTCCGCGTGGAAGTCCACCAGCACCACGTCGTGCTCCGAGACGAGTTGTTCGAGGTGGTCTTGGCTCTCGACGTGAACGGGGCTGCCTTTGCTTTCGGGCGTACTCATTACCGGAGGGTACTCGCGGGACGCCCTTAACTATTGAGAGGGAATGTCGACTCGCCGCACGACCGGTCGGGTGACCGGCGCGTGACGGCGTCGGCTCAGCGGACGTCGTACCCGAGGAGGACGCCGTCGTCGATTCGTTCGACGTCCCGGAGTTCGAGTCGGGGGAACGACTCGACGAACCCCTCGCCGTCGGCCAGCGTGGGGGCGTCGCGGCCGCCGAACACCACCGACCCGACGTACAGGGTGAGTTCGTCGACCAGACCGTCCTCGAACAGCGAGAAGATGACCTCGCCGCCGCCCTCGACCATGAGTCGCTCGACACCGCGCGATTCGAGTTCCGCGAGGGCGTCGGGGAAGGAGACGCGCGTCCGGCCGGCGACGACTACCTCCGCGCCCGCCTCGCGGAGGGCCGAGACCCGGTCTTCGGGGGCGGCCTCGCTCGCGAGGAGGTACGTCGTCGCCGCGTCGTCGAGGATTCTGGCGTCGGTGGGCGTCCGGGCGCGGGAGTCCGCGACGACTCGTGCGGGCGAAGGGTCGCGGCCGGCCGTCCGCCGTTCGTCCCGGTAGTCGTCGCCGTCGAGGGTGAGATGCGGATCGTCCGCGAGGACGGTGCCGACGCCGACGAGGACGGCGTCGCTGTCGGCGCGGACGCGGTCGACGCGGGCGAAGTCGTCCGCGCCGCTGATCTTCACCTGTTCGCGCCGCCGCGTCGACAGTTTCCCGTCGACGCTCGCGGCGGCGTTGACGACGACGTGCATACCGTCCCGTGGGACGAGAGCCGAAAACGGGTTTCGGTCGACGGCGCCGACCGGGCGCGGCGGTCGAACCGCGCGGCGTCCGACGAAGGCGGACAGGAGTTATATATACGCCACCGTGGTAGTTCTCTGCAGAATGCCGCCGAAAGTGCTGATGCTGGGCTGGGGCTTCCCGCCGAACGTGAGTGGGGGTCTCGATACCCACGTCGGGGAGATGTTCGACGGACTCAGAGCGCGTGGCGTGGACATCGAACTCGTCCTTCCGGCGGAGTACGCGCCGGAGGACAGGGATGGAATACACGGCGTTCCGACCGGGCAGGGGGATATCATCACCCGCATCGGTCGGCTCAGTTCGGCGTTCGCCGAACGCGCCGAGGACGCCGACATCGTCCACACCCACGACTGGTTCGGTTACGGCCCCGGTTCGCGCGCGAAGTCGAACGCGGACGTGGAGTGGGTGACGACGTTCCACTCGCTGTCGTCGGACCGCAACCTCGACCCGCCAAAAAGAGAGGTCGAGACCGAGCGCCGAATCGCCGAGCGCTGCGACCACCTGCTGGCGGTGAGCGAACTCACCGCGGGGCGGGTCAAGGAACTGTACGGCGGCGACCCCGAGGTCATCTACAACGGCTTCTCGAAGTGCGAAACGACCGGTCGAGACCTGAAAGAGGAACTCGACATCGACGGCGACATGCTGTTTTTCGTCGGTCGGCACACCGACCAGAAGGGTATCTCCCACCTCGTCTACGCGATGGAGAAACTCCGTCGCGACGACGTGACCCTCGTCGTCGGCGGGTCGGGGCACCTCACGGCGCAACTGAAGAAGTTCGCCCAACTGCTCGACGTGGAGGACCAACTGGAGTGGGCGGGCTACATCCCCGAGGAGGAACTCGGCGACTACTACGCCTCGGCGGACCTGTTCGTCTCGCCCTCGCTCTCGGAGCCGTTCGGCATCACCATCACGGAGGCGCTCTCGGCCGGCACGCGCGTCGTCGCCACCGAGAGCGGCGTCAACGAGGTGCTCCCCGACGACTGCGTTATCGAGGTCGAACCCGCCTCCGACTCCATCGCCGACGGCATCGACTACGGCCTCTCCCTGGAGGGGCCACCGGAGTACGACCCCGTCACGTGGGAGGACGTGGTCGACGCGACCATCGACTTCTACGAGCGCATCGCTGGCGAGTGAACACGGAAAACTGAACGGCCCGGCGGCCCGCGGCGGCCCGGCCTCTTATCGAAGCAGTCGCACGTCGGTGACCGGTTCGGGGTGTCGGATTCGGTAGCCGTCGGCCGTCGAAACCAACCCCTCGCGGGGGAGACTCTGCCGGGCGGCCTGGTACGGCGAGTCGTCGCGGGCGGACTGGTAGGGACTGTCGTTGCGCGAGGACTGGTAGGGGCTGTCGCGGTCGGCCGGTTGGTACGGGCTGTCGCTCTGCTGGCGCGCCCCCCGCTCGAAGTCCTCGGGCGGCAGGTAGATGCGCTCGCCCGACTCCGACTCGACGACGACGGCGGTGTCCCGGTCGCCGCGCATCGTGATGACCGTCTCCTCGTCGTCGACCGTCAAGGTGAACGAGACGTCCTTCTCCGCTGTCTCCGCCTCGGCGTCGCTCATACCCCGTCCTGCGACGGCCTCGCACTTAGCAGTTCGTGCTCTGCGACTCCCCCGCCGGCAACCCTTTTTACGCGACGAGGCAGTAGTTCACGACGATGAACGTCGACGAACACGCCGAGGAACTCGCCTCCACCCTCGGGGTAGACAAAGCGGAGGTCAAATCCGACCTGGAGAACCTGCTGTCGTACAGCGTGCCGATAGACGAGGCCAAACAGAGCATCCGCCGGAAGCACGGCGGCGACTCCGGCGCCAGCGCCGCACCCACCTCGAAGGACGTAGCCGACGTCGGCACCGACGACGGCAACGTCACCGTCACCGTCCGGGTGCTGACCGTCGGCCAGCGCTCCATCCGCTATCAGGGCGAAGAGCAGACCATCCGGGAGGGCGAACTCGCGGACGCGACGGGTAAGATATCCTACACCGCGTGGCAGGACTTCGGCTTCGAGGCCGGCGACTCGGTCACCGTGGGCAACGCCAACGTCCGCGAGTGGGACGGCAAGCCCGAACTGAACCTCGGGCAGAGTACCACCGTCGCGGTGGAGACCGACCCCGTCGAGACGGCCCACGAGGCCGGCGGCGACACCGACCTCGTGGACCTCCGCGCCGGCGACCGCGGGCGCAACGTCGAGGTCCGCGTCCTCGAATCCGAGGAACGGGTCATCTCCGGACGCGACGGCGATACGACCATCCGGTCGGGCGTCGTCGCCGACGAATCGGCCAGATTGCCGTTCACCGACTGGGGGGCGCGCCCCGAACTCCGCGAGGGCGAGGCGTTCCGCTTCGAGGACGTGTACGTCCGCGAGTTCCGCGGCGTCCCGCAGGTGAACCTCTCGGAGTTCACCACGGTCACGCCGCTCTCCCGAGAGGTCGAAGTGAACGAGGACGCCCCGCGGATGCGCATCGACGAGGCCGTCGGGTCCGGCGGGATGTTCGACGTCGAAGTCGTCGGCAACCTCCTCGAAGTGCGCGACGGGTCGGGACTCATCGAGCGCTGTCCCGACTGCGGGCGCGTCCTCCAGAACGGGCAGTGCCGCACCCACGGCGACGTCGAGGGCGAGGACGACATGCGCGTGAAGGCCATCATCGACGACGGGCACGGAACCGTGACGGCCGTCTTGGACAGGGACCTCACGGAGGAACTGTACGGCGCGCCGATGGACGACGCGATGGAGGCGGCCCGCGAGGCGATGGATAAGGAGGTCGTCGCCGACGAAATCAGGAGCCGAGTCGTCGGCCGGGAGTTCCGCGTCCGCGGCAACCTCTCGGTGGACGACTACGGCGCGAACCTCGAAGCGACCGAGTTCGAGGAGACGGGGGACGACCCCGCCGACCGCGCTGCCACCGTCCTCTCGGAGGTGTCCGCATGAGCGTCATCGAGAACCGCCGCGAGGTGGCCTACCGCGTCTTCGCCGCGGAGTTCGACGACGCGACGCTGTCGTACTCCGAGGGCGACGAGGAGCGAGCGCCGAACTACGTCGTCACGCCGACCGGCGCGCGCGTGAACCGCCTGTTCGCCGTCGGCGCCCTCACCGAGGTCGAGTCGGTGAACGAGGAGGTCCTCAGAGGGAGAATCGCCGACCCGACGGGCGTGTTCGTCACGTACGCCGGGCAGTACCAACCGGAGGCGATGAACTTCCTCGACCGCGCGGCGCCGCCGATGTTTGTCTCCATCACGGGCAAGGCGCGGACGTACGAACCGGAGGACTCCGACCGGGTGTTCACCTCGGTCCGCCCGGAGAGCATCAACGAAGTCGACGCCGGCACGCGGGACCGCTGGGTCGTCGCGGCCGCGCGGGCGACGCTCGAACGCGTGGCGACGATGCGGGCCGCGATGGCGATGGACCGCCGCGGCGACGACCTGCGCGTCGCCCTCGAAGCGCGCGGCGTAGGCGAGTCGCTGGCGGCGGGCGTCCCCCTCGCCCTCGACCACTACGACACGAGCGAACACTACCTCGAAGCAGTCCGGACGCTGGCCGTGCAGGCGCTCGAACTCGTGTCGGGCGACCGCGACGCCGTCGACTCGCTGGGCGTCGACCCCGACGCAGTCGGTCCGGACGAACTCGGTCCGCTCCCCGACGTCCCGGCCGCGACGGAACCCGAGGGCGGCGACGCGGCCCTCACCGAGGTCCGCGAGAGCGGCGACGCGGACGGTCCGGCGGCCGGACCCGACGCCAACGCCGACTCCGGCCCGGACCTTGACTCGGAGTCGGTCGGCGACGACCCGACCGCCGAAACGACACCGGACGAGGGTGCGACCGCCGACGCGGAGACGGACGCGGACGCACACGCGAACGAAAGTGAAGGTACGACGGCGGACGCGGGAACCGGGTCGCCCGAGACCGAACGGGAGACGACCGAACCCGGGATGGAGACGGCGGCCGCCGAATCCTCCGAAACGCCTGACCCGTCCGGCCCCGACCCGTCGACGGAGGCGCCGGACACGACGTCCGAGGCGGACGCAGATGCAGGCCCCGACTCGACCGAACGGACCGCCGCCTCCGCGACGGCGGACGCCGGCGGGTCGACGAGCGACTCGGCGACGTCCGACTCGGACGATGCAGCGAGCGGACTGGGTGACTTCGAGGGGGGGTCGTCCGCGCCCGCGCCCTCGGAGACGACCGGAGACGGGACGACCGAGTCCGACTCGGACGACGCGGCGGGCGGACTGGGCGATTTCGACGCGGGCGACGCTGACGACGCCGAGGCGAACGCAGGCGACGACGGGTCGTCGACGACGGCCGACGAGGAGACGGCGTCCTCGGGCGAGATGTACGAGATGGGAGACGACGAACGCGCCGAGTTAGAAGAGGAGTTCGGCGCGGAGTTCTCCACGGGGAACGAAGTCGACGACCCCGGCGAGGCCGACATCGACGTGCCCGACGCCGACGAACTGGAGGCGCAGGCGGCCGAGGAGAACGCGACGACGAACGGGGAGTCACCCGCGCCCGCGGAGTCGGCGGCGGCCGACTCCGACGCAGCGACGGAGGAACCGGCCGCGTCGCCGGACGACCCCCGTCCGGACACCCAGAACCCCGACGCGGCGGCCGCCGAGTCGCCCGAGACGGTCGACCCGTCCGACGAGGAGACGGCGACGGCGACGGCGGACGACGCGGGAACGAAGGCGGCCGAGTCCGCCGGCACCGCGGACGCCGGCACCGACGACGCCGACGGTGACGACGATGCCGACGCCGCGGACGTGGACCTCGAAGACGCCGTCGTGGAGGTCATGGCCGACTTGGACGACGGCGACGGCGCGGACCGCGAGGCCGTCGTCGAGGCCATCGTCGACCGCTACGGCGCCGACCCCGACGACGTGGACGACGCGATTCAGGACGCCCTCATGAGCGGCAAGTGCTACGAGCCGAACGAGGGCACGCTGAAGTCCATCTGAGCCGATGGTGCGCCGACGCGACGGACCGATAGTCGAACCCATCCCCGGCGACCCGGCGGCCGTCGCGCGCCTCGGTCCCGACGCCGGCGGGGACAGAGCCCTCGTCGTCGCGGACTACCACGCGGGCATCGAGGCGGGCCTGCGCTACGAACGCGGCGTCGAGTTGGCCAGCGACGCCGACGTCCGCCTCGCCCGCCTCGCCCGATTGCTGGACGAGACCGACCCGGACCGACTGGTCGTCTTGGGGGACTTGGGCCACCGTATCGGCAACCCCCGCGGCGACGAAACCGAGGAGTTGGAGACGTTCGTCGACCGAATTACGAGCGAGGTGCCGGTGACGCTCGTCCGCGGCAACCACGACGGCGGCATCGCGGAGGCGTTCGGCGACCGACTCGACGTGACCGACGCCGGGGGCGTCAGACTCGGCCGCGTCGGCTTCGTCCACGGCCACACGTGGCCGGCGCGCGACGTCGTCGAGAGCGAGGTGGTCTGCGCGGCGCACGAACACCCCGCCGTACGACTCGAAGACAGCGTCGGCGGCGGCCGAAAAGAGCGCGCGTGGCTTCGCGGGCCGATGAACCCCGACCCGTTCGCGGCGCAGTTGGGACTGGAGGTGACCGACCTCGACTGGAAGTCGCCCGAACTCGTCGTTTTCCCGGCGTTTAACGACCGCTCGGGCGGGACGTGGGTGAACGTCGAGGGGCAGGACTTTCTCTCGCCGTTCCTCCCGGAGGGCGTGTTCGACGCGGACGCGTACCTACTGGACGGGACGCGACTCGGGCCGTATCGGTCCGTGTGACCGCGCGAGGGTCACGGGAGCGCGATTCCCAACGGTCAGTTCGCCGGCGACCGGTCGCTCCGGTCGGGTCCGCCCTCGTCCGTCCCCTCTCCTTCGGTTCCGGCCCGCAACTCGGAGAGCATCGACAGAACGGTCGAGTACCCCTCCAGACGGCCTTTCTCGAACTCGGTCAACTCCGCGTACGGGCGGTCGGAGTCGAACCCCTCGGCCTCCCGGACCGCGGCCTCGATACGGGCGAGCGTCTCGGAGTCCAATTCGCTCGGTTCGACGCCGCCGCGCCGGACCTCGGAACGGCGCACCGACCCCGACGGGTTCATCTCGTACCCGTCGCCGTCGACTCGGACGACGCCCTCGTCGACCAGTCGGTCGAGCGTCTCCTGCGTCTCGGCCTGCGTCCCGTCCGCGAGGACGGCGAGGTACTCGGCGCTCCGCGGTTCCTCCAGTACCTCCACCGCGGAGACGACGCGTTGGCGCAGCGTGAACACGTGCGTCCACGAGCCCGGGGACCACCGTGACCGCTTCATATTTTCCCGCTAGGCGTAGCTCCTTATGACTGTGGTGGCAGATTTATTATATTTCATTCGAGTGAACGAATGAACAAGCTCTCACGAGCGTAATTTCAACGAACGAGGGGCAGGACATGCGTATTCGGGACGTGACGGACCGTCGAAAGGACAGCGAGAAAGGAGCCGCGAATGGGGCTCAAAGGTACTGCCAGACGGTACCGAGGAGGAACAGGAGCGCCACCAGCGCCGTCGCGTAGACGAGCGGACCCCACTCTTGAGGGGTCTCGGAGGCGCCGGAACGACCGTCTCGTAGGCGACGAGGGCGACGATTCCGCCGCCGCCGAGGGTGAAGAATGCCGACGCGACCGTCTCCCACTCAGCGTACGACAGCAGGCCGTTAGCGAGGCTCGTGACGCCGAAGACGAGGTGGGAGAGCGAGTACGCGAGGGCCGGGGTGGGGCGGGTCCGGGAGGAGGGATTCACGACGACCGCTTCGTCCGCCGACGAGGTAACTGCCGGGGAGCGAATCCGAGGCGACGGGCGGTGCGCTTAATCCGTTCGCGCCGTTAGCAGTGCCGATGGGAGACGCGACGGCCGCGCAGGGTATGGACGCGTTCACGACGCTCGGCGAGACGGTCCGCGCGGCGCTCTCCGAACGGGGCTTCACGACACCCACCGAGCCGCAGCGACGGGCGATTCCGCCGATAGCCGCCGGAAAGAACGCCCTCGTCCTCGCTCCGACGGGGACGGGGAAGACGGAGACGGCGATGCTGCCGGTCCTGGACGCCATCGTCGAAGCCGACGCCGAGGACCGAGCGGGCATCTCGGCGCTGTACATCACGCCGCTTCGCGCCCTCAACCGCGACATGCGGGAGCGTCTCGACTGGTGGGGCGAGGAACTCGATATCGAGGTGGACGTCCGCCACGGCGACACCACGCAGTACCAGCGACAGAAGCAGGCGAACGACCCGCCGGACGTGCTGGTGACGACGCCGGAGACGCTGCAGGCGATGCTGACGGGGAAGAAGCTCCGGAAGGCGCTGTCGGACGTGCGCCACGTCGTCGTCGACGAGGTGCACGAACTCGCCTCGGCCAAGCGCGGCGCGCAGTTGACGATCGGATTAGAGCGCCTCCGCGCCCTCGCCGGACCGTTCCAGCGCGTCGGCCTCTCCGCGACGGTCGGGTCGCCCGAAGAAGTGGGAAAGTTCCTCACCGGCGACCGGGCGTTCGAAATCGTGGAGGTCGACGCCGGGAGTAAGGTGGAGTTCACCGTCGTCCACCCCGAGATAACTCGCGAGGACCAAGAGTTAGCGGGGAGGCTGGCCTCCGAGGACGAGATGGCGAGTCACGTCCGGGTCATCCGCGACGTCGTCCGCGAGAACGAGTCCACGCTGGTCTTCGTCAACACCAGGCAGACCGCGGAGGCCCTCGGCTCGCGCTTCAAAGCGCTCGACGCGCCCGTGGAGGTCCACCACGGGTCGCTCTCGAAGGACGTGCGCATCGACGTGGAAGACCGGTTCAAATCCGGCGAGTTGGACGGCCTCATCTGCACCTCCTCGATGGAACTCGGCATCGACGTCGGACGGGTGGACCACGTCGTCCAGTACGGCAGTCCGCGCGAGGTGTCCCGACTCCTCCAGCGAGTCGGCCGCGCGGGCCACCGCCGCGACCAGACCTCCCGCGGGACCGTCGTCACCTCCTCGGCCGACGACACGCACGAGGCCCTCGCCATCGCGCGGAAGGCCGAAGCGGGGGAGGTCGAACCCGCGCGCATCCACCACGCCAGCCTCGATACGGTGGCGAATCAAATCGTCGGCGTCGTCATGGACTACGGCGAGGTGTCGGCCAGAGAGACGTACGAGCTGATAACGGCGGCGTACCCGTTCCGCGACTTGGGCGAAGAGACGTTCCGCGAGATAGTGAGAGAGCTCTCGGGCAACCGCCTGCTCTGGATGGACGAGGAGAAGGACGTCCTGGAGAAGTCGGGCGGGACGTGGCAGTACTTCTACGCCAACCTCTCGATGATACCCGACGAGGAGACGTACGACGTCTACGACATGTCTTCCAGAGGGCAGATCGGCACGCTCGACGAGCGGTTCGTCGTCAACTTCGCCGAACCGGGCGCGTCGTTCATCCAACGCGGCGAGATGTGGCGCATCAACGACATCGACGACGACGAGGCGGAGGTGAACGTCACGCCCATCGAGGACCCCGGCGGCGAGGTGCCGTCGTGGACCGGGTCGGAGATTCCCGTCCCCGCGCACGTCGCGGGCGAGGTAGGAGAGATTCGAGACACCGCCGCCAGACAGTTCGAGATGGGCGGCGACCGCGCCGCCGTCGCCCGCGACTTCCTCCGCAGATACCCGACCGACGAACGGACCGTCTCGGAGTCGCTGAAGCCGACCGAGCGGCAGGTGGAGGCCGGGTTGCCGGTGCCGACGGCCGATAGACTGGTCGTCGAGGGCCAAGGAAGGAAAGTCGTCCTCAACTCCCCGTACGGCCACCGGGTGAACGAGACGCTCGGGCGGATGCTGGCCGCCCTCGTCGGCCAGCGCACCGGGTCGTCGGTCGGCATCGAGACCGACGCGTACCGAGTCGAGTTCGAGGTGCCGCCGAACGCCTCCGTCCACGACTTTACGGAGGTATTAGAGACGACCGACCCCGAACACGTCGAGGGCGTCCTCGAACTCGCCTTAAAACACTCCGAGTCGCTCAAGTTCACCCTCGCGCAGGTGGCCGCGAAGTTCGGCGCGCTCAAGCGGTATCAGGGGAACAAGCGCTTCGGCGGCGACCGACTGCTGGCGGCGCTGGAGGACACGCCCGTCTACGACGAGGCCGTGCGCGAGGTGTTCCACGTCGACCTCGCGGTGCCGGAGACGGCCGATTTGTTAGAGAGGATTCAGGACGGCGAGGTGGCCTTGGAGACGGCGCGCGAACGGACGCCCATCGGCATCGACGGCCGGTCCAGCGGCCGGGACCTCCTCGTCCCCGAGAACGCCGACGCGAGCGTGATTCAGGCCGTCCGCGAACGCATCCAGAACGACCGGGTCATCCTGCTGTGTCTGCACTGCACGGACTGGAAAACCACGAGAAAGGTGCGGCGCGTCCGCGACCAACCCGAGTGCCCCGAGTGCGGCGCGACGCGAATCGCCTGTCTGAACCCGTGGGACGACGAGACGGTGAAAGCCGTGCGCGCGCCCGACCCCGACGAGGAGCAGGAGCGACTGAAACGCCGCGCGTACAAGTCGGCGAGTCTGGTCCAGAGCCACGGTCACAAGGCAGTCGTCGCCCTCGCCGCCCGCGGGGTCGGCCCGCAGACGGCCGCGCGCGTCATCGGCAAACTCCGCGAGGACGAGGACGACTTCTACCGCGACATCCTCGAACAGGAGCGGCAGTACGCCCGGACGCAGGCGTTCTGGGACTGAGCCGGACCCGTGGCGAGCGGTGTCGTTCGCGGACCGCGAGGTGTCGGTCCGGGGACGGACGACGACACCGTCTCACGAACCCGCGGTCGATTTATCTTCCCTCCATCCGACGCCTCAACCATGCCGGACGACGCCCTCGGCGCGGCGATGTGGGATTTCCTCCGCGACAGGTACGACGGGTCGTGCGTCCACCGCGACCCCGAGACGGGGGAGGTGTGGAACGCGAACGTCGAGGAGTTCTACTTCGCGCCGTACGCCGCGTGGCCCGCCGAGACGAGGGCGTTCGTCGACGGACTGGCGACGCCGCTCTTGGACGTCGGGTGCGGGGCCGGCAACTACGCCAGAGTCGTCTCCCTCCGCGGCCGCGTCGCCGCCTTCGACGCGAGTCCGCTGGCAGTGCGAACCGCCCGCGCCCGCGGCGTCGACGCCTTCGTCGCGGATATGTTCCGCCCGCCCGTCTCCGAAAACCAGTTCGAGACGGCGCTGGTGAACGGCACGCAGGCGACGCTGGCGCGGTCGGAATCGGAACTCTGCGACTTTCTCCGAGAACTCGCGCGGGTCACGACGGCGACGGGCGGGGCGTGGGTCGACTCCTACGACCCCGGCCGAGTCGAGGAGTCGCACGGCCACCGCCCGACGGACGAAGAGGGGGTCGGCCGCCGTCGGTTCCGCGTGGAGTACCGAAAGCGCGACCTGGTCGGGCCACGATTGGAGTTCCGGACGGTTTTACCCGACAGACTCGGCGACGCCTGCGAGGGGACGCCGTGGTCCGTCGCGGAGACGACGTACCCCGGAGCGTTCGGCTACTTCAGAGCGCGACTGGAAAAGTAGACTCAGCGCCACGCGCCCGGCCGTGACGGGTCGCGCCGCGGGAGGAACGGCAGGGCGAACGCGACGGCGGCGACGAGGAGGAAGACGCCGAGGAGGAGCGGCGTCGTCGCGATTGCGACCGGAATCGTCCACCACGGCGCCGTCCCGGCGGCGACGCCCTCCAGCACGTCGGGTCGGGTGTTCAGGAGCAACAGGAGCATGAAGATGAACTCCGTGAAGACGACGCGGAACGCTCCCCGAGCGACCCACCACGTCGCCGAGAGCGGACCGCCGGTCAACTGCCCCCACTCGTTTCGGACGCGACGTCGCCACCCGGAGGTGCTCACGGTCGGTCACCGCTGTTCGTGTGCCACGAGCCCATGACTCACAATAGCGGGACGGTTCGATAAACTCGTACTGCGGCCGTCGAGACTGTCTGGAGAGGCGGCTACTCCTCGGCGGCGTCGAGGACGACGTCGAGTGCGGCGTCGAAGTGCGCCTGCGTGACGCGAATCTCGTCGGCGTGCTCGTTCGCCTCCTCGCCGTCGTAGGCCTCCGCCACCTCCTCGATTGCGCGCATCGTCGCCTCGCGGCAGACGGCCTGGATGTCGGCGCCGGAGAGGCCGTCCATGTGCGCGGCGAGTTCGTCCAAGTCCACGCCGTCGGCGAGCGGTTTCTCGCGGGTGTGGACGCCGAGAATCGCCCGCCGGGCGTCCACGTCCGGCGCGGGGACGAGGACGTGCGACTCCAACCGACCCGGTCTGAGGAGCGCGGGGTCGAGGGCGTCTTTCCGGTTCGTCGCCGAGAGGACGACGACATTCGGGTTGTCCGCCAGTCGGTCCAACTCGGTCAGCAGTTGCGAGACGACGCGTTCGCCGACGCCGGAGTCCGACCCCATCGCGTCGCGGTTGGCGGCGATGGCGTCTATCTCGTCGAAGAAGACGATGGCCGGGGCGGCCTGCCGCGCGCGCTCGAACACCTCTCTCACGGACTTCTCGGACTCGCCGACGTACCGGTCCAGCAACTCGGGGCCGGCGACGTGGATGAAGTTCACGCCGCTCTCGCCCGCGATGGCCCGCGCCAGCAGCGTCTTTCCGGTGCCCGGCGGCCCGTGCAGGAGGACCCCGGAGGGCGGCGTCGTGTTCGCCGCCTCGAACAGGGGCGCGTAGGTGAGCGGCCACGTCACGCTCCGTTCGAGGGTGCGTTTCGCCTCCTCCAACCCGCCGACGTCGTCGAACGTCGTCGTCGGCGCCTCGGCGACGTACTCGCGCATCGCGGAGGGTTCGACGCTCGCCATCGCCGCCTCGAAGTCCTCGCGGGTCACCTCCAACTCGGAGAACTCGATTTTCTCGCCGCTCCCGCCGCGACGGGCGCGCCGCAGGGCGGTCATCGCCGCCTCCTTCGTCAGGGATTCGAGGTCGGCCCCGACGAAGCCGTGGGTTCGCGCGGCGAGGCGGTCGACGTCCACGCCCTCCGCGAGGGGCATCCGACGGGTGTGCACTTCGAGAATCTCGCGCCGGCCCTGTTCGTTCGGGACCCCTATCTCTATCTCGCGGTCGAACCGGCCGCCGCGGCGCAGGGCGGGGTCCAAGGAGTCGACCCTGTTCGTCGCGCCGATGACGATGACGTCGCCGCGGGCGGCGAGGCCGTCCATGAGCGAGAGCAGTTGGCCGACGACGCGGTTCTCGACGTCGCCGCCGTCCTCGCGCTTGCCCGCGATGGAGTCTATCTCGTCGAAGAAGACGATGGCCGGCGCGTTCTCGCGGGCCTCCTCGAACTTCTCTCGGAGTTTCTCCTCCGACTCGCCCTTGTACTTCGACATGATCTCCGGGCCGGAGATGGTGATGAACGTCGCGTCCACCTCGGTGGCGACGGCCTTGGCGATGAGCGTCTTCCCGGTGCCCGGCGGGCCGTGCAGGAGCACACCCTTCGGCGGGTCGACGCCGAGGTGGGCGAACACCTCCGGTTCCGAGAGGGGGAGTTCGATCATCTCGCGGACGAGGTCTAACTCCTCGTCGAGGCCGCCGATGTCCTCGTAAGTGACGCCGGTCGGCTTGTCCGACTCCTCCTCGTCGCCGCCCGAGACGCTGGTGACGACGCGGCTGACGGTCCCCTCCTTCGAGAGTCGAAGCTTCGTCGAGGACGTGACGCGGACCATCCCGTCGGGGTTCGTCTCCTCGACGACGAACGGGTCCGAACTCAGCGTCTCGAAGCGAATCTGCCCGCCCGACTGGATGGGCCGGTCCTGTATCGCCCGCTTGATGAGTTCGACCGCGCGGTCGTCGTCGGTGAACGCCACGCCGTCGGGCATCGACAGCGTCACCGACCGCGCGTCGTCGACGTCCACTTTCCGAATCCGCACCGTCTCGCCGATTTTCGCGTCGGCGTTGGCGCGCGTGTCGGCGTCGACGAGGACGACGCCGTCCGGCGTGCCGCCGCCGGCGGGCCACACTTTCGCCACCGTCTCGCGGCCGCCCTCGACGACGACGGTGTCGCCGCTGAGGACGCCGAGACGCTGGCGCGCGGACTCGGGGAGGCGGGCGATGCCGCGGCCGGCGTCTCGCTTCTCCGCGCCGCGGACGGTGAGTTCGAGGCCCTCGTCGTCTGGCATACCACCGGCTTGGGGTGCCCCGGTCTTTACCCTTGCCCGACGGCCTGCGCGAACGGTTGGCCGGTCGCCGGTCGCCCTCCCGTCCGGCAGAAACGTTATGGGTCGCGATAGCACATCACTCCGTATGGTCTCCACGACGCAGAGGGACGGAACGACGTGGTACCGGTGTGAGGAGTGCGAAATGCTGTTCGACTCGGAGTCAGACGCCGAGACGCACGAGGAGAACTGCGACGGCGAGGACGACACCCCCTCGTATCTGCAGTGAGGGGTCGGAAACTACGTTACAACTCTTCGAGCAGTCGTTCGGCGTGGTCGCGCGACTGCGCGCGCTTCCAGCGCACCTGCGCGGCCTCCCCATAGGAGAGTTCCTCGCGGAGTTCGTCGGGCAGGAAGCCCGCGGCGGCGCGGAGCACGTCCCCGTCGCCGTCTCCGAACTCGACGACGCCGTAGGCGTCGGGGACCGACCCGACGGTCTTCCGTTCCAGCGGCTTCCAGCGCTTTCGGAGCGCCATCACTCGCTTTCGCTTTCGCCTTCGTTTTCGGCGTCGGTCACGAACTCGTAGGAGGTTTCCGCCCAGTCGTCCTCCTCGAAGACGAACACGCGGCCGCGGGCCACCTCCGGGTCGGCCTCGATTTCGGTGCGCATGCTCTTCGTCCGGCGGACGCGGACGCCCGGGAACAGTTCCTCCTCCTCGTCCGCGTCGAGGACGACCCGACCGACGCCGCTGGCTTCGAGGATGTCGTCGTCGGTTTTCAGGTCGTTCACGTACATCATCACGCCCTCCGTCTCGGTGGGGTCGGTCACGAGGACGTGCGTCTCCCTGCCCGGCGCGGTGGTGAGCGTCCCGGTGACCGCCTCCGGCACGCCGCGGTAGAGGGTCGTCCGGCCGTCGAGGTACTCGACCTGCACGCCGTGGTCGAGCAGTTCGACGCCGAGGGTGCTCGGCGCCACGTCGTTTCGCGCGCTCATGTCTCCGCGTTGCGCGGGTACGGTGAAAAGATGCGCGATACCGACGGTCGGCCCGAGTCCGCTCGACTCCGCCCGACCCCGACCCGCTCTCGTTCCGCCCGCCGGCCAATACGGCGGAGACCGCTACACCTTTGCCTCCGCTCGATTCCGTACAGGTATGCACGGCCGCGCAGTCGCACTCGGAGCGGGGACGATTCTGAACGCCCTCTCGACGGGGTTCGGGTCGGCCTTCGCCATCGACGCCGAGACGAGCGCCACCGTCGAACTCGACGACTCCGGGGCGGTCACCGGGTCCGTCGCGGAGGACGTCGACGCCGATACCCGCCTCATCGAGCGGTGCGTCGAACTCGCGGCCGAGCGGTACGGCGAGGAGGAACGGGAGTACGGCGGAACGGTCCGCACGGAGAGCGACGTGCCGATGGCCGCCGGTCTGAAGAGTTCCAGCGCCGCCGCGAACGCGACGGTGCTGGCGACGGCGGACGCCCTCGGCGCGGACCCGGATAGAACGGAGGCGTGTCGACTCGGCGTGCGGGCCGCCCGCGACGCTGGCGTCACCGTCACCGGAGCGTTCGACGACGCCTCCGCGTCGATGCTCGGCGGCGCGACGGTGACGAACAACGACGGGGACGAACTGCTCTCGCGGGACCCCGTCGAGTGGGACGTGCTCGTCTGGACGCCCGAGGAGCGCGCCTACAGCGCCGACGCCGACGCGGCGGCCTGCGCGAACGTCGCCCCGATGGCCGAACTCGTCGCCGAATTAGCGTTAGAAGGGCGATACGCCGAGGCGATGACGGTCAACGGCCTCGCGTTCTCGGCGGCGCTCGGGTTCTCCGCCGACCCCGCCGTCGAGGCGATGCCGCACGCCGCGGGCGTCTCCCTCTCCGGCACCGGTCCGAGCGTCGTCGCCGTCGCCGACCGGGACGCCGCCGACGACCCCTTGGGGAGAGTTCGCGACCGATGGGCCGAACGAGACGGCGAGACGTGGCGGACGACGACACGGAACGACGGAGCACGCGTACGATGACACGAGACACAGAGACCGACACGCCGAAGAACGACCAGCTAACGAAACGAGCCGACGACATGACGCTCGACGAACTCCGCGGGGAGATAGCCGACATCGACCACGAAATCGTCGAACTCATCGCCCGGCGGACGTACGTCGCCGACACGGTGGCGCAGGTAAAAGACGAGCGCGACCTGCCGACGACCGACGAGGGACAGGAGGACGTCGTGATGGACCGCGCCGGCGAGAACGCAGAGCGGTTCGACGTGGACTCGAACCTCGTGAAGGCCATCTTCCGCCTGCTCATCGAGTTGAACAAAGTCGAGCAAAGAGAAAATAGGTAGCCGAAATCGTCTGTTCCAGGGCTTCTATGGCCGGCATGTGCGTAGATTCTTCTTCCGGCAGCTACGCTTTCCATTCGGAGTCGATGAAATACACTATCTCGCCTCTCGCTGGCTCCAAAGGATGAGGTAGCGGCGAGAGGACAAGCATTTTGCTCCTGCACTCACATTGTACACATATGAGCTCAGGGTCCGAGAAGAAGCGCGTGCAGTTCCGCGCACCGAGAGGGCTGGTGGACCGGGCCGACGCGCTCGCGGCGGTGTTCGAGACGGACCGGACGGACATCCTCATCTCCGCGCTTCGAGAGTACCTTCGGGACGCCGCGCACTCCGACGAGGTGAAACAGGAGATTGCGGACGCCTACTACGACGACGACATCACGTTCGAGGAGTTGAAGGACCTCGTCGGGCACGAGGAGGCCGCCAACTTCCGACTGCTGAAAGCGCAACTGACCGACGAGTTCGTGGACGAGGTCGCGGAGGAGTTGGCCGACTCGTAGATGGTGCTGCTCGTCGCCGACACGTCCGCCCTCGTGAGCCTCGGGACGGTGGCGGACGACTCACCGAACCCACTCGACCTCCTCCTCGATTCGCACACCGTGGTCGTCCCAAAACAGGTCGTCGACGACCTCACCGAGACGGCCTCCTACGACGACGCATCCGGTGAGGCGGCACAGGCGGTTCTCGACCGACGCTCTGCGTTCGAGACTCGTTCCGTCGAACTGGACGAGACGTTCCCGCTGGACGATGGCGAGAACGCGGCGGTCACGCTGGCGAACGAGGTAGAGGCCGCGCAACTGCTCTGTGACGAGTTCAATCGACTTGCGCTCGTCCACGCCTCGCTGACCGAGACCCGCCTCGTGACGACACCCAGCCTGCTCACCGCACTGGTTCGCAACGGCGCGCTCTCATCCGACGCTGCCGAGGGGTTGTTGGCCGCGATGAGTGAGGCTCGCAGTTGGTCGTCTAACTCCTACGTCAAGCGTGCGAAGAGTACGCTTCGACAGCAACGCGAGGACGGATGACTCGATCCGAGATAAAGCAACACGTCCGGTGGCTTCGACTCGGGCGTGGAGGCCGGTTCCGAACCGCAAGAATTGGAAACGAATCTCCCAAAATACAAGTCTGTCCCCCGTTTTGATCTGTTCGTAGATTCCCGAGGGATACCTCTGAGGTCGCAATTTTCCTTGTTCCCATCATCTTTGCCATGCTTTCAACTACTTTCAGTCGTGGGAAGAAGGGAACCAAATAGACGGGGCAGATAGATAGTACGTTGGAACTAGCTTGGTGAATCGTCTGTCAAAACGGTAGACACCTTGCAGCAGCAATTGAAGCTGACCACCAGTGACGATTTTTTATTCAAATATGATGTCCTCTTGTCGCTTCTGTACTCGGATTTCGATAGTTCTGGGTTTAATAGAACACTTCAAATCAGGAACGTGTGGCACGGATTGTAGCTGCCTGAACAGGGTCGAACAGCGAGAGAACAGGTAGCCGGATTAGACTGTTTCAGGGCTTCTATGGGCTTTCTGATAGCAAACCTCTCTTCCGATAGCTGCACTTTCTCTCCTAAATCGGGGAACGGTGACGCCGTCCTATCGTCGTCTCAGACGCTGGCAAGACGCTCACGAGTCTATCTATCGGTGGGGATCACGACGAAGCGGATGCAGCGTGGTACCTAAGGACCGCGTACCGCCGCGTGTGTTCACCGTTTCCGCTCCCCCGACGAACCGTTGAGATTCCAGTGAATGGTTCTCTGGCGGACTGGCGCGACAACGGTGGATTCTCCGACTGTGGCTCATTCCCGAGCAACTAAAACCGAGGTCGTCACCGATTCGAGGACGTCCTCCGTCGTGCTCCCGAAGAGTTGTTCCGCGAACGTCGAGTCATCGCTCTCTCCGATCACAATGAGGTCGACCCCGTTGTCGGCGCTGTACTGAGATATTGCGTCCTCCGCAAATCCTTCGAGAACGGCTCGTTCGTACGAGACTCCGGCTTCGTCGGCCACCTGCTCGGCTTGACTGAGCGCTTCTTCGGCTTCTTGGTCGAGCGCTTCGGTGAGGTCGTCCGCGATGTCGCCGACGCCTGATGCGGACATCTGTCCATCCGACGATGTGTCCGTTTGGCCCCCATGCTTTTGCCTCGACGCCGTCTTGGCGGACCCATACTGAATGCAAGCACCCGAAATACTCCTGCGTCTCGTCGCGGGTGCCGCGTTGATTCTCGCCAACGGGTTCTTCGTCACCATCGAGTTCGCGCTGACTCGCGTCCGGCAGTATCCCGAATCGGAGTTCATGGAGGCCGGTCTCGAACGCGCCTGGAAGATGACCGAGGACCTCGAAATCTATCTCACCGGGTGTCAGGTCGGTATCACCGCCTGCAGCATCGCGCTGGGTATCGTCGCCGAACCCGCGCTCGCGGCGATGTTCGAACCGGTATTCGGCGGAACGGGTCTCGCGTCCATCGGTGCGAGCGTGATCTTGGCGTACATCATCGTGAGCCTCGTACACAAGATCTACGGCGAACAGGCCCCCACCTACCTCGGCGTCGAGCGCTCGAAACAGGTCTGTCGGTACTGTGCGACGCCGCTGTACTGGTTCACGTGGGTCATTCGACCGATTCTCCGCTTCGGTGACTGGGTGGCGAAGTGGACGCTCTCGCTGTTCGGCATCGAGATGACCGGCGCGTGGCTCGAATCCGAAGGCGAGGAAATCGAGGGGCGGACGGACCTCCACCGAGAGCTCGGTTCGATACTCGACGACAGCGAGATTCCCGAAGAGCGTCGTCAGGAGGTGATGAACGCGTTGGCGGTCGAGGAAATACCCATCCGTGACAGCATGGTGCCGCGCGAGGAAATCGCCGCGCTCTCGACCGAGAACACCCCCGAGGAGAACCTCGCGGTCATCGAGGAGCACCCGTATCTCCGCTTTCCGCTGGTCGGCGAGGACGTGGACGACTTCCGAGGGATCGTCTACCTCGCGGCGATCACGAACCAGTTCGAGGCGTTCAAAAACGGCGATATCGACATCGAAGACCTCGCCGAGTCGCCGATGACACTGCCGGCCGACGAGGAAATCAGCGACGCCATCGACCGCTTCCAGACGGAAGACCAAGAGCTCGCACTCGTCACCGAGGAGGGGCGGGTCGTCGGCCTGCTCACCTCGACGGACGCCTTCGAGGAAGTGATGGGCGGACTCGAAGACCCCATCGACGTCTACCAGCGCGAACGACGCGGGAACGACGCATCGGGACTAGACTCTCGAAGCGACCCGGCTTGACACACCCGTGAAAACGGCGTTCGTCGTGGCACGAAAAATCAGTTCGCGGGCAAACTGCTTTTCCGTGTCGCCATTCACGTGATTTATCATGCCGATGACTGCGTTCGAGATGTTCATCAGGCTCACCGCCGGTCTGTTGCTCATTCTCGCCAACGGGTTCTTCGTCGCCATCGAGTTCGCGCTGACCCGCGCCCGACAGTACTCCGAATCGGAGTTCATGGAACCCGGTCTCGAACGCGCCTGGGAGATGACGCAGAAATTGGAGATCTACCTGACCAGCTGTCAGATAGGAATCACGTTCTCGAGCATCGCGGTCGGTATCGTCGCCGAACCCGCGCTCACGGCCATCTTCGAGCCGCTGTTCGGCGGGACGGTTCTCGCGTCTATCGGCGCGGGGGCCATCCTCGCGTTCCTCATCGTCAACCTCGTTCATCTCACCCACGGCGAGCAGACCCCTACCTACCTCGGCGTCGAGCGATCGAAACTGGTCTGTCAGTACTGCGCGACGCCGCTGTACTGGTGGACGCGGGCCATCTGGCCGGTCATCCAGTTCGGAGACGGGTTGGCGAAGTGGACGCTTTCGCTGTTCGGCGTCGAGATGACCGGCGCGTGGCTCGAAACCGAGGAGGACGTCATGCAGGGACGTGCGGGTCTCTACAAGCGCTTCGGCTCGACTCTCGACGCCGGAAACGTTTCCGCAGAACGCCGGCAGGAGGTGATGAACGCGCTGGCCGTCGGCGACATCCCGATAGAGGGGATCATGGTGCCGCGCGAGGAGATCGTCGCCCTCTCGACCGAGAACACCCCCGAGGAGAACCTCGCGCTCGTCGAGGAACACTCTCACTCTCGCTACCCGCTGGTCGGCGAGGACGTGGACGACTTCCGCGGCATCGTCTATCTCCCGGCGATCACGAACAATTTCGAGGACCTCATGAGCGGCGACATCGATATCGAAGACCTCGCCGAGTCGCCGATGACGCTCCCGGCCAAGGAGGGGGTCAGCGACGCCGTCGACCGCTTCCAGACGGAAAACCAGGAACTCGCGCTCGTCTCCGAGGACGGCGAAATCGTCGGTCTCCTAACCTCGACGGACGCCTTCGAGGAGGTCATGGGCGACCTCGAAGACCCGATAGATGAGCGAGCCAGACGCGCGCGCCGCGGAGCGGGGCCCACTGGGACCTGAGACGACCCGCAATTTCACTCGGGCGGTCGTCGTGGACTCTGTACGAACGTCGGAACCTCGCCGATGTCTTCGGCGATCAATCGCTCGACGAAATGCTTGAGTACGTTTCCGTCTCGGGGCCGGACCTGTCGAACTCGGCTGTAGCGGGAATCTCGGCGGCGACCACCTCTCCCGGATGACTACTTCGATAACGAAGCCGTCCAAGACGACCTGCAGACAGTCCCGCGGAACGAGATCGTTTAAATATCGACCTGCGGGGTCGCTTCTGCCGACCGATTTCGGGTATTTGAACAATCGAACCACCGTTGATTTGCCGGAGATCTGCCACGGATTTCAGCTACTTGAACAAGGTCGAACAGCGAGAGAGCAGATAGCATACACCACACCATCGGAGCAGCTTTACCTGAGAGCCGCTTCCGATCGCGGCGAGGTGATGCGTATCAACGACGACGACAATCGGCATCCTACTTCAGGGAATCGTCCTCGGATTCTCGGTCGCGGCCCCCCGTCGGTCCGATCGAAGTCCTGTGTATCCGTCGAACGCTTTTTAAGGGTCGACTCTCGGGGTTCGTCAACGGACTCGGAGCCGCGTCCGCGGACGCCGTGTGAAAACACGACCGGTGGTCCCTCTCCTCGGTCCTCGTAATACGGGTCGGTCCCGTTGCACTGTACGACTGGTATGGTTCCGGGTACGCTCCGCACAGACAAGCAGCGTCCGGGCGGGCTTCACCCGTCGAGCGGGAACGTGCGACGCCTTGCCCGAGTTCGTCCTCGTAGTCGAATGCGGGACGGCAGGAGAGTGATGCCCGACGGCCCGTTCACATCCCTCACATCCGCCGAGCGAGTTCGTAGGCGACCGTCGCCGGGAGCGTCACCGCGAGGAGCACGGAGACGACCTCTCACACGGTGAGACCGGTTCCGGCCGAAGCGGCGTAGAACACCAGCGCTCCCGCGGCGACGACGCCGACGACCGTCGAGACGTACGCCGGGTCCGTCCACGAGGCGGGTTCGGATGACGGCACGGGGCGGTCTACGCGCTCTGCGCCGTTGCATCTGTCGATACGACGGACGGATGTCGCGACTGCCGACGGGAAACGCGCGGACCGGCATCGCGGACGGGTCCGCGGCCGAGGCCCCAAGCTACTTCGCTCCGTGTCCCCGCAACTCACTCATGTCGTTCGATTCCGACGCGGTGGAGGCGGTCGCGTTCGACTCGTACGGAACGGTCGTCGACGTCACGGCGGTCGAGGGACCGCTGTCCGAGTACACTGACCGCGCCGAGGAGGTATCGAAGCTCTGGCGGGAGCGCTCGCTGCAGTACGCGATGGTGGGCAACGCCATCGAGGAGTACGACTCCTTCTACGCCATGAATCGACACGCGTTCCGGTACGCCCTCGACGAGGTGGGCGTCGACCTCTCGGAAGACGACCGCGAGGACGTGCTCTCGACGTACCACGAACTGCCGGTGTTCGACGACGTGCGCGAGGGTATGGAGCGGTTGGACGACGCGGGCTACGACCTCTACATCGTCTCGAACGGCAGCGAGGACATGCTCGACTCGATGGTCGACCACGGGAACCTCGGGGAGTACCTCACCGACACGGTCAGCGCCGACGAGGTGGAGCGGTTCAAACCCGAGGCCGACCTGTACCGCCACGCCGCCGAGCGAATCGGCGTGCCGACGGAGAACGTCGCGTTCACGGCCGCGGGGTGGTGGGACGTGCCGGGTGCCATCCACGCCGGCATGCAGGGCGTCTGGATCAACCGGCAGGACACGCTCTGGGGGCCGTACGAGACCGACCCCGACCTGACCATCGAGACGTTCGGCGACCTCGCGGACGAACTCGGCGTCTGACTCGTCTCGTCGGGTTCGAGGGGGCGTACCGACGTCGAGGGAAAAATGCCTCGAGAACGCGGCCCCCGAGACTAACCGTCTCCCGGCTCTGACGCTCGACCGAGGGAGCCGAGAGACCATGTTTCGAACGGCGATAACACGCACGACAGCGACGACCGCCGAGCATCGCTCGATTATCGTTCCAAACGCGGGGCCGCCCGCCGGAGACGGGGGTGAGGTCCGATGAGCGCGGACCTGAAACCCCTCGACGAACAGGTCGTCGTCCTCACCGGCGCGACGTCCGGCATCGGGTTGACGACGGCTCGAATGGCGGCGGAGCGCGGCGCCCGTCTGGTCCTCGCCGCGCGGAGCGAGGACGTCCTGCGGGAACTGGTCGACGAGATAGCGAGCGAGGGCGGCGAGGCGACGTACGTCGTCGCCGACGTCCGCGACAGGGACGACGTCCGCGAGATAGCCGACCGCGCCGAGGAGGCGTACGGCGGATTCGACACGTGGGTGAACGCCGCCGGCGTCTCGGCCTACGGCAAACTGCGCGACGTGCCCGTCGAGGACATGCGGGGACTGTTCGAGACGAACGTCTGGGGCCTGCTGTACGGGTCGCTCGAAGCGGCGGACCGCCTGGAGAATCACGGCGGCGCGATAATCAACCTCGGGAGCATCGTCTCCGAGCGCGCGCTGGGACTGCAGGGCGCCTATTCGGCGTCGAAGCACGCCGTGAAGGCGTTCACCGACACGCTGCGCATGGAACTCGCGGACGACGGCGCGCCGATATCGGTGACGCTCGTGAAACCGAGCGCGATAGACACGCCGTACCCCGAACACGCGAAGAACCACATGGACGAGGAGGCGAGCCTTCCGCCGCCGCTGTACGCCCCCGAGGCGGTCGCGGAGGCGATTCTGCACGCCGCCGAGCACTCCCAACGCGACGTGACCGTCGGCTTCGGCGGGAAGGCGATGACGGTCCTCGGGCGCGTCGCTCCCGGCGTAATGGACACGCTGATGGAGAAGGTGGTCTTCCCCCTCCAGCGGAACGACCGACCCCCGCGTCCGCAGGGGGAGAACGGCATCGACGAAGCGTCGGGCGAGTTGGAACAGCGAGGCGACTACGACGGCCACGTCAGCGACACCAGCCTGTACACCGCGGTTCGCCAGCGCCGACCGAAGACCGGCGCCCTCCTCGCGGGTATCGGACTCCTGGCGGCGTACCTCTACGCGCGCCGCGCGGTCGGGGACGAGCGCTGAACCGGACGCGCGCCTGCAGAGTTTCCCCACCGGGCGCGAGTTCATCCCCTCGAAGCGCCTCTCTCCTCTCATGCCGACGATTCGCGCGAACGCGGTCGACACCTACTACGAGCGTCGGGGTGACGGTCCGACGGTCGTGTTCGTCCACGCGTCGATGCTCGACCACTCGGTGTGGGACGAACAGGTCGAGGCGCTCTCGACGGACTACGCCACGGTGGCGTACGACCTGCGCGGGCACGGCCGGACGGGGCCGTCCGCGGAGACAGAGTACACGGTGGACCTGTACGTCGCGGACCTGCGCGCCCTCCTCGGCGAACTGGATATTCGAAATCCCGTCCTCTGCGGACTCTCGATGGGCGGGATGGTCGCGCTGACGTACGCGGCGGCGTACCCCGACGACGTGGCCGGACTGGTGCTCGTCGACGCGTTCGCCCCGGAGTTCCGCTCCCGCGGCGAGTGGTTCCTGCGCCGCGTCCTGCTGAGCGCCCTCGTACCGCCGGTTCGGCTCTTCGGTCTCGAACGGGTCGAACGGGCGAACGTCCGCCTGACCGCGTGGTTCTCCCCGGGTGTGGACGGCGACTACGAAAGCGTGGAACGCCTCCGAGGGGCGGGTCCGGGGATGGCAACCGAGGAGTTCGCGAAAGTGGTCCGGTCGATGGCACGACCCCGCGACCCGCCGGTCGACCTCTCGGCGGTGTCGGCGCCGACGCTCGTCCTCTACGGCGAACGCGACCTCCCGTTCGTCAGACTCCACGCCGCGCGCTTCGCCGCGCACGTCCCGACCGTCGAGGTAGACGAGGTGCCCGGCGCCGGCCACGCCTCGAACCTCGACGACCCCGAGTACGTCACCGCCGCGATTCGAGGGTTCCTCGAAGCGTACGCCGACGACGCGGACCGGTGAGCGGATTCGACCGACTCAAACGGACCGTCTGACGGCGCGGGCGCGGGCAGGAGCGGGGACGGGGACTAACCCCGCGCGAGGCCGCCGTCGTCGACCGAGTCGTACTCTCCTCTTCCGCTCACCGCTCGCCACGCGCCACTCTCCGCGAGGCGCTCCTCCCGCGCCGTCCGCTCCTCGGTCGGAAAGTCTCGCCGTGCGAGAGTAGTGTTGTTATACTAAGATGTTCGAGCGTCAAGTAGGGACATGGCTCTGTACGCACTCGACAACGTGGACGACGCGTTGGACGCGACTCGGGCGTTCCTCACGCCCGTTGACCGCACGACGTGGGTCAAACTGGCGCTCGTCACGCTGTTCGTCGGCGGTCCCGGGGCGAACTTCGGCGGGTCCCAGTACTCCGCCGGCGGGAACGGCGGCGGTCCCGGAACGGTTCCGCCCGCCGACTTCGGCCCGCGGGCGTGGCTGCTCGCGGCCGGCATCGTCGGCGTCGTCGTACTCTTGGCGCTCGCGTTCTCCTTCGTGGGGTCGGTGATGGAGTTCGTCTTCGTCGAATCGCTCCGGAACCGGACGGTAACCGTCCGTCGCTACTGGAGCAGGCGGTGGCGGCAGGGCGCCCGTCTCTTCGGGTTCCGGGTGGTGTTAGGGCTGTTCACCCTCGGCGCCGTGCTCCTGTTCGCGGCGCCGTTCGCCCTCTCGCTCTTGGGCTTCGACGCCGGATTCGTTCCGACCGGCGGCGCGCTCTTGGGACTGCTGGTCGTGCTCCTCCCGGTGTTCGTCGTCCTCGCCGTCGTCGTGTCGCTGGTCGACGGGTTCACCACCGCGTTCGTCGTCCCGATAATGCTGCTCGAAGACTGCGGCGTCCTCGACGGCTGGCGGCGTCTCTGGCCGACGATACCGGCGCAGTGGACGCAGTACCTCGCCTACGTCGTCGCCGGGTTCTTCCTCTCGCTCTTCGGCGGCCTCCTCGTCGCCGTCGTCACCGCGGTGCTGGCGTTCGCGCTGCTCGTCCCCTTCGGCCTCCTGTTCGGGCTCGGAATCGCCCTGCTCGTCTTCGTCGCCGAACCGCTCGGAATCGCGGCGCTCGTCGTCTTCGGCCTCTGCTACGCCCTCGCGGTCGTCGCCGCCGCCGCCCTCGCACAGGCGCCCGTCCAGACCTACCTGCGCTACTACGCGCTCCTCGTCCTCGGCGACGTGGACCCCGCCCTCGACCTGATTCCCGACCAGCGACGCGCCGTGCGCGCCGAGGACGGCGACCCCGTCGTCTGACTCCCGTCGAGTCCGTTCGGTCGTCAGCCTTACTCTCTTCTCGACGTAGACACGCCCGCTGACGCCCGCTCACCCCCGTCTCGCGGCGTTCCTCGTTCTCTGCTCGGGAGACGCGGCGATCAACGAACGGGCGACGCGACGAGTCGTCGACCCCCCCGTCGTTTCTTTCGCTCAAACGTTTATTTCACTCTGGTCGGCCACAAGCAATTATTGATTATGGATTCTCGGCCTACGCATGTCGTTTCAGACGACGGATAGTTGCGGGACCGCGAACGGGGTCATAGAGCGTCCGAGGCGCCCGCCGAACGGCGTTTCGCGCGCGTCAGACAGGGGTGACCGTCGGTGAACCGTCGCCGCCGAGCGCGTCGCACCGAGACCGCACGGACCGCACGAACCGCACGGACTGCACGATGACCCGCGAGACGAGCGTCAGTCGGCGGCGGTTCGTGAAAGCCGTCGGCGCCGGGAGCGCCGTCGCGGCGTCCAGCGTCGCCGGCTGTATCGCCCGGGCGCAGTCGGACCCGAACACCGTTCAGATCGCGGCCAACACCGACCTGAAGAACATCTCCGGTCAGGTGGAACAGAAGCTCAAAGAGGTCGGGATGCCCGACGAAATCTCGATAGAGATCATCGCCGGGACGGCCTCGACCGGCGCCCGCCAACAGCAGTACAACCGGTGGCTGTCGGCGAACCTCGAACAGCCGTCGCTCCTGATGATGGACAGCGGGTGGACGATTCCGTTCATCGTCCGGGACCAACTGGCGAACCTCACGGAGGTGATGCCCGACGTCGCCGAGATGGTCAAATCGAACTACTTCCAGACGTTCCGGGAGACGGCGGCGAACGCGCAGGGGGACCTGCACGCGGTTCCGCTGTTCCCGACGACGGGGACCATGCTCTACCGGAAGGACCTGGTGAAGGAGGCGGGGTACAGCCCGGACCAGGAGGGCTGGGCGACGAACCCCATCTCCTGGCAGAAGTTCTCGGAGGTGACAAAGAAGACGCGGGAGCAGTCCGACACGAGACTCGGGTTCACCTTCCAGGGCAAGGCCTACGCGGGACTGTCCTGCTGTGACTTCCGCGAGTTCACCGGCACGTGGGGCGGGTCGTACTTCGGCCCGAAGAAGAACCTGTTCGGCCCGGTCGGCGAGCGCCCGGTCACGGTCGACTCCGACCCCGTCGTCAAGGCCTCGCGGATGGTCCGGACGTTCATCGACGGCGACGCGAACCACGCCCTCGAATCGGTGACGGGCGACATCGCCCCGCGGACGGTGCTCCAGTGGGAGGAGGAGTCCTCCCGCAAGCCGTTCGCCGCGGGCAACGCCGTCACGCACCGCAACTGGCCCTACGCCATCGCCATCAGCGGCGCGGAGGACGCGTTCGGAACGGACCTCGGCGTGATGCCCATCCCGTACGGCGTAAAGCAGGAGCAAGCCAAGTTCGACGGCTACGGCGGCTCCGTCTCCTCGCTCGGCGGGTGGCACATGGCGCTGAACCCGAACGCGGGGCAATCGGAGGCCGCGAAGGAGGTGCTCCGGGCGATGACCGACGAGCGGTTCCAACTGTTCCTGTTCGAGACGCTCGGGTACCTCCCGCCGCGCCGGTCGCTGTTCGAATCCCAGCGGGCGAAGCAGGTGCCGGTGATGGGTCGGTATCTGGAGACGCTGAAGTACACCATCGCGCACTCCATCCCGCGACCCGTCACCGTCGCGTGGCCCCCCGAATCGTCGAAGATAGCGCAGCAGGCGAACGCGAGTTTCACCGATCTCAAAGCACCACAACGGGCGATGAACCAGTTAGCACAGCAGATACGCGAGATAGAGAACGCCTCGAAGCGAGACGAAGAGTCACGAAGCCAGTCGCGAATCGCGGCGGGAGGACGGTGACCCCGGATGTCGGCCGAAACCGGCGGGTCGCAGTCGCAGTCGAAGAGCGGGTCCTCGCTGTCGCCCGTCGAGAGCGGGCAGCGCTGGGTGGAGAACCTCAGCGACACGCAGTTCGCCTACCTGCTGTTGGCGCCGTCGCTCCTCATCTTCGCCGTCATCGCCTTCTGGCCGCTGGCGCGGACGTTCCAGATGTCGCTGTACGCCAACTCGCTGTACGGCGCCGAGCGACTAGGCGACTTCGTCGGGTTCTCGAACTACGTGATGCTCCTGACGGGCGAACTGAACTCGTCGCTCCCGCGGCCGTTCCTCGACTTGGCCCAACCGTTCACCAGCGCCGTCACCGTCACGCTCATCTTCACCGTCGTCAGCGTCCTGTTCGAGACGATAATCGGCTTCGGGCAGGCGCTCATCCTGAACCAGGACTTCCGCGGGCGCCGCTGGGTCCGCGTCGCCATCATCCTCCCGTGGGCCGTCCCCATCGTCATTCAGGGGATGATCTTCTACCTGCTGTTCCAGCCCACGGTCGGCTTCCTCGTCGAACCGCTCCACCAGTTGGGGTTGTTCTCGACGACGCCGCAGGCCAACAGCGTGGACTCGCTCATCATCGTCATCGTCGCCGACGTGTGGAAGACGTCGGCGTTCATGGCGCTCATCATCCTCGCCGGTCTGCAGAGCGTCGACCGCTCGCTGTACGACGTGGCGAAGGTGTCGGGCGCCTCGAAGTTCGAGGCGTTCAAGACGGTGACGCTGCCGCTGGTGCTCCCGTCGGTGCTCGTGGCGATGCTGTTCCGCACCATCGGGGCGATGCGCGTCTACGGTCTCATCACGACGGTGTCCTCGTGCAACACGGTGCCGTCGCTGTCCTGTCTCGTCGTCCAGACGTTCAGCACGAGTCGGTACGCCGCCGCCGCCGCCGTCGCGTTCGTCACGGCGGCGCTCATCGGACTGGTGGTGACGGTGTACATCGTCAAGTTCGCCGACGTGCAGGGCGCGGGGGGGATCTGAGATGAGCACCGAAGACGGAAACGCGATTCAGCGGTGGGCCAGCCGGTCCATCTCGAACCCCGAGCGGACGTACAAGGCGCTGTTCTACGTCCTCACCGGGGTGTTCCTGTTCACCACGCTGTTCCCGTTCTACTGGCTGACGGTGCTGGCGCTGACGCCGAGCGGGAACATGATAGACGTGGGGCTGCTGCCGAACGGGTTCAACCCCGAGGCGTTCGTGACGGTGTTCACGCAGGTGCCGTTCCACCTCTACATCCTCAACAGCCTCATCATCGGCGTCGTCACGACGGCCGTCGTGCTGGTGCTGGCGAGTTTCGCGGGCTACGCGTTCGGGCGCTTCGAGTTCCCCGGCCGCCGACCGCTCATGCTCATCTTCCTCGCCATCTCGTACTTCCCGCCGGCGGCGTTCCTGCTGCCGCTGTTCGAGTTGTTCACGGCGAACATCACGTTCTTCAGCCTCCCCGGCATCGGCACGGTGAACAGTCCGATGCTGTTCAACGGGCCGGGAGCGATGGTGCTGCCGTACACGGCGCTGTTCATGCCGCTGTCCATCTTCATCCTCACGACGTTCTACAGCCAGATTCCGGACGGCCTGGAGGACGCCGCGCGCGTCGAGGGTAACACCCGACTCGGCGCGCTGTTCAAGGTCATCATGCCGCTGTCGGCGCCCGGCGTCGCCACGGCGGGCGTGCTGACGTTCATCAGCGTCTACAACGAGTTCTTCTTCGCGTTCCTGATGACCGACGGGCGGGTCCAAAACTGGGCGACCATCGTCTGGGGCCTGCTCAGCTACCAGGGACGTTACGCCACGTCGTACAACCTCATGGCCGCGGCGAGCATCCTCGGGGTCATCCCCATCGCCATCCTCGTCGTCGTCGCACAGGAGAAAATCGTCAGCGGACTGACGGCCGGAGCCGTCAAGGAGTAACACAATGGGAGACGTAACTTACGAAAACATCACGAAACAGTACGAGGACGTAACGGCAGTCGACGACCTGAACCTCGAAATCAAGGACGGCGAGTTCGTCACGCTCGTCGGCCCCTCGGGGTGCGGCAAGTCCACCTCGCTCGAGATGGTCGCCGGACTCACCGAACCGAGTTCGGGGAACCTCTACATCGACGACCGGGAGGTGTCGGACCTGCCGCCGAAAGACCGGGACATCTCGATGGTGTTCCAGAACATCGCGCTGTTCCCGCACATGGACGTCTACGACAACATCTCGTACGGCCTCCGACTGCGGGACTTCGAGAAAGAGGAGGTGGACCGCCGCGTCGACGAGGCGGCCGAACTCGTCCAGATGAGCGGCATGCTCGACCGGATGCCCGACGAGATGTCCGGCGGGCAGCGACAGCGCGTCGCCATCGCCCGCGCCATCGTGCGCGACCCCGAGGTGTTCCTGATGGACGAACCGCTGGCGAACCTCGACGCGAAACTCCGCGTCCACATGCGGACGAAACTGCAGGAACTCCACAAGCAGTTGGACGCGACCATCATCTACGTCACGCACAACCAGGAGGAGGCGATGACGATGTCCAGTCGCATCGCGGTGATGAACCGCGGGGAACTCCAGCAGTTCGCCGCGCCGCTGACCTGCTACTACCGCCCGACGAACGAGTTCGTCGCGGGGTTCATCGGGTCGCCGTCGATGAACTTCCTCGACGGGCGCGTGACGGAGAACGGCGTCGAAACGGACGAGTTCTCCGTCGACGTCGACGAGGGGGTCCTCGACGGCGTCGACTCGGGAACGAACGTCACCGTCGGCGTCCGACCCGAGGACATCTACCTCGCAGAGGGGTCCGACATCGAGGACGACGGCGGACCGGTCGGCGCCGCGGACGCCGCCGACATGGACGGCGAACCGTCCTCGCCCATCGACGTGACGACGACGGTGCTCGAACCCGTCGGTGACGACATCTACGTCTACACCGAGTTCGGCGACTTGACCGGCGGGTCGGACGAGGAGACTGGAACGAGCACGGGAACCGGCGCGACCGGACCCGCCGTCGCGGACGGCGAGACGGACGCGGCGGAGACGGAGGCGGAGGCGGGCGGCGACGCCGAGGCCGGCGGGGGCGACGCGGGGATGGGCGACTCGGCGCTCCTCATGAGCATGCCCCCGATTCCGGGCATGGACACGGACGCCGCGGAGGGACAGCACGTCCGGGTGGTTCTCGACCGGACGATGGTCCACCTGTTCGACGGCGAGACGGGCGAGGCAATCGTCCACGGCCTGACGACGGAGGCCGACGCGGAGGACGGCCGGACGGGACGCGGCGGTCGGACGGAGAGCGGTCCGAGCGCCTCCGAGAGCAACGCGCGCTGAGTCGCGGCGGGTCGCAGTCGGCTCCGCTTTTTTCAGTCCCGGTACGAGGCCGCCAGGGTGTCCAGCGCGTCGTGTCGCATCGTCGTGTGCGGCGCGGTCAGCGGCGACACCGACACCCGCCCCTCGACGACGGCGCGGCGGTCGGTGCCCTCCGGGTCCGGAAGGTCGCCGTTGCGCATCATCTCCCAGACGCCGTCGTGAAGCGTGACGCGTCCGTCCTCATCGTGCCGCGCGGTCATCTCGTACAGCGTCGACGGCGTCGTCACCTCGATGGGCGCGCGGCCCTCGTCGTCGGGCGTCGCCATCGGCGCGTTGACGTTCAGGTACTCCGCCTCCTCGAAGACGCCCGCGTCGGGGGCGCGGTCGGCGAGGTACGCCGCCGCGGCCGTCGCGTGCCGGTAGTCCGCGGGGTCCTCGGCCGTCTCGCGCCACGGCGTGTCGCCCGACGGCGGGACGTACATCGAGACGGCGATGGCGGGCACGTCGAAGAACGCCGCCTCGACGGCGGCGCTGACGGTGCCCGAGCGACCCAGGACGTACGCGCCGAGGTTCGCCCCCTTGTTGCACCCGGCGACGACCATGTCCACGTCGGGACAGAGCGCCTCCAACCCGACGACGGTGCAGTCCGCGGGCGTCCCGTGCACGACGTAGCCGAGTTCGTGTTCGGCCACGTCCACGTCCGCCGATAACTGCCGGCCGACGGCGCTCTGGTCGTCCGCGGGCGCGACGGCCGTCACGTCGGCGACGGCGTCCAAGGCGTCGTACAGCGCGCGAAACCCGGTGCTGTCGACGCCGTCGTCGTTCGTCAAGAGGAGAGAGAGCGACTCGCTCATGCGCGTCCGTTCGGCGGACCACGCAAATGTCTACCGCTCGTCGGGGATTCGGTTCGGGCGAGAGACGCGCTTAGGCCACCCGGTCGACCACCGTCTCCGCGTCGACGACGAGGTTGTACGCCCCCTCGTCGCCGTTCCAGAGACAGAGGGCGTTCTCGAAGGCGAGCACGTCGCCGTAGCCCGCGCGGGCGACCGCCTCGTTCAGGGCGTCCCGTTTGGTCAGGACGGCGTAGTGCTCGACGGCCTCGCTGCCGTCGCCGACCTTGAACAGCGGATTCGACCCCTCGCCCGCCGAGAGGTCGCCGCTGAGTTTCACCGCGAGGAGGTCGATGCGGTTCGTGACGTGCTGCTCCATCTCGGCCATCTTGGCGTATCGGTCCCCGTCGGCGGTCACGTCGACGCGCCGTTCTCCGTCGCGGCGGAGTATCGTCGCGGAGAACTGCACCGTCTCGTTCGCGAAGGTGCCGTCGCCCGGCGTCCGCCCCTCCGTCTCCTCGCCCGCCTCGTCGAGTCGGCGCTGGAACGCCGGCGCGGCGACGTCCGCGCCCGCCTCGAACGACCACCCGCGGTCGGAGGGGGCGTGACCGGGCCACAGGCGGAGCGCAGGGGCGTAGACGGTCGCGCCGCCGTCGGCGGGCGCGAGGGCGCGTTCCACCTCGCGGAGGTGCGTGCTGGTGTTCAGGTCCGCCGGCGCGAGGCCGACGAACGACCCGTCGTCGGCGACGAAATCCAGGTAGCGCTCCGCGACGGCGACGGCGTCGTCGAGTTCCGAGAGCACATTGGCGAACAGCACGAGGTCGAACCCCTCGTCCTCGGGCAGTACCGAAGCGGGGTCGAACGCCTCGGCCGTCTCGCGGTGAACCTCGGTCCCGAAGTTCGACCGCGTCTCCTCCAGCATCTGTTCGAGCACGTCGGCCGCGGCGGAGGGTTCGACGGCGTGGTATTCGACGAGGGAGTCCTCGGGCAGGTAGTCGTGCAGGCCGAGGGCGGGGCCGCCGGCGCCCGCGCCCACGTCGAGGACGCGGAGCGTCCGCGGGAGGAGGCCGTTCTCCGTCAGGTCGTCGAGGACGTAGCCCACCGCCGCGTAGTAGTCGGGCAGGTGGTAGATGCCGTAGCCGAGGGCGGCGTCGGCGTCGTACTCGACGTCGTTCTGGTAGTAGTAATCCTCCTTGAGGCGGCGAATCGCCTCGCGGAGTCGGTCGCCCGACTCGCCGCGGTGCCAGTTGACCCCGTGGCGTTCGACGAGGAGGTCCTCGAACCGGAAGGCGTGCGCCTCGGGGAACTCGGTCGGCGCCCACTCTCGATACGGCGCCGGGTCGTCGTCGACGGGGACGAACGTTCCGTCGTCGCGTTCGACCATGCCGAGGTCGAACGCCTCCTCTCGAAGCGTTTCGCGCACGACGGCGGGGTGGGGCGTCCCCTCGATGTACTCGCATATCTCCTCGGGGTCGACGGGTCGGACGTTCCGTAGGTACTTCGCGTTCGACCGCACGGCGTCTCTATCTATCATGGTGGGTCGCTCTCCTCGGTCCCGTCGTCGCTCGCGTCCGCGTCCGCACTCGCGCGTTCGTTCGTCGCGTTCGCCTCCCGGTACAGTCGCTCGAACGTCTCCGCGTCCGCCGCGGCGAGTTCGGCGGCGGCGTCGGCGACGCGGTCCGCGCCCGGGAACGACTCCTGAATCTCCCGGTAGACGCGCGGATTGCCGCCGGTCACCGTCTCCGCGAGGGCCGAGAGCGCCTCCGAAACCGGCGTCGCGAACTCCTCGCGCACGTCCTCGGCCGCCAGCGCGTAGGCGAGGACGGCGGCGTGCGCCCCCGCCTGTACGGTCTCCATCGCCTCGTCGTGCTCTTCGGGCGTCGTCTCGAAGACGCGGTTACCGGCCGCGGCGAGGGCGTCGCAGACGCGGTCCGTGACGGGACCGGGAGCATCGCGGACGGCGGCGACGTTTCCGGGGGCGTTCGCCGCGGCGAAGAGGGGGTGAAGACTGAGTCGCTCTCGCTCCGATGCCGACTCGCGCATCGCCGCGACGGGGGCGGCCATCACGCCCGTCACGTCGAACACCGCGCGGTCGGCGCGCGGCGCGTGGTCGGCGACGGCGTCCGCGGCGGCCGAGATGGGCACCGCGAGGCAGACGGCGTCGAACGTCTCCGACCCGTCGAGCGCGACGGGTCGGGCGTCGGGGGTCGTCGCCGCGGCGGCGCGCGCAGCCGCGGGGTCGCGGTCCGCGTACGCCACGTCGAACTCGGGAGCGAGCGTTGCGCCCGCCCACCGACCCATCTCGCCCGCGCCGACGACCAGTACCTCCATCGCCGCCGACTACGCGCCGGGGCGGTCAAAAGGGGTTCGGTGACGCGGCGGTGCGCGCGGCCGCAGGGGCGCCGCGTCGCTCCCCGGCCGTCGAACTCGCGGTTCCGGCCGACTCCGTGAGGAAACGTGAAGTACTCGGCCGCGGTAGGAGAGCCATGGCCGGGAGTAAACTCGACGGACGTGTAGCGTTTATCACGGGGACGAGTCGCGGAATCGGGAAGGCGTTGGCCCTCGAACTCGCCGAGAAGGGGGTCAAGGTGGTCTCGACCGGAAAGACCGTCGAACCGAGGGACGAACTCCCGGGGACGATACGGCAGACGACCGAGGAGATACGCGAACGCGGCGGCGAGTCCATCTGGAAGGAGTTGGACGTGCGCGACGAGGAGTCCGTCGAGGCGGCGATAGCCGACACCGCCGAGGAGTTCGGCGGTCTGGACATCCTGATCAACAACGCGGGCGCCATCCACATGGCGCCGTTCGAGGAGACGCCGCCGAAGCGGTTCGACCTCCTGGCCGGCGTGAACGTCCGCGGGACGTACGTCACGACGCAGGCGGCCCTGCCGCACCTGAAAGAGAGCGACCGCGCGCACGTCCTCGCGTTCTCGCCGCCGATGGCGAACCCCGCGCGGCCGGGGATGGCCGCCTACGCCGTCTCGAAGTACGGGATGACCGTCGTGATGCAGTCGTTGGCCGGGGAACTCTCGGGAAAGGAGATCGGCGTGAACAGTTTGTGGCCCGTCTCGGCCATCGAATCCGAGGCGACGCGTCACTTCGGTATGGGGTCGCCCGAGGACTGGCGGACGCCGCAGATCGTCTGCGACGCCGTCACCGAGATTCTACGCCGCGACCCCGCCGAGTGCACGGGCAACGCGTTCTACGACGAGGAACTCCTGCGGGAGGCGGGCGTCGAGGAGTTCGACCGCTACAACGTCGTGGAGGGGTCCTCCCCCGGACCGATGTCGGCGCACCTGTTCGACCCCGAGTACGAGCGTCCCGACTGAGTCTGGATTCGAGTATCGAGTTTGAGTTTCGGGGCCGAATCTTTATGTGACGTCGCCGAGACGCGACCGGCGCGGAGCGGAGACTGTCGTCGACGAGAGACGAGTCTCGAACCGACGTTTCGGAACTGCCGCCGAGTTTACGCTAGGACGTCTCAATCGTCCGTCCTCCGGAACACGCCGGATATGCGGGGGCTTGCGGGCGTCTGACTAGTTCTCTAGATTTGATAATTGCGCAGGTTTATACTGGTCCGAGTGAGTGTTCTCAATGATGAAATTCCCCTCGGTCCCCGGGCGAACCAGCGACGGTCGACGAGTCCATCTCCCCGTCGACTTCGAGGGAGAGCAGACGCTCGTCGTTCTCAGCTTCCACAACCGACAGCAGACGCTCGTCGACTCCTGGCGCGGACTCGCCAACGAACTCCGCGAGGAGTACGACCACTTCGACTACTACGAACTGTTCGTCACGGGCGGTCGCAGCGGAATGCTCCCTCCGTCGGTGATGGGCGGACTGTCGCCGGAGAGCGCGCGCCGAAAGCTGGCCGACAACACGGTGTTCGTTCCGGTCGACAAACAGGCCTTCCGGCGCCGACTCGGCATCCTCGGCGAACAGACCATCTACGCCTTCCTCGTCGAGGACGGCGAGGTGGTCAGACAGGCGGCGGGCGTCCTCAACTCCACGACGGCCGAAGCTCTCGAATCGCTCCTCTCGGAGTACGAGAGCGCACAGAGTCAGTGGTCGCAGGCGGCCGGCGAGGCGGTCGAAGAGTCCTCCGGCGGCTGACCCCGAGCGCCGTCTCCTCTCTGCCCTTCTCCCTTCTCCCTTCTCCTTTTTCCTTTTTCCTTCAGACGACTAGCTCCACCGGGTAGGATGTGAGGTTCTCGTAGCCGCCCTCTGTCACCACCGCGATGTCCTCGATGCGGACGCCGCCGACCGACGGGTCGTACAGCCCCGGTTCGACCGTGATGACGTGACCTGGCTTCAGTTCCTCGCCGGACGGCGACAGACTCGGGAGTTCGTGCACGTCGAGGCCGACGCCGTGGCCCGTCGAGTGGATGAACCCCGTCTCGGCCATCGAGTTCGACCGGAGGGTGTCGTGACCGACCCCCTCGTAGACGTCGCAGACCACGTCGTGGACGTCCGCGCCAGTGACGCCGGGTTCGACGGCGTCGAACGCCGCCTCCAACGCCTCGTGCGTCAGGTCGTACCACTCGAGTAGCGTCTCGGACGGGTCGCCCTTCAGGAACGTCCGCGTCATGTCGGCGTGGTAGCCGGTCGTCTTCGACCGCGGGAAGATGTCGACGATTATCGGCTCGTCGGCGCGGAGCGGACCGCTCCCCTGGTCGTGCGGGTCGGCGGCGTCGGCGCCGCAGGCGACGATGGTGTCGTCCAGTCCGCAGCCGTGACGGAGCAGCGTCACCTCTATCTCCTCTTTGACGCGTTCGCTCGTCAGCGGTTCGCCGTCGTGGACGAGACGTCCGTCCTCGACGCCGGCGTCGGCGATGAGGTCCTCCGCGGCGCGCATCGACGCCTCGTTGGCTTCCTGGGCCGCGCGGACGTGTTCCACCTCCTCGTCGGTCTTCGTCGCGCGAATCTCGGTCACCCGGTCGCTGTGGTCGGGCGTCACGGACACCTCGCGGTCGCGGAGGCCGTCGGCGGGGCCGAGGGGGAACCGCTCGGGCGTCAGCACCGACGAGACGCCGTAGTCGTCGAGGAAGGCGGCGTGGACGCGCGCCTTCGCCTCGGCGGGGCCGTGTTCGGCGACGACGTCGCGGTAATCGTACTCGGCGAGGCGGCGCACCTCGTCGGCGCGGCTCTGCTTTTTCGCGCGGCCGAACTCCAGCGTGGAGACGAGAAGCACCGTCTCTTCGGGGGTGTACAGCGTCACGAACGGGTCGTGCGCCTCGAACCCCGAGAGGTACTGCTGCGTGGAGTTGTGGCTCGTGTCGTCGACGAGGTAGCCGTCGGCGTCCTCCTCGCCGAGGAGGGCGTCGAGCGACGAGAGGTCCGGGTCCATGGACCCGGCTTCGACGTGGCGGTTCATAAGGGCACGCGTCGCGGAACGGCGCGGGCGGGCGAGGTCCGACCGCCGGACGCACCGGGAGGGCGGGGAATCCTCGCCGCCTCCGGTACCCTCATACGGACCCCCGCGCCATCGGAAGGCATGGACGTCACCATCTCGCCGTCTCGCGTCGAGGGACGCGCGCGCGCCCCGCCGTCGAAGAGCTACACCCACCGGGCGATTCTCGCCGCGGGGTACGGCGCCGAGGCGACGGTCCGAAACCCCCTCGTCAGCGCCGACACGAAGGCGACGATGCGGTTCGTGGACGCCTCCGGCGGCGAGACGGAGTTGGCCGACGACGAGTCGTCGCTCGCCGTCTCCGGGTTCGGCGGCCGACCCGAGACGCCCGACGACGTGGTGAACTGCGAGAATTCGGGGACGACGATGCGCCTCGTGACGGCCTGCGCCGCCCTCGGCGACGGACTGACCGTCCTCACCGGCGACGACTCGCTCCGCTCGCGCCCGCAGGGACCGCTGCTCGGCGCCGTCGAGTCGTTGGGCGCCCGCGGCGAGTCTACCCGCGGGAACGGGCAAGCCCCCCTCGTCCTCGGCGGCGGCATGGCCGGCGGTGCGGTGTCGATTCCGGGCGACGTCTCCTCGCAGTACATCTCCGCGCTCCTGATGGCCGGCGCCGTCACCGAGGAGGGAATCGACGTCGAACTGGAGACTGAGTTGAAGTCGGCGCCGTACGTCGACATCACGCTGGAACTCTTAGCCGACTACGGCGTCGACGCCGAGAAGACCGAATCGGGTTTCTCCGTCGACGGCGGGCAGTCCTACGACCCCGCCGACGGCGAGTACGAGGTGCCCGGCGACTTCTCCTCCATCTCCTATCTCCTCGCGGCGGGTGCGATGGCCGGCGCTGAGGGGGAGTCCGTCGTCGTCGAGGGCGCCCGACCCAGCGCGCAGGGCGACGCCGCCATCGTGGACGTCGTCCGCGAGATGGGTTCGGACGTCGAGTGGGACCGCGACGCGGGCGAACTCACCGTCTCGAACGCCGACCTCTCCGGGACGACGGTGGACGTGGGCGACACGCCGGACCTCCTGCCGACCATCGCCGTCCTCGGCGCCGTCGCCGACGGCGACACCGCCATAGAAAACTGCGAGCACGTCCGGTACAAGGAGACCGACCGCGTGCGCGCGATGGCCGAGGAGTTGGAGGCGATGGGCGCCTCCGTCACCGAGGAGACGGACTCGCTGACGATTCACGGCGGCGAGACGGACCTGACGGGCGCGACGGTCGACGGGCGGCACGACCACCGCATCGTGATGGCGCTGGCGCTGGCCGGCCTCGTCGCCGACGGCGAGACGACGGTGACCGGCGCCGAACACGTCGACGTGTCCTTCCCGAACTTCTTCGAGACGATGGAGTCGCTGGGAGCGTCGGTCCGGCGCGACGAGTAGGCGCTACTCGGCGCTCGATTCCGCACTCGACGCCGCCGGCCCGGTGGGTCCCTCGCCGGTCACGCCCGTCTCGCGGACGACGGCGTCGACCCACCAGAGCTTGAACCCCATCGCGCAGAGCGTCCCGAGAACCGTCCCAGCCCGACGGCGCCGCAGGGCCGAGACGAGGGCGTACAGCGTCGCGGCGGCGTTGAGTAGGTTAAGCACGTTCGGGTAGTCCGTTCCCGTCGTTCCCCTATCCTCGCTCAGCCACTCGCGTTCGGCGAGGACGACGCGACTCAGGTACGAGTCAGTCCGCGCCGGCGGCGGGAACAACACCGGGTTGACGAGCGTGAACGCGAGCGTCGCGAGGAGAAGTCGCCGGTCGCGGCGATAGACGGCGGTCATCAGCAACGGAAGCGCGAGAAAGCGCGTTCCGGCGCTCCACGGGTTGGCGTGGCGCGCCCAGAACGTCGCTTCGAGTCGGTCGCGGAGCGTCTCGGTGAAGAGCATCGGTGGTACGAGAATCCCGGACGAGTTATACTCTCGGCGGGAGGAGACGCGCCACGACACCCGCAACGCTATTCTGATGTGAGCTGACACTAACGAGTATGCTTTCCAGGCGCGCGTTTCTCGGCGGAGTTGCCGGCGGCTCGGGTCTCGTCGCCGGCTGTCTCGGAACGGAGAACGTCGCTCACTGTTCCAGCGAGGGCCTCGGAGGCGGCTCTCAACACCTCCGTCGGGTCGCCCCGATAGAGGGCGACGAGCAAGTCGCTCTCGGGGTGTTGGTCTCCGAGGAAGCCGCGGCCGAGGGTGCCGGTCGCGCGGTCACGGTACGAAACCGCGACGACGACCTCGTCACCACCATTCCGCTGTCGGACAACCGCGACATGAGCGAACTCGACCCCGACGACTACTCGATATTCTCGCCCGAGGAGGGCGAACTGTACGCGGTCCCGCTCGGTCGCCCCCCGGTTCACGGCGAGTACACGGTCGCCTTGATCGGCCCGGACGACGACGACGTGCGCGCGACCGTGCGCCTCCGATTCAACTGCTACGCGGCCGACGGAACGCTCCCGTAGGTCGGCGGTCGTCGAGGGTCGGCACCCGGCCTCCCGACTCGGACGATTCGCCGAACGACGCCGCGACCCCGGGAGGGAAGCGGCGGGGGAAGACTTCCCGCCGAATCGACCGCCGCGTTTGCGCCTTTCTACAAAGCCTAAATGCCCGCGTCACAGAGCGACGGGTAATGAACGGCAACCGCTTCGGCCGACTCTTCCAGGTGACGACCTACGGCGAGAGCCACGGCGACGCGATGGGCGTCACCGTCTCGGGGTGTCCGGCCGGCCTCGAACTCGACGAGGACGACGTGCAGAAGGAACTCGACCGGCGAAAGCCCGGCCAGTCGATGATAACGACGTCCAGAGGCGAACCCGACGCCGTCGTCATCAACTCGGGGACGCAGGACGGCTACACGACGGGCACGCCCATCGGGATGGTCATCGAGAACAAGGACGCCCGGTCGGGCAAGTACGAACCGTACGTGACGGCGCCGCGACCGAGTCACGGCGACTTCACCTACTCCGCGAAGTTCGGCACGCGCAACTGGGGCGGCGGCGGGCGGTCCTCCGCGCGCGAGACGGTGAACTGGGTGGCCGCCGGCGCGGTGGCCAAGAAGATTCTCGAAGAAGAGGGCGTGGAGGTCAAAGCCCACGTGAACCAGATCGGCGACGTGGAGGCGCCGCCGGTGACGTTCGAGGAGATGGTCGAACACACCGAGGAGAACGAGGTGCGCTGTGCGCACCCCGAGACGGCCGCGGAGATGCTGGAGAAGATAGAGACGTACCAGGAGGAGGGCGACTCCATCGGCGGGTCCGTCTACTTCGAGACGCGCGGCGTCCCCCACGGCCTCGGCGCACCGCGGTTCGACTCCTTCTCCGCCCGCCTCGGGCAGGCGATGATGGCCATCCCCGCGACGACGGGGTTCGAGTTCGGCCTCGGCCGCGAGGCGCGCGAGTGGACCGGCAAGGACAGAAACGAGGACTGGGAGTTCGACGAGGACGGCGATCCGACGCCCGTCGGCAACAAACACGGCGGCATCCAGGGCGGCATCACGACGGGGCAGCCGATATTCGGCGAGGTGACGTGGCACGCGCCCACCTCCATTCCCAAAGAGCAGAAGACGGTGGACTGGGAGACGGGCGAGGAGAAGGATATCCAGGTCGTCGGCCGGCACGACCCGGTGCTCCCGCCGCGGGCCGTCCCCGTCGTCGAGGCGATGCTGTATCTCACTATCGTGGACTTCATGCTCCTCGGCGGGCGCGTCAACCCCGACCGGATGGACGCGAACCCGGGCGAGTACGACACCGACTACCACCCGAGCAGCCCCGACAACGAGTAACGCCGTTTCGAGGGGCGGACGGAGAGGCGGTTCCCGCGTCGGCCTGACGCCGAAACTGGTCGACTGTCCACAAATCCGGGATTTTCGCGGAGCGTACTATGAATATTAGGTCTTACATCATCTTTCCTTGTTAATGCATAGCAAAGGCTTTAATCGCCTCCTCTCGAAATTATCCAGTAGTGGCCCTCGCGGGCCTGAGTGGAAGATATGACTGACGATGAACTTATCTGGCGAATCGCAGGCGGTTCTGGGGACGGTATCGCCTCGACGAGCCAAAACTTCGCGAAGGCCCTGATGCGTTCGGGGCTTCACGTATTCACACACCGTCACTACCCGTCGCGGATCCGCGGCGGCCACACGTACACGGAGATTCGCGCCTCCGCCGACCCCGTCAAGTCCCGCGGGGACGGTTACAACTTCCTGCTCGCGCTGGGCGACTCGTTCGCTCGGAACCCGCAGGAGAACGCGTACTACGGTAACGAGGAGGTCAAGCCGCTGTCGGAGAACCTCGACGAACTTCGCGAGGGCGGGGTCATCGTCTACGACTCCGGGCTGCTCGACACCTCCGAAATCGAGGACTTCGACGAACGCGTCGAGGAGAACGGCTGGCACGTCTACGACATCGACCTGCGCACGATGGCGCGCGAGCACGGTCGCGAAGTCATGCGCAACACGGCCGGCGTCGGCGTCACGTGCGCCATCGCCGGCATCGACACCGAGTGGATCGAGAACCTCATGCGCGATGCGATGCCCGAGAAGATTCTCGACCCCAACCTCGAAATCCTCGAAGCGGCCTACGAGATGGTCCAAGAGGAGTACGACGTCGACGCTCCGGACATCTCGGTACCCGAGGGCGAACACGACGAGGAGCAGGTGCTGCTCTCCGGTTCCGACGCCATCGCCTACGGCGCACTCGACGAGGGCTGTCGGTTCATCGCGGGCTACCCGATGACCCCGTGGACCGAAGTGTTCACCATCATGTCCCAGAACCTGCCCGAGGTCGGCGGCATCTCCGAGCAGGTCGAGGACGAAATCGCGGCGGCGGCGCTGGCCATCGGCGCCTCCCACGCCGGCACGAAGGCGATGTCCGGTTCGTCCGGCGGCGGGTTCGCGCTGATGTCCGAACCGCTCGGCCTCGCCGAGATGACCGAGACGCCGGTTGTCCTCGTCGAAGCCATGCGCGCCGGCCCCTCGACGGGCATGCCGACGAAGCCCGAACAGGGCGACCTCGAACACGTCCTGTACACCTCGCAGGGCGACTCCCACCGCGTCGTCTTCGCGCCCTCGGACGCGGCCGAGGCGTACCACCAGACGCGAAAGGCGTTCCAGATCGCCTACGAGTACCAGATTCCGTCCATCGTCCTCTACGACCAGAAGAACGGCGGGGAACTGCGGAACGTCCCGGCCAGCGTCTTCGACGAGGAACCGAACGGCGACATCGGTTCGGTCATCTCCGAGGAGGAACTCGCGGACGCGCCGCACGACCCCTCCGGGAAGTACAACCGCTTCCAGCACGAAGGCGAAAAGGGCGTCAGCAAGCGGTCCATCCCCGGTCAGAAGGGCGGCCGCTACCTCGCGACCGGTAACGAGCACATGCCCGCCGGTCACATCGCAGAGGACCCGGACAACCGCGTCTTCCAAGTGAACCGTCGCATGGAGAAACTCGAGGCCATCCGTGCGGAACTCGACGAGGGTGACGTGCCGAACAACACGCACTACGGCCCCGACGAGGCCGAGTACGGCATCATGACGTTCGGTTCCCAGCAGGGGACCGTCGAGGAGGCCGTCGACCGTCTCAACGACGACGGCCACTCCGTGAAGGCGCTCGGCGTCTCCGAGATGGCGCCGTACCCGGTCGAACAGGTGTCCGAGTTCTTAGAGAGCGTCGACGAGTGTCTCGTCGTCGAGATGAACGCCTCGGCGCAGTTCCGTGGTCTCACGCAGAAGGAGATCGGCAAGTACGGCGAGAAACTCTCCAGTCTGCTCAAGTACAACGGCAACCCGTTCGAACCCGAAGAGATAACCGAAGGCTTCGTCACGAGCATCGTCGAGGGTGAGGAGCTTCCCACCCACGAGACCAAATTCGTCCCCGCAGCGAGTGACTAACCAATGAGCGCATTCAACGCAATCGGCGAGAACGTCGAACGAGACCGAAACGAGTACACACCCGGACTCGAACCCCAGCCCACCTGGTGTCCCGGCTGTGGCGACTTCGGGGTCCTTAAGGCCCTGAAAGGCGCCGCGGCGGAACTCGGCCTGTCCCCCGAGGAGATGCTCCTCGTCACGGGCATCGGCTGCTCGGGTAAGCTGAACAGCTACTTCGACTCCTACGGCTTCCACACCATCCACGGGCGCTCGCTCCCCATCGCGCGCGCCGCGAAACTCGCGAACCCCGGCCTGACGGTCGTCGCCGCCGGCGGCGACGGCGACGGCTACGGTATCGGCGGAAACCACTTCATGCACTCCGCCCGCGAGAACCACGACATGACCTACATCGTGTTCAACAACGAGATTTTCGGCCTGACGAAGGGGCAGACGTCCCCGACGTCGCCGATGGGTCACAAATCGAAGACCCAGCCTCACGGCTCGGCCAAGCAGCCGCTTCGGCCGCTGTCGATGTCCCTCAACGCGGGCGCGTCGTACGTCGCCCGCACCGCCGCCGTCAACCCCAACCAGGCGAAGGACATCATCGTCGAGGCCATCGAGCACGACGGGTTCAGCCACGTCGACTTCCTGACGCAGTGTCCGACGTGGAACAAGGACGCCAAGCAGTACGTCCCCTACATCGACGTCAACGACTCGGAGGACTACGAGATCGACGTCTCCGACCGTAAGTCCGCCTCCGACCTGATGTACGAGACGGAGAACGCCCTCAACGAGGGTACCGTCCTCACCGGCCGGTACTACCACGACGAGGACCGTCCGTCCTACCAGCAGGAGAAGCAGAACATCGGCGAGATGCCCGAGGAACCCCTCGCGGAGCGCTACTTCGACGAGGACTACGAGTGGGAGCGCTCGTACGACATGTTCCTCGACAAGCACAAGTAACGGCCCCGACGACGCCGTTCTCGGGGTCCGAACCGGCCGCCGACTTCGTTTTCCGATTCGGAAGATATTTTTTCAGTGAAGCAAAACAGTTAGCTATGGAAGCAACCTCTACGGAGGGACGCATCCTCGCCGTCCTCGAACAGGACGCGCAGGCGTCCTACGCGGAAATCGCGGAACGGGCGGACGTCTCGAAGCCGACGGTCCGCAAGTATATCCAGAAACTGGAGTCCGACGGCGTCATCGTCGGCTACTCGGCCGACGTGGACCCGAAGAAACTCTCCGGGCAGTCCATCGCGTTCGTCGGCATCGACATCGCCTCCGAGCGCTACGTCGAAGCGACGCGCGCGCTGAAAGCGCTAGAGGACGTGGAGTCGCTGTACTCCTCGTCGGGCGACCACATGCTGATGGCCGAGGTGCGCGCCGCCGACGGCGACGCCCTCGGCGACGTCATCGCCGAACAGATACTCTCCATCGACGGCGTCACCGCCGCGCATCCGTCGTTCCTCCAAGAACGGCTGAAGTGAGGGCGGCCGCGTTCTCCGGGGCCGACCGCGTCCTTCCGTTTCCGCTCCCGTCTCCGTCGTACCCACAAGCGTCAGCGCCGGCGTCGGCGTCGCTCGCCTCCCCGTCGAGACGAGCGGCCACGTTCAGTTTCGCCCCGCTTTGCGAACACTAACGAGTCCGGAGAGCGCACTGTCTCTCATGGCGGGCGAGACGCTCCCCGGCGTGGCGCGCGAGGACCGCACCGACGCGCGCGTCGTCCTCCACGTCGACATGGACTGCTTTTACGCCTCCTGCGAGCGCCTGCGCGAACCCTCCCTCCGCGGGGAACCCCTCGTCGTCGGCATGGGCTACGAGGACGGCGAGTCGTTCGGCGCCGTCGCCACCGCGAGTTACGAGGCGCGCGAGTTCGGCGTCGAGAGCGCCCAACCCATCTCGCAAGCCCTCGAACGCCTCCCGCCCATCGAAGCGTCGGGCGACGAACCCGGCGGCCGCTACCGTCCCGTCGACATCGAGTACTACCAGTCCGTCGCCGAGGAGGTGCGCGAGATTCTGCACGACTGCGCCGACGTGGTGCGCGAGGTGAGCATCGACGAGGCGTACCTCGACGTGACCGACAGCACGGCGTGGCGGACCGTCGACGACGGAAGCGACAGAGAGCGAACGCTCGCGGAGGGCGTCGGCCGCCACCTCAAACAGCGCATCGCCCGCGAGGTGGGCGTCCCGGCCAGCGTCGGCGTCGCCCCCAACATGTCGGCCGCGAAGGTGGCCTCCGACCACGACAAGCCGGACGGACTGGTCGTCGTCCCGCCGGGGTCGGTCCGCGACTTTCTCGCCCCCCTCTCCGTCACCGAGGTGCACGGCGTCGGCCCCGTGACGGCGCGGGAGATGGGCGAGATGGGAATCGAAACGGCGGGCGACCTCGCGGCCGCGGACCCCGACCGATTGGAAGCGCGGTTCGGGTCGCGCGGCCGCGAACTCCACGACCGGGCGCGCGGCGTCGACGACCGGGAGGTGACGCCCACAGGGCGGCCGAAGAGCCTCTCGCGGGAGTCGGCGTTCGCCGAGGCGACCGACGACGCCGACGAGAAGGCGGACGTCGTCACCGGCCTCGCCGCGGACGTGGCCGACCGCGCGCGGCGCCGCGGTGCGATGTACCGAACCATCGGCATCAAGGTCGTCGTCCCGCCCTACGACGTGAACACGCGGGCGCGGTCGCTGTCAGGTCCGGTCGACGACCCCGACCTCGTGCGCGAGGTGGCGCTGGACCTCCTCGCAGAGTTCGACGGCGACGCGGCCCGGAAGGTGGGCGTCCGCGTCTCGAACCTCTCCTTTGCCGACGCCGACCAGTCCCGACTGGACGGCTGGGAGGGGTCGGACGCGACGGTATCGACGGACGAAGCCGACGAGGCACCGGCGGGCGCGGAGAGCGCCGAGAGCGACGGCGAGCGAGGAGACGCGACGGACGGACAGGTCTCCCTCGGCGACTTCGATTGAGCGTCCGCTCTTCACCGGACTCCGCCGTACCGCACGACGTCCCGCGTCCGACGCGCGACGGACGCGAGGGGAGGAACTATGAGGACGCGCGCGGACGAATCGGTAGATGAGCGAGGAAACCGAGACGATTACCGTCGCGGACGTGCGCGACGGCGCGGGGGGAGACGCGGACGCGGACCCGGGGTCGCCGGTGGAACTGCCGGTGGTCGACATCCTGACCGGCCGGGGGTTCATCACCGGCAAGTCGGGGTCCGGCAAATCCAACACCGCGTCGGTGGTCATCGAGAAACTGCTGTCGAACAACTTTCCGGTCCTCATCGTCGACACCGACGGCGAGTACTACGGGTTGAAAGAGCAGTTCGAACTCCTGCACGCGGGCGCTGACGACGAGTGCGACATCCAAGTCAGCCCCGAACACGCGGAGAAACTCGCACACCTCGCCTTAGAGCAGAACATCCCCATCATCCTCGACGTGTCGGGCTACCTCGACGAGAGCGACGCGCAGAAACTGCTCACCGAGGTGGCCAAGAACCTCTTCGCCAAGGAGAAGAAACTGAAGAAGCCGTTTCTCATGCTGGTCGAGGAGTGCCACGAGTACATCCCCGAGGGTGGCGGGATGGACGAGGCGGGCAAGATGCTCATCAAAATCGGCAAGCGGGGTCGGAAACACGGCCTCGGCATCGTAGGCATCTCCCAGCGACCCGCCGACGTGAAGAAGGACTTCATCACCCAGTGCGATTGGCTCTGCTGGCACCGCCTGACGTGGAACAACGACACGAAGGTCGTCGGCCGCATTCTGGGGAGCGAGTACGCCGACGCCATCGAGGACATGGCCAACGGCGAGGCGTTCCTCGTCACCGACTGGTCCGAATCCATCCGACGGGTGCAGTTCAGAAAGAAGAACACGTTCGACGCGGGCGCGACGCCCGGCCTCGACGACTTCGAGCGCCCCGACCTGAAGTCCGTCGACGGCGACTTGGTCTCGGAGTTACAGGGAATCTCCGACGAGAAGGCGCGCCGCGAGTCGGAGATAGCCGACCTGCGCCAGCAGTTAGAACGCAAGGAGGCGCGGATACGCGACTTGGAGCGCGAACTGGAGGAGGCCCGCGACCTCTCGCGGATGGCCGACCAGTTCGCGCAGGCGATGTTCCGGAAGGCGGAGTCGCCCTACCGCGGCGGACAGGGTCGGAACCTCGGACGCCCCGAAGAGCAGCAGTCCGCGCTGGCCGAGTACGAGGCGTCGCGCGACGAGACGGTCGAGAACGGCGCAGCGGTGGACGGCGCGACGACGGCCGACGAGAGTGCGACCGGTGCCGTCGAGAACGGGTCCGAGGCGGAGGCGGGGGCGGAAGCGAACCCGGAGAACTCGGAGACGACCGCCGCTGACGACGACGCGGAGGAGGAGGCGGTGACGTCGGCCGCCGCGGGCGCCTATCCCGGTCTGGACGCGGACGCGTTCGTCGGCGCCGACGCCGGCGTCGACGGCCACACGGCGGCCGACGAGTCCTCTGTCGCTCCCGAACGCGCCCACAGCGGCGTCGAGGGTCTCACGGGCCGCGAGGACGTGGTTGAGCGACTGACGGGCGTGCTCGCGGGACTGCCGGAGGCGTCCCGCCGGATGCTCGCCGTCTACCGGGAGTCGGACGCCCGCGACCCCGTGGACGCGCACGTCGCCGCGGGCGAGGTCGGCGACAAGCAGTTGGCCTACAGCCGAAACGGACCGCTCCGGCGCGCCGGGTTCGTCGAACACGTCGGCCGCGGGCGTTACGCCTACGCCGTCCCCGAACTCGTCCGCGAGACGTTCGCGGACCGTCTCGACGAGGCGGAACTGTCGGCGGTCGTCTCGGCCGTCGAGTCGGCGTTCGTGCCCGATACGGAGCGAATCGAGGACGGCGAGACGGCGGAAGCGGACGACTGAGTCGCCTCTGTTTTCTCTGTTTTCTGCGCTTTCTGACGGCTTACAGCGGTTCGACGAGATTCTCCAGCGCCGCGCGCGGGTCGTCGGCCTTGGCGACGCCCGAGGCGAGGAGGATGCCCGTCGCGCCCAGGTCGCCGGCCGCCTCGACGTCGTCGCCGGTGGAGATGCCGGCGCCGCAGAACACTTCGACGTCCTCGTCGACGTTCGCGGCCGCTTCGACGGCGTCGCGGACGATGTCGGGGTCGGCCGAGGCGACGGAGTCGTCGCCGCCGATGAGTTCCGGCGGTTCGACGGCGACCGAGTCGGGGCCGAGGGCCGCGACGGCGCCGATCTGCGCCGGGTTGTTCGCGCAGACGCACGTCTCCAGTCCGGCCCGCTCGGCGGCCCGGACGGAGCCGTCGATGTCGGCGAGTTTCATGCGCTTCTCCGAGTGGTTGACGAGCGTTCCTTCGGCGCCCGCCTCCGCGACGGCCTCGGCGAGGGTGCTGCCGGTGTGACTGCCGTAGTCGTTCGGGTCGACGTGCTGGGCCCACGTCTCGACGCCGGTGTCGGCGACGCGGCGCAGGTCCGCCGCCTGCGGCGAGACGGCGATGCGGACGTCCGAGTCCTCGGCCACGTCGCGGGCCGCGGTCGCTACTTCGACGGGGTCGCACGGGTACGCCTTGAGGTTGACGAGGATGAACACGTGAGAGAGTAAACGCCGAGGTGCAAAATAGGTTCAGCATCCCGCTCTCTTTTGGGGGCGGAGCGCGAGGGGTCCCGCATGGACGACCCGGACGACTCGGGGCCGGTCGCCGGCGACCCCGCGACGGTGGCCGAGACCCTCCAGCGACACCTCGAAGACGAGTCGGACACCGAACGCGTGGGCGCGCTTCAGCCCGTGGTCGAGGCCGTCGCCGGGTGGCGCGACGCCGACTCGGTCACCCCCGACGACTGGCTGGCGGCGCTGGAGGCGGCGGCGGACGTGCTCTACCTTCGCACCGACGAGGGGGTCCTCCGCCACCGGCCGACGGTGTCGGGCGACCGCATCGACCCAGAGCCGTTCCGGTTCGCCGCCGACCCCGACGGAGACGAAAGTGGAAGTAGAAGCGGAAGCGGAAGCGAAAACGCGCCCGGCGCCGACCGCGCGGAACCGCTCTCGTACACCGAGGCGTCGTCGCTGCTGGAGGGAGCGTCGGTGACTATCGGCATCGTCGCGGACCTGTCGCTGGAGGTTCGCGCGCGGTTTCTCACGGAAGAGTAAATCGAGAAGCGAGCCGAGCAGTCAGTCCTTCCGCTTTACCACGTCGCCGAGGGTGGTCGTCGTCGACGACCCGCCGGACCACTCGTTCTCCTCGTCGTCGCCGCCCTCCACGAGCGAGATTTCGAGCTTCCGCTCCAGTTTCTTCCGGACGTTGTCCGGCGGGAGGATGTCGGCGCGTTCGAGTTTGCGGATGAGGCTCGCCTTCTCGTTGAGCGAGTTCGCGAGGTCCTCTTGGCTCATGCCGCGCTCCTCGCGGGCGTCGCGGATGCGGTCGTCGTAGTCGCCCGCTATCTCGTCCATGTCGTCGAACATGTCGCGCCGGCGCTGGGAGGAGCCACCGCCGCCGCCCGAGGACCCGGAACCCGACGAGTCGGACGACGAGGACGACCCCGACGAACTCGACGTTGAGTACTTCGTCGAGCCGGAGGAACTCGACTCGGTGCGGACCTCGGTTCCGAACTGCGAACAGTCGTCACAGAGTTCGAGTTCGGCCCCTTCGACTTTGACCGTCGTGAGCGACGGTCGCTCCTTGCCGCACATTTCGCACTGGGGCATAGTGCGTGATAGTCGGAGGCGACTTATAAAACGTGCGACGACGGCGATTCGGCGGCGGCCGTCGACTCTCGAACCCGGTCCCGTCAGGAGAGGTCCGACCACGCGCCCCAGAACCGCTGGAGCGCGGTGAAGTGGCCGATGACTGCGAAGAACACCAAGAGCCACCCGACGGGGGTGAGTCCGAACACCGGCCGGGGGACGGCGGCGGCGACGAACGCGACGAGGCCGATGAGCGCCAGGCGGTCCGCGCGGCCGACGAGGCCGCCGTACTGGCGGCCGAGGCCGACCGCCTGAATCTGCGTGCCGAGGTACGAGGTCATCAAGACGCCCGTGACGGCGGCGAGGCCGAGACCGTAGGAGTCGATGCCGGCGGCGAGACCGACGAGCATGGCGATGTCGGCGTAGCGGTCGAGCACGTGGTCCAACAGGTCGCCGCCGTCCGAGGAGACGCCCTGCGCGCGGGCGAGGGCGCCGTCCACGAGGTCCAACCAGCCGTTCAGGAAGACGAAGACGCCGCCCAGTGCGTACCAGAGCGGCGTCCCGAGGTAGAACGCGACGCCGGCGGCGACGGCGAACGCGAAGGCGACGACGCTCACGCCGTCGGGAGAGAGCCCGAGTCGGTCGGCCGCGCCGACGAACGGGTCGAGCAGGCGGTCCGCGACCGAGCGGTAGCGGTCGAGCGTCATCGGGTCCGCCTCATAGGTAGTCGATGAAGTTCACGGTTCCGGCGCGCGGTTCCATCTCACCCTCGACGGCCGCCACCACGTCGTCGGCGACGGCCTCGGGCGTCCGGTCGGTCGTGTCTATCTCGTACACCGCTTCGGTACCGAAGCGGTCGACGGCCTCCGAGAGGACGACGTCGAGCGCCTCGCTCTCGGCGTTCTCCCGCGCCTTCGCCTCCGATTCTCCCCGCTCCCGCAGGCGTTCTTCCAACTCCTCGGGGTGACAGCGCAGGACGACGGCGACGTCGGCGTCGAGCAGGTGCGAGAGGTGCGACTCGACCATCCCGTCCCACTCGCCCAGCCACTCGGTTATCGCCTCCACGTCGGCGACGAGCGAGTCGCGTTCGTCGTCGCGTTCGGTGTACAGTTTCTCGTCGCGTATCTCGTCGTTCAGGTGGACCACGTCGAGACCGGTTCGCTCGGCGACGAGTTCGGAGACGGTGGTCTTGCCCGTGCCGGGCGTGCCGGTGAGGACGATGCGGCGCGTCACGCCTCGGGGACCCCTGCGTCTAGGTCGGCGATGACCTCGTTCAGCACCTCGACGGCGCGCGTCGTCTCCTCGCGCGTGCCGCAGGAGACGCGGACGCACTCGGGCAGGCCGAAACTGCTCGTGTCGCGGACGATGACGCCCCGTTTTTGCGCCGCCTCGGCGACGGCGGACGCGTCGCCCACCTCGGCGAGGACGAAGTTGGCCCCGGAGGGCCACGTCTCCGCGTCGAGTTCCTCGCGGTAGTACTCGCGGGCCCACTCGGCCGTCTCCACCGACGTCTCGACGTGCGCCTCGTCGCCGAGGGCGGCGAGGGCGGCGCGGCAGGCCACCTCGCTCGCCGCGAACGGCGTGTTCACGCGGGCGTAGGCGTCGGCCCACGACTCGGGCACGGCGGCGTAGCCGATGCGGAGCCCCGCGAGGCCGAACGCCTTCGAGAACGTGCGAGTGACCGCGAGGTTGTCGTGTTCGGAGAGCAGGTCGATGGACGACGGTTCCTCGCTGTACTCGCCGTACGCCTCGTCGACGACGACCAGCGTCTCGTCGTCGACCGATTCGAGCAGGTCGACGATGTCGCTTCGGTGCATCTCCGACCCTGTCGGGTTGTGCGGTGTCGTCACGTAGACGATGCGCTCGCCGTCGTAGGCGTCGAGCACTCCCTCGGACGTCTGCGCGAAGTCGTCGGCCTTCGACAGGTCGTACTCGGCCACCTCGCCGTGGTGGTAGCGCGCGGACATGGGGTAGTAGGCGAAGCCCGGTTCCGGCGTGAGCACGCGGTCGCCCGGTTCGAGGAACGCCCGCGAGAGATAATCGAGGGCGCCGTCGGCGCCGGCGCTGACCCACACCTGCTCTGAGGTGAGGTCCCACCGCTCGGCGAGGGCGTCCGTGAGGTCCGTATGGGAGGACTTCGGGTAGACGTGTACCTCCGGAGCGGCGTCCTCGATGGCGGCCACCGCGTCGGGACTCGGTCCGTGCGGGTTCTCGTTCGAGGACAGTTTCGTCAACTCGTCGGGGTCCATCCCGAGTTCGCGGGCCACCTCCTCGGCGCCGCGTCCGGGTACGTACGCTTGGTGCGCGGAGAGGTCCCTCGGTCGCATGGTCGAACGATGCCGCCGCCGGTTCTTAAGGGTGCTTACACCGGACGACGCTCGGACGTCGCGTGCGACGCGGGGACGAGCGAGGAGAATACTCGAATCGGGGGCGACGCCTACGGAACGCGCACGTCATGTTCGAGGACGCCGACGCCCTCGACTTCGACTTCGACGCTGTCGCCGTCCGAGAGGGCGCCCACGCCGGCGGGCGTGCCCGTCGATATCACGTCGCCGGGTTCCAGCGTCACGTACGCCGTTATCTCCTCGATTAGCTCGGGAATCGAGAAAATCATGTGCTCGATGGTCGAGGACTGCTTCGTCTCGCCGTTGACGCGGAGTTTGATGGCGGCGTCGTCGGGCACCTCGTCGGGCGTGGCGAGGACGGGGCCGAGGGGCGCGGAGTTGTCGAACGCCTTCCCGCGCACCCAGTTCTGTTCTTTATTTTGGTCGTCGCGGTTCGAGATGTCGTTCATGCAGGTGTAGCCGGCGACGTAGTCCATCGCGTCGTCGGCGTCGACGTCGCGGGCCTGCGCCCCGATGACGACGGCGAGTTCGGCCTCCCAGTCGATTCGCTCCTTTCCTCCGGGGACGGTCACGGTATCGCCGTGGGACGCAAGCGCGTTCGGCGGTTTGAGAAAGAGCAGCGGCCGGTCCGGCAGGTCGTTGTCCATCTCGTCGGCGTGTTCAGCGTAGTTGCGGCCGATGCAGACCAGTTTCGTCGGTTCGCACGGCGGGAGGACGTCCACCTCGTCGAGCGAGTACGTTCGGTCGGCGAAGGAGACGCCGTCGTCGTGCCACTGGCCGTCGCGGGCCGACCCCGCGGGGTCGCGGAAGCGTACGCGGTGCATGGACGCGGTGTCACCGCGCGCCCGTTTCGTTCTTTCCTTCGCGGAAAACCGTCGGGTTTCTCCCGTCCGCTCACTGCGTGTTCGGCGACGGTTGCGGAAGTTTCGGGATGAGCCACGAGAGGAACGCGTCAGGGCTCCGCGACTGCACCCACACCGTGCCGCTGCCGCCGAACTCGCAGACGAGGCCCTCGCCGCTGGTCAGCGTCGACCGGAGGCCGCCGACGCGCCGGACGGTGAACTCGGCGGTGTCCTCGAAGGCGACGACGTGGCCCGTGTCGACGACGAACGACTCCCGGTCGTTGAGCGATATCTCCTCGATGGCGCCGTAACTCGACAGGAACAGGGGTCCCGTCCCGGTCACTTTCAAGAGAAAGAGGCCCTCACCGCCGAAGAACGTCCGCGTACCACCGAACTCCGTGTCTACGTCTAAGCCCGCGTCGCCCGCGAGATACGACCCCGACTGGACGTACAGCGTATCCCCTTCGAGTTCGACGTGAGAGATATCGCCCGGAAGCGGCGGGGCGAACTGGACGTCGCCCGGCGCCGTCGCGCGGAACGTGTTCTGAAAGAAGCTCTCGCCGCCGAACGCGCGCCTGATGGACTTCAGAAAGCCGCCCGTGGCGTTCGTCTCCATCTCGATGCCGGTGTCGTGGCTCACCATCGCCCCCGACTCGGCGCGGAGGGATTCGCCTTCCTCCAAGGAGACGGTCAGTAGCGCGAACGACGGCCGGGCGGATACCTCGTGTTCCATACCGGACCGGTGGACGTGTCAGCTGAAGAATCTACTTTCGGTCCGCCGGAGTGTCCGTCGGCGCCGACTGTCCGTCTCCGGTGGAACGAGCAGACCTGTCTCCGGACTGTTGGATTTATGCGCCCGACGGCACAAGTGGCACACGACTATGACGATGGAACTCACCTGGCACGGTCACTCCACCTGGCACGTCGACGTCGACGGCACGACGTTCCTCATCGACCCGTTCTTCGATAACCCGTTCACCGACCTGTCACCCTCGGACGTGGAGGACCCCGACTACCTCCTGTTGACGCACAGCCACGCCGACCACATCTCCGACGCCGGCGCGTTCACCGACGCGACGGTCGTGGGCGTCCCCGAACTCACCGGCTACATGGAGGACGAGAAGGGCTTCACGGACAGCATCGGCATGAACATGGGCGGCACCGTCGAGTGCGACGACGCGTTCGTCACGATGCACCGCGCGGACCACACCAACGGCCTCAACACCAGTTACGAGAACGACTTCGGGGTTCCCGTGGGTTTCCTCCTCAGCGACAAGAAGCCGACACAGGAGTCCGACGCCGACGCGACGACGTTCTATCACGCCGGCGACACGGGACTGATGTCCGAGATGAAAGACGTCATCGGTCCGTACCTCGAACCGGACGCGGCCGCCCTTCCCTGCGGCGACCACTTCACGATGGGACCGGTGCAGGCCGCCATCGCCGTCGACTGGTTGGACGTCGACCACGCGTTCCCGATGCACTACGATACGTTCCCGCCGATCGAAATCGACGTCGACGACTTCGAACGCGAGGTCAAAGCGACCGGTTCGGACGCCGAGGTGCACGTCCTCGACGGCGACGGGACGTTCTCGCTGGAGTAGTTTCTTCCGACCCCGACCCGATTTTTGCGCGCACCACGGCGCGAAGGACCAAAAATCCCTCTTCACTGAAAGTAATTATATCCGATAAGTATACCTAAGGCGACATCGAACGCCCCGAGAAGAAGGAGAACGCAGTCGGGTGAAACTACAGACCAAGTTAGCCGTCGTGCTCGTAGCGGTCACGCTGATTCTGAGCGGCGCCACCTACGGCGGCGTGGAACTGTACAAGCACGAGGAACTCCAGCGCAGCGAGTCGGCCGTTGAGGAGTCCGCCTCCCTCGGCGCGGCGCAGATAGCCTCCTCGTTGGACGAACGCGCCGACTACATCGGCTACGTCGCCTCACAACCCGAGGTGTCGAACTTCTCGAACAACGCGGCGGTGATAGACGGCATCGTCGACAACAGCCGGTTCTCGGCGGTGCAGGTCGTCGGCGCGAACGGTACCGTCCTCGCGTTCGACGGCCAGATAGACGAGACGGTCCGCGCGGCGACCGTCGGGTCCGACGTGAGCGACGAGGCGTACTTCACCGCCGCCCGCTACCGCGGGTCGTCCGTTTCCGACCCCGAGTTCGTCCCCGCGCGCGACCAGTATCTCGTCGTCGTCAGCGCGCCGATACTGCGCGAGGGGCGCGTCGTCGGCGTGCTCGCGGCCTCGATGTACGTCTCCACGGATACGTTCCTCGAACCGGTCGCGCCGCTGGCGCGCCACGACCAGCGCGTCACCGTCAGCGCCGGCGATGCGGTGCTGTACGAGAGCCGAGAGCCGTTCGAGCGCGCGCTGACGGGACGGGCCGCCGTGGAGCCGTACGGGTGGACGGTCGCCGTCGAACGCGACCGGTCGACCCTCGACGAGCGGATTCGGACGCTCGGCGCCGCGCAGGGCGCGGGACTGCTGTTGGTCCTGCTGTTGGTCGGACTGCTGTGGTGGACCGAACACCGCACAACTGTCGGGCAGACCCGGCGACTACTCGATGGCTTCGAGGCGCTCCGGGCGGGCGAGTACGACCGCACGCTCGACCTGCGGTCGGCCGAGGAGTGGGCGCAAATCAGCGACGGGTTCAACGCGCTCTCGACCGGACTCGACGAGCGTGAGACGGCCATCAGAGAGCGCGAGCAGCGACTCGACGTGTTGAACCGCGTTCTCCGGCACAACGTCAGAAACGAGATGAACGTCGTTCTCGGCTACGCCGACGTCGTCGCCTCACGAACGGGGGATCCGGAGACGGCGCGAGCAGCCGAGACGATACTCCGGCGGGGCGAGCGACTGGTCACGGTCAGCGAGAAGGCGCGCGTGTTCGACCGGCGCCTCGACGCGACCGACCCCGTCTCACTGGACCTCGTCGAGGCCGTGGAGAACGCTCTCGCGGACGTCCGAGCGGATCACCCCGAAGCCGACCTGACGGCGACGGTCCCCGACTCCCTCGCCGTCCGCGCCGTCCCCGGTATCGGGGACGCGGTCCGGAACGTCGTCGAGAACGCGTGCGTCCACCACGAGGTCGTCCCATCGGTCGGCGTCACAGTCAGCGCCGACGGGGATACGGCGACGGTCGCCGTCGCGGACGACGGGCCCGGCATCCCCGAACACGAGCGGTCGGTGCTCGTTGAGGGCGAGGAGACGGCGCTCGACCACGGCAGCGGCATCGGCCTGTGGGTGACGAAGTGGCTCGTCGGTCGCTCCGGCGGGTCCGTCGCGTTCGCGGAGAACGACCCCCGCGGAAGCGTCGTCACGCTTCGACTGCTGCGCGCGGACGAGGCAGGGAGCGCGGGCGGGCGAACGGGTGACGCGGACAGGGCGGACGGGTCGGACGGCTCGGACGGGTCGAAACGGTAGCCGCCGCCCGGGGACCGACGACGAACGGGAGCAACCCGCGCGCGCCGCGCGTCGGCTATCTCCGACGACGAACGGTGACATCCAACCGCCTCTGGCCGGAAAGAAGAGCGAGTGAGAATCGAGTCAGCGACGGCGGCGGACCCGCGCTACGACGGACGCGAGCGCCACGAAGACGAGCGCCGTCGGGTGGAACACGGGACTGGCGACGTCGGTGCCGGTCACCGTCGGCGCGGTCGTTTTCGCGTCCGTCGCCGCGGGTTCGGTGGCCGACTCGTCCGTCTCCGCACCGCCCGTCGATCCCTCCTCGACGGGTCGGCGAACGACGACGGACCCGGCGACGACGTCGTTCACCCGGACCTCGTACTCGCCGGCGTCGACGACGGCGTGGTCGAACAGCGTCTGTCGCTGCCCGCCGGCCGCGATGGTGAGCGAGCGCTCCTCGACGGGCCGACCGTCCAGGATGAGTTGGGCGAGGAACTCCCCGTCCGCGCCGCCGTCGTTGCCGACCGTGACGTGGACCCGCACGCCGTCGCCGACGGTTATCTCCGCGACGGCCACGTCGACCGTCTCGACGGTGAACCGCGCGCGCTTCGCCCCGGCGGCGAACTCGGAGAGGCCGGGCGACGCCGCGCGGAAGCGGACCGTCTCGTTCGTCTCGCCGACGACGTCGGTCGGGAGTTCCGTCCACGACCCGTTCTCGTATCGGTAGAGGGCCACGTTCTCGGGCGCGACGCTCTCGTTTCCGAGGCGCGCCTTCGACACCTCGAACCCGATTTCGACGGTGCCGTTCACCTCGGCGTTCGAGATGGAGTGGTCGACGCGGATGTGCGACAGCGTCTCCGCCCCGTCGTCGGTCTCGAACTCGGGGGAGCCTTCGATTCGCTCGGCCGTGGTGAGGTTCATGGTGAACGACCCGTTCCGCGTCGGCGTCAGGTCGATAGTCGAGATGGCCACGTCGGAGGCGTTCGAGCGGTTCAGAAGGGCGTTCCGGCGAGCGTCGAGGTCGATGCTGACGCGCTGGTTCCGCCGAATCTCGCCGACGGACGCGTTCACGACCGTCTCGTCGCGGTCCGCCGCCCTCCCGCGGGCCGTAAGGTTCACCGACGCGGGGACGGCCGCGGGCGGGGCGCGGGCGGCAGCACCCGCACTCCCGTTCCCGGCGGCCTCGCCCGAGTGAGTCGCGTTCGTCGGTCGGCCGGCGTCGGCACCCGTTCGTTCGGACCCCTCGCCGCTTCGGTCGGGGGCGTCGTCGCTCCCTGGGGAGTCGCCCTGCGCAGACGACCCGGTGGAGGCCCCGTGGCCGTTGCCCGGCGCGTCACCTCCTCGGGGTGAATCGGCGTCGCTCGCGCCGTTTGCTCCGTCGTTCCCGTCTTCGTTCTCCTCGTCGGCTTCGTCGCCGTCGTCGTTCGTTTTTTCCGGCGGTCCGTTGCTACCGGGTCCGTTTCCCCACGGCGGCGGCGCGCCGACGATGCCCGCCGACCCGACCGGCGACGTCTGTCGAGCGGCGGATTCGGCGGCCGCCGACCCGCCCGCGAGTCGGCAGTCCACCGCCTCCGTGGCCGAACACGCCGCGGCGCTCGCAGACGTGATACCGCCGGTCACCGCCATCACCAGTACGAGGAGGACGACGACGCCTCCACCACCCGATACCCCGCCCCCGCCGCGATTTCCCTTCATAGCTGTATACGTGAAATTACCCCAGAACGATATATAGCTGTGCAACTAAAATATCACGAGCGATATTTCGATGGCGACGGAGCGGTCGCACCGCTCGCGCTGGTGAGCAACATTTAGGGCCGCGGCGTTCGACCGTGGAGACGCATGAGCGATATCGAAACTTCCACCGTCAGCGAAGAGGGCTTCGCCTCCACGAGTCAGGTCGGCGACTTCGAACTCACCATCGACGCCACGGGCGAGGAGGGTCCCGACCCGAACCAGGTGCTCGTCGCGGACTACGCGTCGTGCTTCCTGCCGGCCTTCCGCGTCGGCGCCAACAAGACGGGCCACGAGGACATCGGCAAGGTCCAGATCGACGCCGACGCCGACATCAACGACGACGACGACCTGGAAGCCATCCGCTTTTCCGTCCACGTGGAGGAGGACGTCAACGACGAGGACCTCGACGAAATCGTCTCCCGCGCCGAGGACATCTGTCACGTCCACGCTGCGCTCCGCGAGGGACTCCACGCCGAAATCGAAGCCCACGGCGACGCCTTCTAACGCCGCGCGCTTCCGTCTCGCTCTTCTTTACGGCCGCCGCTCGCGGAGCGACAGCGTCGAAAACGGGTTCAGAACCGCGGGTGAGACGGGAACTATAGTCGCGTCTACAAGTCATTACACACTCGACCGCACGACGGCGTGCGGTCGGATGAGTACACAGTTGCAGACGCTACTATAGAGACGCCCCGGCCGTCCGGGGCGGGAGAGTCAGCGTCGGTGATACGCCCGGTAACTCATGGCTTCTCCCTCTACGATCACGACTTCCCGCTCCTCGGGGTCGCTGATAGGGGTTTCTTCCACCTCGTCGCGCGAGACGTACGGTCCGTGTAGTTCTCCGTCGCCGTCGAAGACGTACGGGCTGTTCGGCTGACCTTCCATGCTACTCCATACCGCACTCTCCGGTATAAAGCTTTGTCAGACATTCACAATCGGAGAACTGTGGCGAGGGCTGCGCGTCCGACCGAGAGGGGTGCTCGGAATCCGTCCCGCTACGGCCCGTCTCAGTCGTCGGCGAGAGCGGCTTCCCGGTCGGTCACTTCCGTTCCGAGCAGGTCGAAGAACTCCGCCAACCACTCGGGGTGGTCGGGCCACGCCTGCGCGGTGACGAGATTCCCGTCGACGGTCACCTCGTCGGTCCACGCGCACCCGGCCGCTTCGACTTCGGCGCGGACGGCGGGGTACGCCGTCATCTCGTAGCCGTCGAGGACGCCCGCGGCGGCGAGAATCTGCGGTCCGTGGCAGAGCGACGCCACCGGCTTGTCCTCCTCGAAGAAGTGCCGGACGATATCGAGCACCTGGTCGTAGGTTCGGAGGTACTCGGGTGCGCGGCCGCCGGGGACGACGAGGGCGTCGTAGTCGGCGGGGTCGACGTCGTCGAACGTCGCAGTCACCTCGAAGTCGTGGCCGCGTTCCTCCAGGTAGGTCTGGTCGCCCCGGAAGTCGTGGATGGCGGTTTTCACCGTCTCGCCGGCCTTCTTCTCGGGACAGACGGCGTCCACCTCGTGGCCGACGGCTCCGAGCGCCTGAAACGGTACCATCGTCTCGTAGTCCTCGACGAAGTCGCCGACGAGCATGAGTATCTTCTTGCCCATTGGTATCTCTCCACTGGGAGTACGGCCGGCGAGCGCTTAACCGTTCGTCCGAACTCGTCCCTCGCCTACGCCTCCTCCAGCAACCGACCGACCTCCCCGAGCGAATCGAGGACGTAGTCGGGCGTCACCGACGACGCGGCGAGGGTGTCGTCGTCGGTGACGCCGGTCTTCACGAGCGCCGTCGTCATGCCCGCGCGCTCGCCGAGGGCGATGTCGGTGTTGAGTCTGTCGCCGACCACGAGAACGGATTCGGCCGGGACGCCGAGGCGTTCGAGCGCCATCTCGCGCGCCGTCTCGGAGGGTTTCCCGAGCACCGCGTCGGGTTCGCGTTCGGCGACGCCCGCGATGGCGTTGATAACCGCCCCCGACCCCGGTACGTCGCGTCCGACGGCGGGGATGACCACGTCCGGGTCGGTGCCGACGAATCCCACGTCGTCGTCCGACAGCGTCCAGAGCGCCTGACACATCGCGTCGTAGTCGAACTCGTGGTCGATAGACGCCACCAGTGCGTCGGGCGAATCGTCGGCGCCGACGACCGAGAGGCCGGCGTCGGTGAGGATGTCCACTAAGCCCGATTCGCCGACGACGTACAGGTCGTCGTCGGGTCGTTCCTCGCGGAGGTACCGGGCCGTCACCGACCCGGCGGTGATCACCTCCTCGGGCGACACCTCGACGCCGACGCCGGCGAAGCGGTCGACGTACGCTTCCGGGGGTTTCGTCGGATTGTTCGAGACGAACACGCGCGTCACCCCGGCGGCCGCGAGGGCGTCCAGTCCGTCCCGCGCGCCCGGAATCAGTTCGTCCCCGCGCACCACCGTGCCGTCCACGTCGAGGACGACGCCTCGGAAGTTCATCGCTCCCACCTGGGGGCCGTTCGGGCTTAACCGATGGGGATAGCCGCGCCTCGCCGGTTCGGCCCGTGCGTATCGGTAACAATTATATGCTCCGCTGCCGACTATTAATTATGAACGTCTTCGTCGTGCGAACGGAGGAGGACCCCTCGGCGGAGCCGTATGTGCCGGGAGCGCGGAGCCACTACGCGTGCGGCGCCGTCGGCCTCGGCGTCGCGGTGCTCGCGGTATTTCTCACGTACTCCGTGCTGGTCGGCCTCGCGAGCCTCCTCCCCCTGCTCTCGACGACGGTTGTCACGTTCGTCGGCATCCTCACCTGGGTGGTGGTCTGGATAACGCTCGACGTGGCGCACGACAGGTACGTCCGCCGGCGGCGCGCGACCGCGGAGTGAGCGACTCGGCGTCGGGAACGTCGAGTAGCGGCGCGTTCGCGCGTACAACCAAAGAACGATATGCTCGAACTCCTTGTCTCTGAACGTGACGAATACGCAGCTCTCGTTAATTCAGATAGACAACTACGGTCCGTGGACCGTCACCCCGGAGCCGCGCCGAGAGATGGACCTCCAGACGCTCCAGTCGCGGCTGTTCGCGGACCTCGCGCAGTTCGTCGGGAGCCGGGACGGCTACGTCTTCTTCACCCGCTTCGACAACATGGTGGCCGTCACGAACGGCCTCGACGACGCGGACCACGAACTGCTGCAGGAGACCATCGGCAACCGCTATCCGGTGACGATAAGCCTCGGCGTCGGCGTCGACCCCTCGCCCATCGAGGCGCTCGAAGCGAGCACCGCCGGCCTCCAGACGGCCGGCAGCGCGCAGGACGGCGACCGCCGCGAGGTGCTCTCGGGGAGCACTCTTCCGGACGCCGAACGCGCGGTCGAGGACCTCCAGATCGCCCACTTCGACGTGAACGACGCGACGGGCAAGTACACCGACCGACTCAACGAGTTCGACTCGTTCATCCAGATCGAGCAGGGCTACGCGACGCTGATGCGCTACCTCCGCGAGGAGGACGGCGCGCTCTCCTTTTTCGTCGGCGGCGACAACATCATCTCCATCTGTCCGGCCATGACCGAGGAGGACTACCGTGACGCGATTCGCCACGTCGGCGAGGAGGCCGGCGTCGAACTCAAAGTCGGCGTCGGCACCGGGGCCACGGCGCACGACGCCGGATTCGCGGCGAAGCACGCCCTCGAAGTCTGCCGCGAAGACGGGACCGACGTGGAGTTCGACCGCCCCCACGCTGAACTGGCCGACTGATTCTCCTTCGGGATTCGGGCCGACGCTCCGTCCGAACTACTCCGCGTCGAGCCGCGAAACCGAGACGTTCCCGGCGCTCCCGACGAACACCGCACAGCGGTGCGCCTCGAAACTGACCGTCGTCCCCGGCGCTCCCGACGAACACCGCACAGCGGTGCGCCTCGAAACTGACCGTCGTCCCCGGCCGCGTCCCGAGCGCCGCGACCGCCTCTAAGTCTACCTCCCTCGACAGCGGCGGGAGGTCGGTCGGGTCCCGACCGAGCGCCCCGGCTATCCGCTCGACGAGAGTCACGAGGAGCGTCTCTTCGTCCATGCGCCTCTCGCGTCCGTCGGTGGCCCCCTCGCTCGCACCCGCGTCCACGACCCCGATATCTGTCATTACCGCTGTGAGGCGTCGGAGGGGGATGACCCTTGAGCGAATTCCCGTTCGGTGAGAGTTAGCCATCGGTTCGCGGCGGAACCGATAGAAGAGCAAAGAGCGAGCGCTCCGAAGGGCGGGGGTTCGGTAGAGGTGTCCGGGAGAACGTGAACCGCGAGAACCCGCGTCGCTTGTCCTCCGGGTTCGAATCCGCCCCTCCGTTCGACACCTCGAAACGCGTGAGGAGCACACGCTACGCAGTGCTCGTCGGTCGTAGTTTCGGAGTAGAAGTGGGGTCGGAGGGATTTGAACCCCCGATCGACTGATATCTCCGGTGTGCGCCTCGGAACTCCAGAGGGTCGTCAACGCGACCGATGATCAGTCGGTCGCTCGGTATATCAGTCTGGAGTTTCGTCCCGGGCGCGTCGCCTCTGGAGTCAGTCGCCATGCCGGGCTTGGCCACGACCCCGCTGTCTGCGTCTCCTCGTATGGCGATTCTACGTAAAGGAATTTCGATTGACGCCCGTCAATCGCGGTCGGTCTCGGCCCACTCGCAGTCCTGACACTTGTAGGCCGTCACGAACTCCGTCACGCTCGGCATGTACCCCACCGAGATGACGTTGCCGCCGCAGTCGGGGCACTCCCGGTCGGCGTCCTCGATGGGCTCCGCTTCGAGGGGTTTCTCGCCTTCGACCAGTTCCGCGAGTCGCTCCGGCGTCACCATCCGTCCTTCGACGACGCGATTGCTCATACGGGGCGGACGAACGGGACGGTGGTAAGTCCTCCGCGTTCGGGAGGCTACGGGTACGGACGGGGGAGAAGAACGAGAACGAAGCGGAGTCAGCTCAGAGCCACGGCGCGCGCGAATCGCTGTCGCTGGGATAGCCGTAGCCGGCGTCCGAGGCTGCGTCGTCCGAATCGTCGCGGGTCGGTTCCGGACGGTCGTGGCCCCCGCCGTCCGCGACGGTGGCGGCGGTGGCGGGAGCGGCGGGCACGTCCTCCGCGGGCGACGGGCCGTCGTCGGCGTCCGCCTCGGCCGCCGAGTCGTCGCCGGCCGAACGGTCGTAGGCGAACAACGCGGTCACGGCGAGGACGCCCAGCGCGATGGGGCGCTGCGACGGGAGCACGCCGAGCACGTCCAGCGCCAGCATTCCGAGGGCCACGGAGCTTCCGAAGCGGAAGCGGTCGATGTCGACCGCGCCGCGCAGACGCGGGGCGAGCAGCGCGACGGAGAGCGCGAAGGCGACGCCCGTTCCGGCCGCCGCGACGGCGTGCGTGACGGTCGTCAGCATCTCCCCGTCGAGGTTCAGTATCAGCTCCGGGTTCGAGGGGTCGAAGCTCGCGACCAACCCGAGGCCGATGATGACGCTCGGGGACGGAAGCTTCTCGCCGACCTCCGAGGAGGCCGTCTTCGCCGCGACGGCGAGGATGACCAATCCGGCGAACCGGTGGAACACGTCGAAGTTCAACACCGTCTGCAGCGTCCTCGCGAACACCGCCTCCAACCCCGCGACGGGGAGCAGGACGGCGGCGATGAGGAGTATCGAGGTGACCTGCTCGCGGCGGGTCCCCTCCATCTCCGCGAGGATGACCGCGACGGTGGCCGACCCGCCGAAGATGAGCAGCCCGGTCTGGAGGATGCCGACGGGAGTGCTCATCGCGCCCGCGATGACGAGCGCCGGGAAGATGCCGTCGACGAGCGGTAGCGCCATGACCGTCGCGAGCAGACGCGTCGCGCCGCCGACCTGTTGCTCCAGGCGGAGCGCGACGGGGTGCTGTGAGACGCTCATTCGGCGCTAGCGGCCGTCACCATCGGCCAAGCGGCGATACGAACGCAAGCCAGCCGACCCGCCGTCGGTGGCCGCGAGTCCTCCGAGCGCCGTGAGGTTCGGGACGGCCGATTTCCCGAATGTAAATGTCCGCCACATCGCCGCGAAATTGAAGAGGATGCCGGAGTCGAAGCTCGTCCGACCGGCGATACGCGGTGCAGCGGGACACTCGAAGTCCATATCTACCAACAATCGTACTGAACTATTAAAATTTGTGTGAGACCGCACGGCACGGGAACCAGTACCTCTCACCTCCCCATATAAACTAGCCTACGAATAGTCGGTTTTTGTTTCTCTGTCCGACTATCCGTCGGTGTGCCGTGGCGGTTCGGGTGATTCTTGCGAACGTCGTCTCCTCTCCGGATTTCGGAGTCCGCGAGCGCGCTTCGCGTCTCGTTGTCGCCGACAGATATCCTCGAACGTGTATATCTGAACCGCATGACTGGCAATACACTGCACACCTGTGCTGTCTCGCAACCCTTTTGTCGCAGGAGTCTGGACGATTTACATGGCGAACGACGTTCCGGACCGAGAGTCCTTCTCCGAGAAACTGCGCGTACCAGAGGCACTGACGTTCGACGACGTACTGCTCCGTCCGATGGAGAGTCGGGTTGAACCCGACGAGGCGGACGTGTCGACGGTCGTCTCGAAGAACGTCGAACTGAACCTCCCCGTGCTCTCGGCGGCCATGGACACCGTCACCGAGAGCGGCATGGCTATCGGAATGGCTCGCGAGGGTGGTCTCGGCGTTCTCCACCAGAACATGAACACGGAGACGATGGTGACGCAGATAGAGCGCGTGAAGCGCGCCGACGAACTCGTCATCCGCCGCGAGAACGTCGTGACCGCTCGTCCGTCCCAGACCATCAGCGAGGTGGACGAGATGATGGAGCGCCAGGGCGTCTCCGGCGCCCCCGTCGTCGACGAGGACGATGAGGTGCTCGGCATCATTTCCGGCACCGACATCCGCCCGTACCTCGAAGTCGGCGAGTCCGACGCCGTCCGCGAGGCGATGACGGACGAGGTCATCACGGCCGGCCGCGACCTGAACGCCCGCGACGCCCTCGAACTCATGTACGACCACAAGATAGAGCGCGTCCCCGTCGTCGACGACGAGGGGCGCCTCGTCGGTCTGGTGACGATGCAGGGCATCCTCCAACGACGGGAGCACGAGAACGCCGCGCGCGACGACGACGGCCGCCTCGTCTGCGGCGTCGCCGTCGGCCCGTTCGAGTCCGACCGCGCGGCGGCGGCCGACGAAGCCGGCGCCGACATCCTGTTCATCGACTGCGCGCACGCACACAACCTCAACGTGCTCGACAGCGCCCGCGAGATAAAACAGTCCGTCGAGGCGGACGTCGTCGTCGGCAACGTCGGTACCCGCGAGGCCGCCGAGGCGGCCGTCGACTTCGCCGACGGTCTGAAGGTCGGCATCGGCCCCGGTTCCATCTGCACCACCCGCGTCGTCTCCGGCGCCGGGATGCCGCAGATAACCGCCGTCGCCGAAGTCGCCGACGTGGCCGCCCCCGAGGGCGTGCCGGTCATCGCCGACGGGGGCATCCGCTACTCCGGCGACGCCATCAAGGCCATCGCCGCCGGCGCCGACGCCGTCATGCTCGGGTCGTACTTCGCGGGCACCGAGGAGGCGCCCGGCCGCGTCATCACGATGAACGGCAAGAAGTACAAGCAGTACCGCGGCATGGGCTCCGTCGGCGCGATGAAGTCCGGCGGCGGCGAGCGGTACCTCAAGGACGCCGACGAGGACGAGGAGTTCGTCCCCGAGGGCGTCGAGGCGGCGACGCCGTACAAGGGGACGCTCGCCTCCGAACTCCACCAACTCGTCGGCGGCATGCGCTCGGGCATGGGCTACGTCGGCGCCGAGACGCTCCCCGGGTTCAAAGAACGCGCCGAGTTCATCCGCGTCTCCAGCGCCGGACAGACTGAGGGTCACCCCCACGACGTGATGATCACCGACGAGGCGCCCAACTACAGCCCGCAGAACGAGTAAACTCTCGTACCAGAACCGGCTGCCCTTCTCCGCCTTCTTCGGCTTGCCGACCACACCGGTGGTGTCTCTGTCCCGAAACGGGCCGCTCGGGGGCGTGACAGCGTGGTTCACCCCTCCGTCCGTTCACGCTGACTGTGTTACAACTCCTGTAGTGGCTACCCGAAACAATGATGATTAATGCGGTTCAATCACGACGGAGTGCATGAACTCCACGGAGTTGCGTGACGCCCTCGAAGACGCTGGGCTCTCGCAGTACCAAGCGGAGGCGTACAACACTCTCCTGCAGTTGGGTACCGCCAGCGCCACCGAACTGGCCGACGCCTGCGCGGTTCCCACCGCGCGCATCTACGACGTGCTCAGGGACCTGGAGGCGAAGGGGTACATCGAGACGTACGAGCAGGACAGCCTCCACGCGCGGGCGTGCGACCCCGAGACCGTTCTGGAGGACCTCCGCGGCCGCGCCACGATGCTGGAGACGGCGGCCGACGAGATAGAGGACCGCTGGGAGGCGCCCGAAGTCGACCCGCACATGCTGAGCATCGTCAAGCGGTTCGACACGGTGCTCCAGCGCGCCGCGTCGTTCATCCGCGAGGCGGAGAGCGAGGTGCAACTGTCGGCGACGCCCGAACAGTACGAGAACCTCCGGCCCGCGCTCCGGGAGGCGTACCGCAACGACGCCATCGTGAAAGTGTCGCTCCACACCGACCCCGACACCGACCTGTCGGCGTTCGACGCCGCCGACTTCGAGGGCGTCGTCACCGAGGCGCGACACCGGACGCTTCCGGCGCCGTTCGTCCTCCTCGTCGACCGGACCGGAACCTGCTTCGCGCCGCACGCGAACTCGCTGAACCAGTACGGCGTGCTGGTCGACGACTACACGCTCACGTACGTCTTCCACTGGTACTTCCAGACCTGCCTGTGGGAGGTGTGGGACACTATCTACGCCGAGGGCGACGACGACCCGCCGTTCGTCTTCGCCGACATCAGGCGGTGTGTCCGCACCATCGAACCCTACTTCTCGGCGGGAGCGACCGTCCGCGCCTCGGTAGCGGGGTTCGACACCGAGACCGGCGAGGCCGTCGACCTCTCCGGGGACGTCGTCGAACTCCGCTACTCGGGCGCGGCGGAGACGGACGGGACGCCCCCCCTCTCGCAGTTGGCCGGACAGGTGTGTTTCACTCTTCGGACCAACGGAGGGTCCTACAGCGTCGGCGGATGGGGCGCCGTTCTCGAAGAGGTAGAGGCGACGCGCGTGACGATTACCGACGTGGCGAAGTGAGCGGATTGCGCCCGCGTCTCACTCCGTGCGAATTCGGACGAAACATATAAATCTAAGTAGTTGCGAACTTCTGACTGGATATCTATGTGGACCGGAACCAATTTGTTCACGTCAGACAGAATAAGGGGTATATTGATATGCCCACGCGTTTCATTCGATGACGTGCGTGTTCCGGGAACACCACGGACATACAAATGAGTGCTGACCAGCCGCTCGTGCTCATCGTCGAAGATGAGCCGGACCTCGCCGACCTGTACGCAACGTGGCTCAGAGAGAACTGTCGTGTCCGCGTCGCCTACGGCGGTCACGAGGCGCTCGACCAACTCGACGGAGACGTCGACGTCGTCCTCCTCGACCGCCGCATGCCGGACCTCTCCGGAGACGAAGCCCTCGCGGAGATACGGAACCGCGGTTTCGAGTGCCGCGTCGCGATGGTGACGGCCGTCGAACCGGATTTCGACATCGTCGCCATGGGCTTCGACGACTACCTCGTCAAACCCGTCTCGAAGGAGGCCCTCGAAGAGACGGTCGACAACCTCCTCCTGAGGAACTCCTACAACGACGGCGTCCAGGAACTGTTCTCGCTCGCCTCGAAGAAGGCCCTCCTCGAATCGGAGAAGGAGGCGGCCACCTTGGAGGAGAACGACGAGTACCGCGAACTCGACGCGCGCCTCTCGGAACTCCGCGCGGACCTCGACGAGACCCTCCGTCAGTTCGACGAGGAACGCGACATCGCGGCCGTCTACCGCGACCTCGGCGACAACTCCGCGTTCGAGGACCTCGAAAGCGAGAACTGACGAACTCCCGGTCGGCACTCTCTTCGCAGTCTCTTCCTCCGAGTAACGACCTTCTCCTAGTGAGAACGGTCGTGCGACGATTATATTCTCTCTGGCGACGTCTCCGAGTTTCTTCATAAAAATACGAGTTTAAATTGAGTTAATTTCGTGTCAGAACCTCTCGAAAATATTCATTTAGTGCCGGGTCTACGGACCATATGTCATGTCCGAAGATGACGCGAACGCTGTCGCACAGTACCTGACCGACCACCCGCGCATGATGGGCGTCCTGTTCACGGCCCTGCTGCTGCTATCGCAGGCGGGGTCCGTCGCGGCGGGGAACAACGTCGGTATCTCGGGTCCGTAATTAGAGTACGTCAGTACTGAACTCGTCACTCCAGTACAACGAACCGTTGGCGAGGAGCGGAACCCTCTCCAGATTGAGGAAGTCTCTTAGCTCGGGTTCCGAGAGCGTGAATACGTTTGCAGTACCCGATGATAAGTAGTAAGAGTGTTCTCCAGGTAAGAGCGGTTGGACTAGTGAACCCATACCGAACTCGGCGGCGGGGTACGTGTGGTAGATGAGCTCGAACGAGCCGTCGGATTGCTTCTCGATTTCGACCGAATTCGGAAATGCACCATCGGTTTGAGCTATCGGATGTCCACCATCACCGACGACGAGGTAGTCGTTGTCGGGGAGGTTTGTCTTCTTCAGAATCTCTAATGCTGTTCGAACTGGAAACCCACCGTTCAACAACCTCGCGAGCATCGACCCGACTTCGACGGCGCTGCTGTTCACGACGTCGTCGAGCGTCACGATGCCGGCGATGGCGCCCGCCTCGATGAGGTGCATCCCTTGCTCGTACGACCGGCAGGCGTTGAGCAGGAACGCGTCCGTACCAACCTCCGAAAGCGTCGCGGCGTCGAGCGTCCCGTCGGAGCAGTGGAAGCCGTCGTCGTCGATGTGCCCGATGTAGTGGAAGAAGTCGGTCTCGCCGGCGAGCGCGTCCCGGAGTTCCGCCCGCGTCAACTCGTACTGCACCTGCACGTCGAACGGGAGCGAGTCGCGCGAACCGTACACCGTCTCCACGTCCTCCCGTTCGTCGGCCATCTTGGGGTCGTTGCAGACGACGGTGATGCCGATGTCGCCCTCCGTCGGCGACCGGTACAGCCGGTTGCGATACGCCTGCAGCGAGGCCTTGCTCGCACCGATCGGAGTGCCCTCGCCGACCCACGCCTGTTCCAGCGAATCGGTCTCCTCGGGTTGAACGTACGTCCGCTCCGGGAGCGGCGTCGCTCCGCTCGCGCTCCGGGTGAAGTCGTCCCCGGAAGCGACGCCGTCGGCGGGCGGCGAGGACCGCAGGAAAGCCCCGACGGCCGCCGCCTGCGTCTCGGAACTCGCGGTCGGTTTCGCCCGAGGCGTCCGGACGATGGCAAGGTCGTTCGCCACGAACGGCAGGAGTTCGACGTTGTCCGGCGTCGGCGTCACGTGCGTCGTGAGCTTCCACTCCGGGACGTGGTCGGCGACGGCGTCGTACGGCACCTGCAGGTAGGCTTCGACCCGTTCGGCCAGCGACCGGCCGTACAGGTCGGCGAAGTCGAGGTCGAGGCGCTCCTCGACCGCCCGACGCTCGTGTAGGTCCACCTGGTAGTACCCCTCCGTGCGAGCGAGGCAGTCGAGGAAGAATGTCTGTTTGAGCGTGCGCTCGACGGCGCGTTCGTACCCCACCGCCGTGTCCAGGTCGTAGGTGAAGCCCTCCGACGTTCGGAGCCGCGGCGTCTCCCCCTCGACGACGGTGGCGCCGAGGTAGTACGCCAGCGGCGCGGCCACGTACACGTGGCGGTGCGTCGCCGGGAGTTCCAGCGTGACTCCCGTCTCGGGCGCGGTCATGCTCGGCGGCGCGCGGAACGTCTCGCCGCGTTCGATGAGCGGCGGATGCCCTCGGAGCGTGGGGTACGACCGCTCGGGCGAGGTGGTCTTCAGCGCCGACCCGAGCAGCGACACCGCCCGCATCATCGACCGCGGGTCGTCCGGAGTCGTGATGGTCGTCGCGGGGCGTTTGTGGTGCGAGCGCGCGCCGACGAGCACCTCCGTTTCCTCGCCGAACGACAGCGTCGTCCGCTCGGCGTCGGAACTGACCGTCAGCGGCGCGGTGACGCGCACGTACGTCTTGACGGGCGCGAACAGTTCCAAACTGTACGTCGCGCGCGGAAACGACTCCGAGGCGTAGTGTTCCGTCTGCCCCAGCATCCGTCCCTCGTCGTCGCGGACGCAGACCGAGACGACCGACTGGAGGTCGAGCCTGTCGGTGCGGAAGCGAACGGCGGCGTCGGCCGGAAACCAGAACGCGTCCGGGTCGGCCGGTTCGAGGTCGAGCACCGAGGGCGTCGACAGTGCGAACTGGTGACGCTCTATCGGGTCGGTGACGAGTATCCCGTCGCCGCCGGGAACCGGTTCGAGCGAGAGTTCGAGGTGCGTCTCGGGAGTCGCGAGCGACCAACTCTCCGGATTCTCGAACCGTTCCATCATCTTCTCTGTCATCGTTTGCGAGTAAAAGCGTGTTGGTCGGTCACACTCGGCGTATCGAGCGGTGCGGTCATTCCAGCACGAGCCAATCCGACGAGAGGTTGCTGTCGCGGAAGTGCCAGCGCTGGCGCAACTGGGTTCCGTCGAGGCAGAGTTCGACCGTCGCGTCGAACAGCGGTTCGAGCACGCGGACGGCCTCGTCGTCTCGCTCGCGCGGGAGCCAAAAGTGCGCCATGCCGTCGACGATGCGGACGTGGTTCGCGAAGATGTGCGCGAACCGGAAGCCGGTTTCGAGGTCGTACTCGGCGACGAGGGTCGGCAGGCAGTCGAACGCGACCCTGAGTTCCGCGGGCGCCAGTCCGCCGGCGATGGCGTCGAACTGCTCGACCGTCTTGGTCACCTCGGCACCCAACTCGACCACGCCCCCGTCGACGCGGTGTGCGATGGGGTCGCCGCCGGTGTCGGCGTCGGCGTCCGAACCGGAGTCGGAGTCGGCGTCGGCATCGGAGTCCGACGCCACTCCCGGTTCCATCGGCGAGACGGTCGACGTCGGTCCGGCCGAGGCGGCCGCGGACCCCCTCGACGCGGCGGCGAACTGAACGATTCGAGTCCACTCGGGCGTTCGGCGCTCGACGGCCTCCAGCCGCGAGTCCCGTTCGTCGTCGGTGGCGTTCGTCACGAGGAGCCGACGTCTGGGCGCCGCGTCCCCGTCGCCGAGCATCCGCACGGACACCCGCCGGTAGACGTCCGCCGGTACCGAACCGACGACCAGGAGCGCGCTTCCGCGCCGTTTCAGCTCGTCGAGCGCAGCGGCGAGTTCCGGCGCCTCGCCGGGGACGCCGCCGGCTCCACCTCCCTGATCCATTCGTCTTGACTCACGCAACCCCAGCAAATAATACTTTGTGTATTTGATGAGTTTCTGCACGCGAGCGTCTATCCATGCGTGTCCCTCGCACGGAGCGAGAGCGGCGGTCAGGCGGTGAGGACGGTCACGGGTCCATCGAAGTCGAGGATGACCCGTTGCGTCGCGTCGCCGAACAGGGCCTTTCCGGTGGGCGAACGCTGCCGCCCGGCGAAGAAGATGTGGTCGCAGTCGTACTCCTCGGCGGCCCCGAGAACCGCGTCGGCCTTGTCGCCGACCGAACTGGTGACCTCGTACTCGACGTCGAACGACGCGAGTATCTCCTCTCCCAAGTCGCGGGCGAACTCGGCCGCCCCCGCCCGGGCCTCCCCCGGCGTATACTTGGTCGACGCGTTCGAGAGCGATTCCATCGCCTTTCGGCGGGCGCTGTACTCCTCGTCGGTGGTCGCGTGCACCAGAACGAGGTCGGCGCCGACGCCTTCGGCGAGGCTCCCGGCTTCGCGCAGCAGTTCCTTCGAGGCGTCGGTCGGTTCGACGACGGCGAGTGCTCGGTTCACGTTCGCCCGTCCATGTCGAGAGTCATAAACGCCTGGCCGATTTCGAATCGATTTCCCCTTTGGATAATTAAATGAGTCATACAAATATAAAATATAATCCGACAGAGATTGCTACATATTTTGTAATGGAAAATATTTTCAACGGACGTGGATGATACCCGGTGTCTCTATGGTAGCCGAATTCGCTCACAGCCCGCTTTTGACGTTCGTCGTCGGGCTCGTCGTGGTCGTATTGCTGCTCGTCGTCTGGGACCTCCCGGCGTTCGTCGGATTGACTATCGCCGCCTTCACGGTCGGACTCGTCAACGCCGCCTTCGTACCCGACTTCTCGCTCGCCGACGCCGCCACGCAGACGGCGACGGCGTTCGGGAACGGGATGGCCGGCATCGGTATTCCCATCCTGATGGCCGCGGTCATCGGCAAAGCGATGCTGGAGGCCGGGTCCGCCCAGCGCATCGTGCGCGGGTTCCAGTCGGTTCTCGGGGAGGACAACTCCGACGTCGCACTGTGGGGGAGCAGTACCGTCCTCGCCATCCCCGTCTTCTTCGACAGCGTGTTCTACCTGCTCGCGCCGCTGGCCCGTTCGATGCGGGCGCGCCGCGGGAAGGACTACGCGCTGTACATCGTCGCAGTCGGCGCCGGCGGAGCGACGGCCCACGTGTTCATCCCGCCGACGCCCGGTCCGCTGGCCGTCGCCAGCGAAATCGGCGTCAACCTCGGAATGACTATCGCCGTCGGCGTCGCCGTCGCCCTCCCGGCGGCGACGATGGCCGGACTCGTCTACGGCCGCTGGATAAACAACCGCCTCGACATCCCCCTCCGCGACGCGATGGGGACCTCCACCGAGGAGTTGATGGAGCGCGCGAACCGCTCCGCGGAGAACATCCCTGGCGTCTTCGAATCGGCGCTTCCCATCCTCCTCGCCGTCGTCCTCGTCTCCTCGTTCACCATCGTCGACACGCTCCAGTCCACGTATCCGGTGCTCCAGAGCATCAGGCCTATTGTGGCGTTCATCGGGGACAAGAACGTCGCGCTCACCATTGCGGCCATCGCGGCAGCGCTGACGTACCTCCGATGGTCCGAACTGACCCGCTCGCAGTGGGAGGACGAACTCACCGAGGCGCTGAAGAGCGGCGGTAACATCGCGGCTATCACGGCGATGGGTGGCGCCTTCGGCGCGCTGTTGGCCGCCTCCGGAATCGGCTCGTACATCGCCGGCAGTCTGGAAGGCGTCGGCATCGGCCTCATCGTGACCGCGTGGCTCATCGCCGCCATCGTCCGCATCGCGCAGGGGTCGGCGACCGCCGCGATGCTCACTACCGCCGGCATCATGGCGCCGCTGACGGGTCAACTCACCGTCCACCCCGCCTACCTCGTCATGGCCATCGGTGCGGGCGGAAACATCTGCTCGTGGTACAACGACTCGGGCTTCTGGCTCGTCAAGGAAATCGGCGGCCTCACGCAGGCGGAGACGCTGAAGACGTGGACGGTGCTCACGACCATCATCTCCATCACCGGTATCGTCGCCGTCCTCGTCTACTCGACGGTGCTCCCCCTCGCGTAGACCGGCCGCGACCGCTCTTTTTTCGAACGCGTCCGTCAGGTGACCGGACGCCCGTGCGACCGGGCACCCCGTCCCGCACGTCGTCCGCGCGCCCGTCTCACCACCGAACGTCGTCGCCGACGGCGACCCGTCCCGACTCGACGATTCGGGCGTCGAGGCCGCCGCGGTGTCTGAGCGCCTCCACCGCGTCGTCCTCGCCCGAGAGCGACCGCATGTGCCCGCACGGTTCGCAGAGGCCGGTCCCCTCGAAGACGGCCTCACCGACGCGGAACCGTTCGCCGACGAGGTGATTCAGCGCGACGCCCCGCGTCGTGATGTTGCGACGGTGCGCGCCGGACTCGAACTCGACGCCGTAGTCCGCCGCGGCGTCCGCCAGCGCCTCGGCCTCGATGAGCGTCACGTCGCTGGATTCGAGGTTCGGATTCTCGTTGTTGATCCCCTTCCCCTCGTAGTATCTGTCCCCGGTTATGCCGCGGTCCACGACGGCCTCGACGGACTCGCGGGGTTCGGCCTCGCCGCTCGTCTCCGGGACGACGTGGATGCGGTCGACGGTGCCCGTGCGCGCCCCGAACTCGGCGTCCTCGCTCGTGCGACTCATGAGTGTGCGTGTGGGAGGCCGCTCCGAGCGCATAAGTGCGCCGTCGCGGACGCGGCGCTCGCGGGTCTCGGCGGCGGAAGTCTGGCGCGTTGGGAATACTCGGTTGGTGAGTCCCCGAGAAGTACCTCACACTCCGGAACGTACTTGCGACGAATACGCTAAGGAGATGTAGTGACTCTCAGCCCTTCTCGACGGAATCTTCTACGAAGCCTCGGTGCCGTTACGGTTGCGGGTGTAGCGGGATGCTCCGCGCCTGTCGTTACCGGAGACCGCGGTCTCGTACTGGGTGAGATTTCCGTTCGGAACGCTCACCCGGACGAGCATACGGTCAGAGTCGAACTCGAGCGTGACGGTGAACTCGTCCACGAAACGACGGTCACCGTCGGCGGCGATGGCGACGTGGAGCGAATCGGCGTCTCGTGGCCGTCGACACCCGCGGTATATACGCTCCAGTACGTCGTTTTCGGACCGGACGAGGACCCCGACATTCGCACGCGGACGTTGACAGCGGACGACGTGCACACCGAGGGACGCTGTGCCGTCGCGGTCATCACCATCGGATTCCCGGATGACAGCCATCCGTACGTGACGGTTGGGGCGCCGGACTCCTTGAGTGGGAACTGCCCCGGATGAGGGCGTCTCCGACACGAATCGGCCGCACAACTGCCTCCCGTAGCGAGAAACGATATCGCGACGGGCGGTTTAGCGGGCTACTCCCGCAGGAACGACTCGATGCGGTTCAGCGCCGCCTTCAACTCGTTCATCCCCGTCGCGTAGGAGACGCGGAGGTGGCCCTCGCCGCTCTCGCCGAAGACCCGACCCGGCACGAGAGCGACCTGTTCCTCTTGGAGTAGCGCCTCCGCGAACGCCTCGTCGTCCTCCCATCCAGGCGGACACTTCGGGAAGACGTAGAAGGCGCCCTTCGCCTCGAAGCAGTCCATCCCGAGTTCGTTGAACCGCGAGATGACGAACCGCCGCCGCCGGTCGTAGGCGCGGCGCATCTCCTCGACGGCGTCGTCGCACGCCTTGATGGCCTCGATGGCGGCGTACTGCGCCGTCGTCGGCGCCGACAGCATCGTGTACTGGTGGATGCGGTTCATCGCGCCGATGACTTCCGGGGGGCCGAGGGCGTACCCGAGGCGAAAGCCCGTCATCGCGTAGGCCTTCGAGAAGCCGTTGAACACGACGGTCCGCTCGCGCATCCCCGGTAGCGTGGCGATGGAGGTGTGCTCGTCTTCGTATCTGAGTGCCGCGTAAATCTCGTCTGAGAGGACGAACAGGTCGTGTTCCTCGACGAACTCCGCCACCTCGGCGAGTCCATCCTCCGACATCACCGCGCCCGTCGGGTTGTTCGGGTAGCAGAGCACGAGGGTCTCGGCGTCGGCCGCGCCGGCGCGTTCGAGGTCCTCGTACCGGAGGGCGAACTCCTCCTCGGCGCGCGTCCGCACGGGCAGGGGGTCCCCGCCGGCGAAGGAGACGGTCGGCGTGTAGGAGATGTACGACGGTTCCGGCACCGCGACGGCGTCGCCGGGGTCGACGAGGGCGCGCATCGCCAAGTCGACAGCCTCACTCGCCCCCGAGGTGACGAGTATCTCGTCGTCCGGGTCGTAGTACTGGTCGTAGCGTTCGACCCGGTCGGCGATGGCCTCCCGCAGGTCGCGGCGGCCGCGGTTCGAGGTGTAGGAGGTTCGACCCCGCTCCAAGGAGTCGATGGCGGCGGTTCGGGCGGCCCACGGCGCGGAGAAGTCCGGTTCGCCGACGCCGAGGGAGATGACGTCGTCCATCTCCTCGGCCACCTCGAAGAAGCGCCGGATGCCCGACGGCGGCGTCTCGCGGGCGCGCGTCGAGAGGTGGCGGTTCATGGCGAGAACGTGAGTCGGTCGTCCTCGTCCGTATCGCCCATCTCGATGCCGCGTTCCTTGTACGTCTCCATGACGAAGTGCGTCACCGTCTGGGTCACCTCCGGGATGGGAGCGATCCGCTCGGAGACGAACTGCGAGACGTCGTGCATCGACTTCCCCTCGACGTCGACCGCGAAGTCGAAGTCGCCGGAGACTAATCGGAGTGAGGACACCTCGGGGAACTTGGCGATGCGGCGCGCGATCTCCTCGTACCCCGTCTCGCGGTCGAGTTCCACGTTGAGTTCCAACTGCGCCTGCACGTGCTCTTCGTCCACGCGGTCCCAGTCGACGACGGCCTGATACCCGCGGACGACGCCCTCCGCTTCTAACTCCGCGATGAGCGTTTCGACCGCTGCCGCGTCGAGTCCAGTCTGCCGGGCGATGTCTTCTGGGCTCTCGCGAGCGTCTCGCAGCAACAGGTCGAGCAGTTCCCGCTTGTCGTCCATACTACGGGGTTGCGGTCCCCCGTGAAATGATTTGCTCACGGCGCAAGCTTGGGGCCGAGGGCGATGTGAAGCGGATACTGCGATACGAAATCCGGATTTCGTGGAATTTGAGACTACACCGGGTTTTGCGGGGCTGTAATGCGTGGTTGACGACGCGACTAACGTGCTCGGTAATCGTCCCTGCACCGTCGAGGATGGCTTGATCGTTTGAGTCAGATTCATCCGCGTCGTCTCTTCGAGGTGGGAGGTTTCGTTCTGGTTCGCGCGGGATGGCGACATCCGCGTTCTGCGCGTTGATGAGGATCGTTCGAGCCGCTTTCTGGACCGTCTCGCGGAGATTTCGTGTGAAGCGCTCGTTCCAAGTACGCCACAGTGTTGATTGGTTGCGGGCTGACTCCAATCCCGGGCGTTCACAGAGTGCCGGGTGACTATCGAGATATTCGGGGAGAGTTGTTTCATGCTCCCACCCGTAGAGTTCTTTCAGCATGAACACGCGAAAGAGGATGTCCATCTCGTAGCGTGTCGAACTTCCGTAGCGGTCGTGAGCCTCGAATCTGAAGTCGGCTATCGGAAGTTCGCAGACCAACCCTTCGAGTGAGTTATGATCAGGGTGCGTAAACCGGACACCTGAGACGACTCGAACGTCCGATTCTAACCCGGCGAGCGAGATTCGATCGTACAGCGGTGTCGACTCATAAGCTGGCCACTCGACGTACGGCTGTTGGGCGATTCGTTGAAAGACAGTGCGTCGAGGCTCGTGATCCGCGACCGCTGTGTGAGCTATGGGTCATCCAGCGGCGAAACCAGTATCTGTGAGGCCAGTCTTTGTGGGAGACTCGTCTGTTCACTGGCGTCCCCGATAGTGAGAACCACCATCCCAATCGGCGTAATTTCGTCGAGGTGAAGGCGTTTAGTCGGCTCCAGCCCGATCGAAACGAGATACTCCAGTACCTCGTCATCCTGCGTCAAAATCCGCGTAACCTTCACACTCGTCGATTCATCAATCTCGACCAGCGAGGTAACGTCTGCTGATTGAGGGAGGTCAAGGTTACTGTCGGGAATCGGATCGCCGTGTGGATCGGTTTCTGGCATGTCAAGCGTCCGTTCGATTTCCCGACACAGCCGATTACTGAGGTGATGCTCCAAGATATCGGCCTCGGCGTCGACTTCACTGATCGCGTACTCGAACAACTCCGCGAGCATCGTCTCGGCGAGCCGGTGTCTGCGGACCACTCGTAGTGCGAGTTCTTCTCCCTCGGTCGTGAGACGAATCGGGCGGTACCGTTCTCGGTCGATCAGCCCCCGATTCGAGAGCGTACTGAGCATACTCGTCACCGATGCTCTGGTGACCCCGAGCCGTTCGGCGATTTCCGAGTTGGACACCCGACCGTCGGCTTCCTGCTCGAGACGGTAGATGCGACGGAGATAGTCTTCCATCTTCGGCGTGATCGCTGGCAACGACTCCGGCGCGTCAGGGGTGTCAGAATCGGATGAACTCATTTCGTCTGGTATTATCGAACGGTTACTTCGCGGGTCACCGCACTGTTCGTTGTGGAAGCGGTCGTCAGTCGTCACTTGGTTCGGCTTCGCCCATGTCGATACTCCCCATCTCGGGGGTCTCCTCCTCACCGAGGGCGGTCTGGAACTTTCCGAGCACGACAGCGGCGACATAGATCGCGACTGCGAGGAGGACGATCACGCCCCCGGCAGTCGCCTCGGCATAGTACGAGACACCGATGCCGAGGATGACGGCCAGTTCGGCGAGTACGACCGACACGAGTATCGATTCGTTGAAACTCCGAGAGACCTGCGATGCGCCAGCGACGGGTACGACGAGCATCGCGGCCACGAGGATGACGCCCATGATCTGCATTGCGCCGACCACGACCATCGCCGTCAACAACACCATGATGCGGTTGTACCAGCTGACCGAGAGCCCAGACACGGCTGCTGCCGTCTCGTCGAAGGTGACGTACAGCAATTGGTTACGCGTGAGCGCGACCACGCCGATAATGATGACGAACAGCAGCAGGAGTATCGCGGCACTGTCCTGCGAGACCGTAGCGAGGTTCCCGAAGAGGAACTGGTTTACCCCGACGGAGAGGCCACCGGCATTGATGCTGATGAGTGTCGTCCCCAACGCGAAGCCCGTCGAGAGCACGATTGCCATCGAGACGTCGTTGTAGGCGTCTGTCGCCTCCGAGATGAGTTCGATGAACAGCGCAGCGATCATCGAAACGACGACTGCCGTCAGGTACGGCGAGACCCCGAGTTCGAAGACGGCGTTGAGGAACAATCCCACGGCGACGCCGGCGAACCCGGTGTGGGCGAGCGCATCACCGATCAGTGCCAACTGCCGATGAACGAGGAAGGTCCCGATCAAGGGTGCCATCACCCCGATACAGAGACCGACGAGGATCGCTCGGTGCATAAAGCCATACTGGAGCAGTTCCAGCCCAGACATCCGAGCCACCCAAGAGACGAACCCCGACCAGAGTTGCAGGAACCAGTACAGTGGTTCGAATATGGGACTCAACGGTCCCGCTTGCAGTGGAGTGGTGGGTAGGTACGTCATCGAGAACCACCCAGCAGGTTCGCAGTGGTCCCAAATGCGCGAGCCAGGGCGTCACTCTCGGCGAACTCACTGGCTGGCCCGTCGAAGTATATCTCGCGGTTGAGACAGATGACACGTTCGGCGTGTTCGGTGACCGCGCCTAGGTCGTGCTCGATAAGGAGGACCGTGATATCGTCCTGATTCAGCGAGTCCAAGAGATCGTAGAACGCTTCGACCGATTCGATGTCGACCCCGACGGTCGGTTCGTCGAGGACGAGCAGGTCGGCTTCGCTGGCGAGCGCACGGGCGATGAACGCCCGCTGGCGCTGGCCGCCAGACAACTGTGTCACACGACGATTGGCGAAGGCCGTCATGCCGACGGTGTCGAGCGCCCGGTCGACGATGTTCCAGTCCTCACTGGCGAGGCGACCGAAGCCGACGTGTGGGAATCGGCCCATCTTCACGACTTCTCGAACGGTGATCGGCATCTCTTTCGAGGCGCTGGCGTGCTGGGCGACGTAGCCGATTCTGGAACCGTCGTCGAACTGGTGCGAGGGTTCGCCGAAGAGCCTGGCGCTTCCCTCGTCCGGTCGGAGGAGTCCGAGCATCAACTTCATCAGCGTCGACTTCCCCGACCCGTTCGGACCTACGACTGCAGCGTACTCGCCGGGGTCGATCCGAAGCGAGATATCCTCGACGACCGGGGAAGACGTGTATCCGAAGTCGACCCCGGATAGTTCGATGACCGACTCGGTGCTGCTCGCCGTCCCCGAACTCGTAGTATTCGCAGGATTTTGTGTATTCATTGGACGTTCACTCGAAGTTCATCCACTCGTCCGCCCAGCCGTCGGGCCCAGCTTCCTCGGGGGTCTTGGTACCGAGGACGACCTCAAGCGTGGGGCCGTTGATGTTGTAAGCAACCTCCTCGTAGCCCCAGTTGTTCTCGACCCAGTCCTCTCGAACGCCCGCGTACGGTGTCACTGGGAAGTACCCCTCGACCTGGGTTTCGGCGAGTAGTTGCTTCGCAGGTTTCCGCGATTCGAAGACGCCGTTGGCGATGTACTTGATGTCGTTCTCTTCGATGAATTCCTTCGCTTCGGCGATGTCCGAGGGCTTGACGTCGCCGCTGGCCGCGAGGTTCGTGACGAGGGGTTCCATCTGTGCGCCGTACCTGACGCCCCAGTACTGGAAGGCGTTGTGCGCGGCCAGTTGCACCGCATCTCGCTCGGACGCGTCGAAGATGGCCTGGAAATCCTGATTGATCCGTTCGAGAATATCGGATTTGTACGTCTCGGCGTTGTCCCGAAGCGCGCTTTCCTGCTCGGGCACGAGTTCGGCGAGTCCCTCGGTGATGTTATCGACCGAGACCATCGCCCGCTGTGGGTCGAGCCAGAAGTGCGGGTCCTTGCCTTGCTGCTCGCCGACGCCTTCTTCTTCAGGATCGAGAGTGGCCGCGAGATCGACCAGTTCGACACCCTCGCGGACGTTGATCAACTGCGTGTCGACGTTGTCGTCTTTGAGCGTCTGAATCGCGCGGTCGGCCCATGGTTGGAACCCTGGACCAACGTGAAGGAACGCGTCTGCTTCGATGATGTCTTTCGTAACGCTCGCATTCGGCTCCCACCCGTGACCATGCAAGCCGGTTGGAACGAGGTTGCTCACCTGGATGGGCGTCCCGTCGACGATATTCCGTGCGAAGTCGTAGAAACTGAAGAAGGAGGCCACTGCGACGGCAGGGCCGTCTCCATTCACACCCTCGTTGCCTGAACCGTTCGTGGGTTCGGTATCGTTGCTGCCGCCACTACTCGTACATCCGGCGAGTCCAGTGGCAAGAAGTCCCGCACCGGCAGTAATGGCCCTTCTGCGTGAGAAACCGTGCTTCGCTTTCGACTGTTGCGTGTCGTCCATCATCGGCTAGTCGGTGATAGGGCAAATAGTATAATAGCTTCTATCAAAAATAGAGATTAGACTAGTCTAATCGATGGTCGTGAGATCTCTCGTAGAGAGGTTACTGTTAGCGATATGTGAGGACCGGATGCACGAGAACGCCAGTCTCAACTATTCCGGGTTTCGTGGTCGCATGGCTCCGGAGATGGTGGTGTCGCTCGCGCAGGGTCGTTCCCTCCTTGGAATCCGCGGAGACCGATGGTTCGCTGAGGTGCGCCGACCAGCCTCCTGTAGTTCCGAATCGACCGCGACGCGACCGACCAACTGTTGAACGACCTCGCGGAGGACGGCTGGGAACTCGACGAGGCCGTCGTCAATTGGTGGGGCGGCGCCGAACTGTTCTCCGACGCTCTCGTTAGGCAACCACCTCCCGTACCCGACGACGACGAGAGCGAACCGCCGCGGTAGAACCCGAACAGTTCGTTCGCGGTGCTCGGCTCACTCTCCCAGTTTCGCACGCCACGAATGACCGCGTTCGATGAGGTTTCTGTAGCGGTGCTGAACACAGGGCGCGTCTCGGTCGCTTTCAGGACCGACCGGATGAAGAGGGAGACTGTATGTTGATATTCCTTCCCGCGTCTCTGTGACCGTGATACAGGGAGACGGCATGAACGAGGTCGACGTGGGGAGTCTCGTCCGATGGAATGGCCGCACACACCCGCACGTGGTAACGGAGGTGACGAATTCGTGGTTTGAGGTGAGAAGTCACAGTGACAGTTGCTACCGGTTCTATCCACAGGACCGATACCTCGTCAATCAGCAGAGTGGGACCGAATACGATGTCGACCAGTTCGAACTACTGGGTGAGGTATACGATGTAGATGCTTGGTAGACGCGAAAACGACAACGCTCGGGCTGCTGAACTCACCCCCTCCGTTCGGCCCACCACTTCTGTCAATCTCCGGAGAGTCGAACAGAGCCGGTTCGTTCGCATCCGCCTCGGCACACGCGGGCGACCCGAGGTGGAAACTGTCAACGTCGCGGACCGGCGGGCGCGTGTCGAAAAAGTATTTCGGGCGGAGCGCACCCGACCACACGTGATACGAAAGAGCGCGGCGCGCGGCCGTCCCCGGTCCGGAACTCCGCCGGACTCGGCCGAGACGCCGCCGTCTCCTCCGAACCGACCGTCGGGCCAGCGAGCCGACACGACGGCCGTGACGCATATGAGTGTCGACCGCAGTCTGTACGCATATGGTCTCTAAGCGGGCCGTCCGCGTCTTCTTCGTCGCGGTCCTCTGCCTGTCCACCGCCGGAGTCGCCTACGGATACGCCGCCGGGTCGTCGGGCAGCACCTTCGAGAGTCACATCTCCGAGGGGACCGTCGACGGAAGCGAACAGGTGGCCCCGCCGCGGGACGACATCACCGTGGTCGCCACCGACTCGAACTCCTGGCGCGGGCGGGCCAGCGAAGGGCCGCGGGCGAGAGCGGAACTCGTCGCGTTCGCGCCGAACGGGACGACGATGTACTACAACGACACCCACACGCGCTACTGGGACGTCGACCCCGTGCCCGGGACCGAGGCGACGGTCGAGTACATGTACGCCGACCACCTCGAACCCGACGAGTGTCCCACCGAGTGGAACCTCTCGAAGCGCGGGGTGAGCCAGGAGAAGTGGGACCGCTATCAGGCCGGGCGCTCCTCGGACGCCTGCACGCGGAACGGGTTCGAGCGCGTCAATCTCACCACCGGCGAGAAGACCGAGGTGTGGAACCGCGTGACGCCGGGTAAGGAGGCGACGCGCTACCACGACGCCGACCGACTGAACGAGACGCACCTCGTCGTCGCCGACATCTACCTCGACCGCGTGTTCGTCGTGGACACGCGCGACGGGCAGACCGAGTGGACGTGGAACGCCAGCGAGTCGTTCGACCCCGACAGCGGCGACGACTCCCCGGGCGACTGGACGCACATCAACGACGTGGAGATACTCGACGACGGCCGAATCATGGTCAGCGCGCGGAACCAAGACCGTGTCGTCTTCGTCGACGAGAACGGACTGGACGAGAACTGGACGCTCGGCGCCGAGGACGACACGAGTATCCTCTACGAACAGCACAACCCGGACTACATCCCTGCCGAACGCGGGGGCCCGGCGGTGCTCGTCGCCGACTCCGAGAACAACCGCGTGATCGAATATCAGCGCGTCAACGGCTCGTGGGAGCAGTCGTGGCACTGGCGCGACGGCCGCATGCAGTGGCCGCGCGACGCCGACCGCCTGCCCAACGGCCACACCCTCATCAGCGACTCGAACGCTAACCGCGTCTTCGAGGTGGACGAGGACGGCGAAATCGTCTGGCGCGTCGACATCGCCTTCCCCTACGAGTCGGAGCGACTGGGGACGGGCGACGAGAGCGCCGGCGGTCCCAGCGCGGCCTCGGCCGACCTGCAGTCGAAGGACCCGGGCCTCGCCGACCAGGCGTCCATCTTCGTCAAACAGGTGGTCCCCGGCCGGTACCTGAACGGGCTGATGTACGTCACGCCCGTCTGGATGGGCCTGCCGGAGATACTGGCGACGCTGCTCGTCGCCGTCACTCTGCTCGCCTGGGGCGGAACGGAGGCGGCGTGGCGGCGACGAGCGTGACCGAGCGGAGCGAGAACTGAGGACGACCGACAGCGAGTGCGGCCGGCGACAACGCATAACGGCCGCCACCACGATACCGATGACAACGACGATGACCGACCGAGGACACCGATGACGGACGATACGACGGACTGCGCGGCGACGGCCGACGCGGCGAGGAGCGGTGCGCCGCCGACGCGGGAGACGTGGCGGCCGCGGCGTCGCCCAGAACGGACCGACGGCGGCAGCGATAGCGACGGAGAAGGCGGAGACGACGTTCGACACTGGAGCACGCAATGACACGGAACACACGACGGAGATTCCTCCGATGGTGCGCGGCGAGTGGTATAGCGGGCCTCGCGGGTTGTTCGTCCCTCGGGTTCGACGGCTCGGAGGGGAACGACAACCCCGTGACCGAACTGAGCGACGAGGTGGAGACGGCGACGGCGGCCGGCGAGTCCGGGACGCCGCCGGAGACGGCCACGCGGGACGTGACGGTCGCCCCCGACACCGACGCCCCCGTCGACGTGCGCGGGGCCATCTACATCCCCGCCAGAGCGTTCAACTTCTATCAGATGTGGCGGGACTACGACTCCGAGATAGCCGACCGTGACCTCGGCTACGCCGAGCAGGTGAACCTCAACGCGATTCGGACGTGGGGGAGCTACGAGTTCTGGAAGGAAGAGCCCGAGGCGTTCTTCGAGGCGTTCGAGGACTTCGTATCGACGGCAGACGACCACGGCATCCGAGTGCTCATCGGTCTCTTCGAGGGCATCGGCAACCAGCCGACGCGACAGAACCTCGAAGACGAGAACCTGATGACCGCCACCGGCGTCGCCTCGCCGTCGAACCAGGTGCTGAACAACCGCGACCGCTGGGAGAACACCCGCGAGTTCACCCGGCAGTTCATGGAGCGCTACGCCGACGACGACCGGTTGCTGGCCATCGAAGTGATGAACGAACCCGGCTGGAACTCCCGGCGGGTGACGTTCTCGAAGGCGATGTACGAGACGATGTGGGAGATGCGCGGGTCCGTCCCGCTGACCATCGGCGCGACGAGCATGGCGAAGAACGCGAAGTACGCCGACTGGAATCTCGACCTATTCCAGTTCCACTACAACTTCCCCACGAGCCAAGAGGAGTTCCGCGACGCCCTCCGGCAGGTGGTGACGCTCGACGACAACATGGACGAACCGGTGATGCTCACCGAGTGGCAACGCGTCCGGTCCGGCGCGGGATTCCACACGGCGCCGCCGCGCGAGCAGCGCACGCCGGATTATGCCTCGATGGCGCCGATAATCACCGAGATGGGCGTCGGGAACTTCTTCTGGTCGCTGATGGTCCAGCCGGCGTACTTCTCCTCGCAGCGCGAGGTCGGCATTCTCAACGGCCTGTTCCATGAGGACGGCGCCGTCTGGAGCCTCGAAGACGCCCGGGCCATCAAGGCGATGTCCGGCGAGGACTCCGTCGAGGACCTGGAGGAGCGGGAACGCTGGCCGCAGTGGACCGAACCGATAAAGCAGGAAGTGTACGGCGAGTCCGTCGCCACCGAGACGCCCGACGAGACGGAAACCGAGGCCGAAAGCGGGACGGAGAACGGGACGCTCGGGAACGAGTCCGAGTCCGAATCAGAAGCCACCGAATCGCCCGAACCGTAACCGCCCCGCTGCTCTCCGTCTCTGTTCTGCGTCCGCTTCGCTGTCCTTCCTCGCTCGGAGTCCGAACGGAGAGACATCGAGAAGTCGCAGTCGCAATCGCGTTCGCGTTCGGCGCTCGGCGCTGCGTTCAGCGCGCGGTTCGGACTCAGTAGTCGTCTTCGGTCGGCGTCGGCGTGGGTGTCGGCGTCGGCGTCGGGGTGGGAGTCGCCGTCGGCGTCTCCGCCGCGGCGTCCTCGTCTGTCCCGTTCTCGACGACGTGGTCGCCGGCGTAGTTGCTGGCGTAGCGGATGTTCGAGAGTTCCGTGTCGGTGGTGTCGTTCTCGTAGATGCCGAGGAGGTTGTTGACGACCATGGCGTCGACCACCCGCACGTTCTCGGAGTGCTCGACGGACATCCCGTAGGCGCTGGCGCGGAGGGCAGACCCGCGGACAGTCCCGTTCTCGACGTGCCGGAAGTAGACGGCGCGGTTCCAGTCGGTGAAGGTGACGTTCGACACCGTCACGTCCTCGACGGGGTCGGCTTCGGTCCCGACGACGGCGATGCCCGTCGTGTCGCTGTTGCCGAGGGCGTCGACCCGGTGCCCGTCGCCGTCGATGTGGACGTCGTCGCTCTCGACGACGATGCAGGACTGGGAGGAGTAGGTGAAGGAGTCGCCGCTCCCGCCGTTCTTGATGTCGGACGTCAGTACGTAGCGTCCCGGTTCGGAGATGACGCCGCAGTTGTCTATCTCCTGTACCGGTTCGGATTGGCTCGACGCCGTGGTTCCGAGCGCCGCCGGCGTGAGGAGGAGGACGGCGACGACCACGACGAGGCCGGTCGAAGTACGAGTCACGTTGTTCGACCATTTCCGGAGAGGGTGTTATATTCGTCGGCCGACGGCTGAAATGTTAATCGGGTTGATGTGTCCGGGTGCGGTTAGGATAGTGGTCGCGAGTCCCGCCCCGCGAGCGACGGCGGCGTTCCCGGACTCACTCGAACGCCGCGAGTTTCGCCTGCCGATTCGCCGCCTCGCCGTCGAGCAGTCGACGTTTCAGTTCGACGCCGCCCTCGGCGGAGAACCCGACGAGTCGGCCGCCCGCGCCGACGACGCGGTGGCAGGGGACGACGAGCGGAATCGGGTTCCGGCCGCAGGCCTGCCCGACGGCGACCGGACTCGTGTCTAACTCGGCCGCGAGTTCGCCGTACGTCCGCGTCTCGCCGTACGGAATCTCGGTCATCACCCGCATCACTCGGCCGGTGAACGTGTCGGGGTAGCGAACCTCGATATCGAGCGCCGTCCGGTTGCCGCGCTCGTACTCCCGAATCCGCTCGCGGACCACTTTCGGGTCCGCGTCGAGGTACGACTCGTCGAGTTCCAGCGTCGCCCCATGGATCTCCGCGCGCATGCGCCCCGCTACGCCGCGCGGCGTGATAACTCCGTGCGTCCGTGCCCGCGGAACCTCACGCACCGTCGTCGCCGAACGTCCACCGCGTCGCGTCCGTCGGGTAGTCGGACCACGCCAGCACCCGCGTCGGCCGAATCGAGAACACGGGCGTCCCGTGGCGGACGCCGTACTTCGCCTCGTAGGCGTCGTCGATTCGCTCCAGTCTGTCCGGGTCGGCGTCCCCGTCCAGTCGCTCCGCGATGCCGTCGAGAACCACCACCTCCTCGCCGCTCTCGCGGTGGACGACCACGCGCGGGTCGCGCGAGGCGTTCCGCACCCACCGCGTCCCCGCGCCGCCGCCGCAGTGCAGTCGGTCGTCGACCCGGACGCCCCAGACCGGACGGGCGTGCGGCCGCCCGTCAGGAAGCGTCGTCGACACCCAGAACGTCCGGTCGGCGGCCAGTCGCTGGGTCACGAACGACCACGGGAGCAACCCCTCTTCGGAGTCGGGGACGCCGTAACTCTCCTCTGTCTCCGGTCTGTCGCGGCGGGCGTCGGGCGTCGAGTCGTCGGTCACGGGAGGAGAGAGGCGCCCGACGACGATGAACGTCGCGCGCGGGCGGAGCGACCGGCCCGACGACTACGCCGCCTCTCCGCCGTCGCCGGGTCCGGCGCCGAACCGGTCCGTCTCCGCCCCGCAGGCCGCACAGGAGAGCACGTACACCGCCCCGCCGTCGGATTCGACGGACTCGTACGTCCGGTCGGTCACCGCGCCGCAGTGCGGGCACTCCTCCTCGATGACCGCTCCGTCTCCTTCCTTCGGCGCGCCGACAGCGATGACTTCCGCCACCTCCTCGCCGTCGTTGCGCGCGCGGTTCTTCTCGCCGGGTTCGACGAAGACGGCGTCGCCCGCCGCCGCGCGGACCGGACCGTCCTCGGTGTCGACGACGATCTCGCCGGAGACGACGTAGAACAGTTCCTCGTGGTCGGGGTGGGAGTGATACCCCCACGGCACTCGCTCTCCCGGCCGCACCTCGTAGACGTTGAATCCGAACGCCGACGCGCCCACCGCCTCGTCTACCTCCTTCTTTCGACTCGTCGGGTTCGGCGCGTCGGGCAGGTCCGACGCGGAGACTCGCTTCACCATGTCGCGTCTCTGGCGCGGCCCACCGATAAGTTCGGCGTCGGCGCGCGGTTCGGGGGCGACGAGTCGCCGTCAGTGAAAGTTCCGTGCGCCGTCGTGACATTGGAAAAGACCCATTAGGAGTGCGAACACCTTCTCTGTCGATGGCCCTCTCCGACGCCTTTCTCACTCCACTCGGATTCGCCGCCCTCTTAGTGGTGATTCCGATACTCATCCTGTATCTCGTCCGGCCGGACCCGAGGCGCGTCCGCCTGCCGACCTACCGCTTTCTCTCCGAAGACCGACGCGACGTCACCTCCCACCCGCTCTTCGAACGGCTCAAGCGCAGCACGCTGTTGCTCTTACAACTGCTCGCCATCCTGCTGTTCGCGACGGCGCTGGCCTCGCCGTACGTCCCCGTCTCGGAGTCCTCGACGGTTGAGGAGACGGTGCTCGTCGTCGACACCAGCGCCAGCATGACCGTCGAGTCGGGCGGCCAGACGCGGTTCGCCCGCGCCGTCGGCGGCGCGGACGAGGCCGTCACCGGCACCACGTCCGTCGTCCTCGCCGGGTCGGACCCGACCGTCGCCCTCCGGGGCGGCGCCCCCGACGAGGCGCGGTCGGTCCTGTCGGAACTCTCGGCCACGACCGCTCCGGGCGACCTCCGCTCGGCCATCTCGACGGCGGCGTCCATCGCCGGCGACGGTTCCCGCATCGTCGTCGTGAGCGACTTCGCCGACGAGAGCGCCTGGGAGGACGCCGTCCGCGTCGCCCGCGCCCGCGGCCTCTCGGTCGAACTCCGGCAGTTCGCCGACGGCGGCGCGAGCAACGTCGGCATCGTCGAGCGGTCGTTCTCCGGCGACGAGGTGACGCTGTCGCTGAAGAACTACGGCGAGGCGTCGGTCACGCGGTCGGTCTCGCTCGGCGGGGAGCGGAAGTCGCTGTCGCTCGGGCCGGGCGACGTCCGCACGGTGACGCTCGGGATTCCCGCCGGCGGCGGCACCGCACGGCTCTCGCCGGGCGACGACTTCGCCGCCGACGACGCTTCGTACGTCGCCGCCCCCTCCGACGCCGTCGTCGACGTGCTCGTCCTGACGAACGACGAGAACCGCTATCTCACGACGGCGCTGTCGGTCGTCGACAGCGTCGAGGTGACGGTGAAGGAACCGCCCACCTCGGTAACGGAGGAGTACGACGCCATCGTCTACTCGAACGTGGACGGCGGTCGACTGCTCCAGACGAACATCGAAGAGGGCCGCGAGACGCTCGAACGCGGCGGCGGCGTCGCGATACAGGCGCAGGAGCCGATGCCGGACAGTTACGGCGACCTGCTCCTCCTCGAACCGAACGGGACGGGGACGAACCCGACGCTGCGAACGCCCGCCGAGGCCGAACTGACGCGCGACATCGACTTCCCGCCGCCGGAGGTGTACCTGACGGGGAGCCTCCGCGAGGGGCGCGCGCTGGTGTCGACGGCCGACGGGTCGCCGCTCATCGCCACCGCCCAGCGCGGAAACGGCCGCATTCTCTACTACGGCTACATCGAGGCGGAGTCGGCGTTCAAGTACGACTACCAGTACCCCGTGTTCTGGAAGCGCGCGATATACGAACTCGCCGGGCGGCCGCCGCTGACCGAACTGAACGCCGAGACGGGCGGACGGCTCTCGTTCGGCAACGAGACGACCGTCGAGACGCCGTCGGGGACCGTCACCGGCGCCTCCGTCCCCCTCGACGAGGCGGGCTTCTACGAGGCGGGCGGGACCCGCTACAGCGCGTCGCTCCTGAGCGAGTCGGAGTCCTCGGTTGCCGCGAGTGACCTCGATGCGGCGGGCAACGGCAGCGTGCCGGTGCGCGAGGAGGAGCGAACCGTCCCCGACCCGCTGACCGAGTGGGTCGCCCTCGCCGTCTTGGGGGGCGTCGTCCTCGAAGTCGCCTACCTGCGGCGACGGGGGGACCTCTGATGATCGGCGTCGAACTGGGGGGCCTGACGCTCGGACTCGAACGGCCCCGGTTCCTCCTCGCCGGTGTCGGCGCCGTCGCCGTCCTCTGGGCGCTCATCTGGTTCAACGCCCGCGGCACCGCCTCCGAGCGGAGTCGACGGCTGTTCTTCGCCGCCCGCGTCCTCACCGTCGTCCTCGTCGTCCTCGGCGCGGCGGGACCGTATACGGTCCAGTCGACGGAGACGCTCGGCGACCCGCGCGTGAACCTCCTCGTGGACCGCTCGGACAGCACGAACGTCTCGCCGCAACGGGCCGACCAGTTGGCGACGGCCATCGAGGACACCGGACTGCCGGTGACGACGACGACCATCGCCAACGACGACTCCTCGCCCGTCGGCGAAGGAATCGCGGCGAACCTCGAAGAGAACGGGAGCGTCGTCGTCGTCTCCGACGGCCGGGTGACGGAGGGTCGGTCGCTACAGGAGACGAGCGAACTCGCCCGCTCGTTGAACGCCAGCGTCTCCGTCGTCTCGCCCGAACCGGCCGAAACGGAGCGGTACGTCACGCTCAACGGTCCCTCGAAGACCAGCGTCGGCGTCGAGAGCGCCTTCCTCGTCAGCGTCGGCGGCGTCGAGGTGGACTCGCCGGCGACGGTGACCGTCGAAGTCGACGGCGAACGGGTGCTGGAGGAGACGGTGGCAAACGCCTCCGACGCCCGCGAGTTCTCCTACACGTTCGAGGAGACGGGGACCCACCGCGTCACCGCGCGCGTCGAGAGCGACGACGAGTTCGAGGAGAACGACGTGTTCTACAAGACGGTCCGAGCCGTCGAGCGGCCGCAGATACTCTACGTCTCGCAGCGCTCCTACCCGTTCGAGGATTACCTCGAACAGGTGTACGACGTCAAGACGGCTCGGGAGGTGCCCTCCGACCTCTCGCCGTACTACGCCGTCGTGATGCAGGACATGCCCGCCTCGCAGGTGGGCGACGTCGATGCGCTCCAAGAGTTCGTCATCGACGGCAACGGGCTGCTCACCGTCGGCGGGCCGAACTCCTTCGAGAACGGCGGCTACGAGGGTTCCTCGCTGGCGTCGATGCTGCCGGTCACCACCGGCGAGGGGGCGGGCCAGTCGACGAACCTCGTCCTCGCCGTCGACGTCTCCGGGAGCGCGGACAGCGGCATGCGCGTGCAGAAGGCCGTGGCGCTGTCGGCGCTCGAACAACTCGGCGACCAGAACGACGTGGGCATCGTCGGGTTCAACTACCGCGCCTACAGCGTCGCCGACCTCCAACCGCTCGGACCGAACCGCGAGGAACTCTCCGACCGGGTCCGCCGCCTGCAGGCCGGAGGGGCGACGGACATCGCGGTCGGACTGCGCGGCGCGGGCGAGATGCTCGGCGACGACCCCGGAACGATAATCCTCATCAGCGACGGGCAGGACAGACCCGACGCGGCCGTCAGCTACGCGAGTCAGCTCCGCGCCGAGGGCCAGCGCGTCATCACCATCGGCGCCGGCCAGCGCGTCAACGAGAACACCCTCCGCTCCATCGCGCAGGCCTCCGGCGGCAGCTACTTCCGCGCGACGCAGACGAACCGGCTCAACATCCTGTTCGGCGGCGCGCAGTCCTACGAGGGCGAGGGACTGGTCATCGTTGACCCGAACAACTTCGTCACCTCGGGCGTCGAACTGACCGCGAACCCGGGGTCGACGAACGACGTCTCCATCCGGCGGGGGGCGAACTTCCTCGTCGCCAGCGACGACGGGACGCCCGCCGTCGCCACGTGGCGCTACGGACTGGGCCGCGTGGGCACCATCACCACGTACGCCGCCGACGGCAGCCTCGACGGTCTGCTCTCCCGGCCCGACTCGCTGCTGTTGACGAAGTCGACGAACTACGTCATCGGCGACCCCGAACGGAAGGAGACGGGTGTCGTCGGTATCGCGGACACGCGCGTCGGGTCGCCGACAACGGTGACATATCGCGGAGGCGAGCGACCGGCCGCCGCGGACGTCTCGTTCCGGCAGGTGGGCGAGGAGACGTACCGCGCGACGGCGACGCCCGACGAGGCGGGCTACCACGAGGTGCTCGACGCAGCCTACGCGGCGAACTACCGGGAGGAGTACGCCGCCTTCGGCCCCGACCCGGCGCTGGAGACGCTGGTGGAGGCGACCGGCGGCCGGGAGTTCTCCGCGACGCAGGCCGCCGAGATAGCCGAGTTCACGCGCGAGGAGTCCCGGCGGGTGCGCTCGGTCCGCACCGACTGGACGTGGCTGGCGATGGCGCTCGCGTTGGCGCTGTTCAGCCTCGACGTCATCTATCGGCGGGTTCAAGTCCGTCGGAGCAGTAGCGCGGGTGAAGGAGGTCTGACATGAGCTTCATCGGCCGCCCCATCAACCTCGCCCTCGTCGCCGTCGTCGCCCTCCTCCTCACCGGAACGGTGGGCGCGACGGTCGTCTATCAGTCGTCGGCGGGCGATTTGGAGGCGCAGAACGAACAGCTGAGAGAGCGGAACCAGGAGCTCCGGCAGGAGCTGACTGAGACGCGCGAGGAGCTCCGGTCGCTACGGGAGCGCGTCGCCGACCTGAACCAGAGCGTCGAGCGCTCCGAGGGCGACGTGGGGCAGGTCTCTACGGAACTCCAGCGGACCGAACGGCTCCTGAATCAGACCCAACGGAAGCTGGCGGACACGGAGTCCTCGCTCGAAGAGCGGACCGAACAGCTCGGAATCGTCCGCGGCAACCTCGAAGAGGCGCAGGCGGAGATAGACGACCTCGAAGAGCAGACGAACGCGCTCGAAGTGGAGAACCGCGAACTGACCGACGAGGTGGAGGACCTCGAAGCTCGGAACGAGCAACTGCAGGAGGAGGCCGACGACCTGCGGGCCGAGCGCAACGAGTTCGAGGACGACCTCGAAGCGGTCTGCGACCAGTGGAACACGAGCGCGGACGACAGACCGGCGGAGTGTCCCTGATGAGCGGCGACGACAACCGCGACCGAGACCCCAGTGACGGCCGCGAGTTCGACGCCGACTCGGGGTTCGGACCGGGTCTCGACGCGACCGAGTCGAGCGGCGACGGCGGCCACGAGGGCGATGACGCCGACGTCGGCGGACCGGCCGCCGGGGACGACACCGCCTCGCGAATGCGCGCGGCGCTCTCCGAGGTCCGCGAGGAGGCGCGGAAGGTCGCGTTCCTCCACGCTCTCCTCGACGCCGGCCTCGTCGCTCTCGTGACGAACGTTCTCCTCCGACTGTTCCGCCCGGCCGCCCTCGGCGACGCCGTCGGCCTTCCGGGGTTCCTCGCGGGCGCGGGCGGGGTCGTTCCGAACACGATTCACACCGCCTCGGTCGTCGGCCTCCTCCTCGGCGGCGTCGCGTTCGTCGGCGAGTACCTGCTCCGGACGCGGCGACCGCTGGTCGAGCAGTTCGAGGCGGGCAACCCGAGCGTCGCCGAGGCGCTCCGAACCGCCCGCGACAGCGTCGAGGACGGCGCGAACACCGAGATGGCGCGCCGACTCTACGAGCGCGTCCTCGTCGACCTGCGCGGGACGTCCAGCTTCGAACTCGTGGGGACGCGCCGCGTCGTCGTGACGACGCTCCTCATCGTCCTCGTCAGCCTCGCCAGCATCCAAGTCGCCGTGGTCGACCTCGACCTGAGCGACTTCGGCGACGACGAGGACGACGAGGTGCCCGGCGAACGGCCGCCGCGGACCGAGGCCGAGGACGAACTGCAGGACGGCGACGAGATACTCGGCGACGCCGAGAACGTCTCGGCGGGCGACGAGAGCATCAACGCCTCCGTTCAAGGCTCCGACGAGGGGGAGGGCGAGGGCGGGTCGGTGTCGCCGCCCTCCTCGTACGACGACGGCGGGTTCGCCGACGCCGCCGTCGAGGGGCAGGACGCGGGCTACGCCCCCTCGGAGAACATCGAGGACGCCGAACTCATCCGGGAGTACAACCTGCGGATACGCGACAGCGACGAAGCGGACGACGACGATAGCTGATCTGAGGAATCCATGCCAGCACGACAATGCCAGTAGACGACATCGACCGAGTACAGGAGCGACTGACCCGCGTCCGTAGCGAGATAGGCAAGCGAATCGTCGGCCAGGCCGACGTGGTCGAGCGACTGCTCGTCTGCATCCTCTGCGACGGCAACGCCCTCCTAGAGTCGAACCCCGGCCTCGGGAAGACGACGCTCGTCCGCACCGTCGCGGAGGTGACGGACCTCTCCTTCTCGCGCATCCAGAACACGCCGGACCTGATGCCCTCGGACATCACGGGCACCGAAATCATCCGCGAATCCGCGCAGGGGCGGGAGTTCGTCTTCGAGAAGGGACCGGTGTTCGCCAACATCGTCCTCGCCGACGAGATAAACCGCGCGACGCCGAAGACGCAGGCGGCGTTGTTGGAGGCGATGCAGGAACGGCAGGTGACGGCGGCGGGCGAGACGTACGACCTCCCCCGACCGTTCTTCATCCTCGCGACGCAGAACCCCATCGACCAGGGGGGCACCTATCCGCTGCCGGAGGCGCAGACCGACCGCTTCCTGATGAAGATACTCGTCGACTACCCCTCCGAGGCCGAGGAGAACGACATCGTCACCCGCTACACGGGCGGCGCCCCCGACCCGACGGTCGAACGCGTCCTCTCGCGCGAGCAGTTGCAGGGGGCCCAGCGGTTCGTCCGCGAGATGCCCATCGCCAACGACATCCGACAGCGCACGGTCAGACTCGTCCGTTCGACGCGCGAGGAGGAGATGATAGAGTACGGCGCGAGTCCCCGCGCGAGCATGGGTCTCGTCCTCGCGGCGAAGGCGCGCGCGTTCCTCGCCGGCCGGTCGCACGTGAGTTGGGAGGACGTCGCGGACATGGCCCCGCCCATCCTCCGACACCGCGTGCTGCTCGATTTCCGCGCCGAACGCGAGGGGACGACGCCGGACGACGTGGTGAAGCGACTCGTCACCGAGGTGTAGTCCGATGACCATCGACCCGGGCTTTTTCGCCGAACTCGCGCGGTTCGACGCCTCGCTGAAGCGCGTCTCCGAGGACCTCCAGCAGGGCGACCAGGAGTCCCCGAGCGTCGGCGAGGGACTGACGTTCAGCGACTACCGGCGGTACGCCCCCGGCGACGACACCCGACTCATCGACTGGCGGGTGTACGCCCGCACCGAGGAGTACTACGTCAAGCAGTTCGAAGAGGAGCGGAATCTCACCGTCCACGTCCTCGTCGACACCTCGGCGTCGATGGACTACGGCGAGGGCGACGCCCACAAGTTCGAGTTCGGCGCGAAACTCGGCCTCGGGTTCGCCTACCTCACCGTCGAGGAGAACAACGACTTCCAGTTCTCGACGTTCCGCGACCGACCGCTCCGCCTCGACACCGGACGGTCGAGTCGCGGCGACCTGCTCCGCGTCGTCGACCTGCTGAACGAGACGGAACTGCGCGACGAGGCCGACCTGGTCGCCTCGTTGGAGGAGTACGAGAGCAGTATCCGCTCGCGGTCGCTCGTCGTCGTCGTCAGCGACTTCCTCGTCGACCCCGAGGAGGTGGAGGCCGCCGTGGCCGCACTCGGGGACAACGACGTGCTGTTGCTCCAGACGCTCGCGCCCGACGAACTCGACCCGAGCGTCTCGGGCGACACCATCTTCGAGGACCCCGAATCCGAGGAGTCCCGGCGGTCGTACTTCGGCGGGTCCCTGGCCCAGCAGTACCGCCGCCGCCTCGAAGCGCACGTCGACACCGTCGCCGACCGGGCCGAGACGCTCCGCGCGGACCACGTCCTCGTGAACACCGGCGACGACTTCTTCGACGCCTTCGCCGACGTCTGGGTCGGTTGAACGGCGCCGCGTTCCTCTTCGTCTCCGTCTCCGTCTTCGCCCGCCCCCCCTATCCGGACCACTCGCCGCGCATGTCGTCGGCGACGCTGGTCCGCCACGTCTCGAACCCGCGTTCGCAGACCGGGCTCTCTTCTAAGTGGGCGAGGAAACCGGCGCCGGGGTTTTCGAGTTCAGTCCGACAGAATGGACAGCGATTCGGGTCCTCCCACGTGTACGCTATCTCGGATGGCGTCCGTGATTGCGACATAGAGGGACTTATGCCGTCATACAAGTTAAATCATGTCTCTCATCGCGTATCTGGGGTGAATATCTGGTACTCGTTTCGGAATAAAAGCAACGTTTGCGTCTTTTCGAGGGTGGCGGGCGTGTTAGCGCTCGAACCCGTCATTTCGGCGGCAAGACGCCTTATCCGTGCCTCGCTCGAAGTTTTACGGAGTGAGGTTAATTCGGACTCTCATCCACGAGGACGACCGCGAGAACGTCGTGGCCGTGCTCGAAGACGAGAACATCGACTACGTTATCTACGAAGAGTCCAGCGGTCGCGGGGACCTACTCGTCGTCGAGTTTCCGGTACCCGAACAGGCGCTCGAAGTCGTCCTCGCGCGGTTCGACGAGGCGGGACACGACGAACACGCGTACACCGTCGCCGCGGAAGCCACCTCGGCGCTCTCGGAGAACATGGGGGAGGTCGAAGACCGGTTCGTGGTCGGCGAGGAGGAGGACAGCAGCATCGCCGTCGAGGAACTCCGCTCGCAGGTGCTCGGTCTCCTGCCGGACGCCTTCACGTACTACCTGCTGACGTGTCTGAGCGCCATCGTCGCGACGGCGGGTCTGCTCCTCGACGCGCCGGCGCTGGTCGTCGGGTCCATGGTCATCGCGCCGCTGGTGGGGTCGGCGCTGACCGCGAGCCTCGGCACCGTCCTCGCGGATCGGGACATGATAATCAAGGGGTTCAGAACGCAGTTGCTCGGGCTGGGGATGGCGATACTGGGGTCCATCGCCTTCGGCTACGCCCTCAGGACCGGCGTCCTGCTCCCGCCTTCGCTGCGCCCTTCGACGACCGCACAGATCGCACAGCGTATCTCCCCGGGGCTGTTGTCGCTCGTCATCGGGGTCTGCGCCGGGGCGGCGGGCGCGGTCAGTATCGCCACCGGCATCTCCGCGGCGCTCGTGGGCGTGATGATCGCCGCCGCCCTCATTCCCGCCGCCGCGGCGGTGTCCGTCGGAGTGATCTGGTCGGAGCCCACCATCGCGCTCGGGGCGCTCGTGCTCCTCGCCGTGAACGCCGCGTCGATACACGTCTCCGGCGTCGCCGTCTTCTGGTACCTCGGCTACCGACCGACCGAGTGGGACTCGAGCAGTCCGCTGTCGAACGTCTCGATACGGCAGTACGCCCCCTCGTTCGCCGTCGCCGTCGTCCTCCTCGTGGTGTTCGTTACCGCCGGGGGCGCCGTGTGGACGCACGTCTCGTTCAATCACTCGGCGAACGTCGCCGTCGAGCAGGCGCTCTCGCAGGAGCGCTATGACAGGCTCGAACTCGTAGGGGTACAGGTCGGGTTCAACCCGGGCCCCCGGTTCGCGGAATCGCAGCAGGTGACGGTCACCGTCCGCCGTCCGACAGACGAGAGCTACCCGAAGCTGAGCGAGCGACTCAGGAGGCAGATAGTGGCCCAGAGCGACCGTGAGCCGACGGTCGTCGTCGAGTTCGTGGCGAGTCAGCGCACCCCCCTGGAACCCGGGACCGAGAACCGCTCGAACGTCCGGGCGGGGGCGGTGCGTCCGGACGGGGGCGGCGCGCCGGCGCTCTGACGGCGACCGCGGGTCGAAACCGTCAACAGCGGACGGCCGGAACCAACGACGATGAACTATCTCCCGTGGGCCCTCCTCGCGTTGGGCGCGTACGCGTTCGTCGCGCCGTTGATGAGCGTCGCGACGACGGGGACGCCGAGGATTCCGAGCAACGTCGCCGCCCTGATAGCCAACACCGTGCTCGTCGTCGTGACGGCGGGCGTCGTCGTCTACACCGACGCGGACGCCCTCTCCTACGTGACGCACCCGAAGACGAAGTTCGTCCTCGCCGCCGGCCTCTGTCTCACCGTCGGCATCCTCTCGTACTACCGCGCGCTGTCGATGGGACCGGTGAGCGTCGTCGCCCCCATCTTCGGGATGTTCCTCGCGCTCAGTTCGCTGGTCGGCATCGTCTTCCTGAACGAGTCGTTCACCGCGCGGAAGGGGCTGGGCATCGCCTTGGCCGTCGTGGCCGTCTACCTGGTTTCGGTCGAGTAACGTCTTTCCGCCTCGCCGTCGTACGCTCGGCCGAGATGGTACTGAAGGAATCCGACTCGAAACTGTCGCGCGGCGACGCCGCGCCCGACTTCTCGCTCCCGGGCGCCGACGGCGAGACGTACTCGCTCGACTCCTTCGAGGACCGCGAGGCGCTGCTCGTCGTGTTCACCTGCAACCACTGCCCCTACGCGAAGGCGAAGTTCGACGAACTGAACTACCTCGCGCGCTCGTACGACGAACTCGCCGTCGTGGGCGTCAACCCCAACGACGCCGAGGAGTACCCCGACGACTCTCTCGGACGAATGGAGGAGTTGGTCGAGGACGGGACCATCGAGTACACGGCGTACCTCCGCGACGAGTCCCAGGAGACGGCCCGCGAGTACGGCGCGGTGTGCACGCCGGACCCGTTCCTCTTCGAACGCGAAGGCGGCGAGTTCCGACTGGCGTTCCACTCGCGCATCGACGACGCGATGAGTCCCGACGACGAGGTGACCGACTACGAGATGCGGACGGCCGTCGAAGCCGTCATCGCGGGCGAGGAGATTCCGCTGGACGAGACGCCCTCGCAGGGCTGTTCCATCAAGTGGAAAGACGAGTGAGCCAAGCGACCGACAACGAGTGACGGGCGAGGGGAAGCGACGCTACTCCTCGTCGCTCTCGTTCATCTCCGCCGCCTGCAACAGCGCCTCCCGTGCGTTCTCGACGGCGGCCTCCTTCTTCGCGGGGTAGGCCTCCACCTTCGCGCGGAAGGTGATACCGTCGCCGAGGCGAGCGTCGCCGCCGAACGCGGCCTGTTTGTCCAACCGAAGGAAGAGTTCGCAGTTCTCCGTCACGCGCTGGTCGAGTTCTTCGAGGAGTTGGTCGAACGTCGACAGTTCCGACAGCGCCGAGAGGACGTGTCGGACCTCGTCGGCGCGTTCGACGCGCGCGGAGAGGACGATGATACGGTCGCCGTGGTGGCCGGCGTTCTCGGTGCGTTCGACCTCGAACTCGTCGGGGAGGAAATTTCGGAGCGCCGCCTCGACGCGCTTGTCGTCTTCGGTCTCGTAGCAGAAGGTTCGCAGGTCGACGTAGTGGAAAGGGACGCGAGCCATCTTCGTCCGCTCTTCGCGTCCCGGCGGAAAAAGTCCGTCCTATTCCGCGTCGGCGTCGACGTCGGCCTCCTCCTCGTCGGCCTCGTCGAGTTGGTCGGACGAAATGCCGACCTCCTGCCCCTCGTCGAAGCTGACGACGTACGTCTCGTCGCCGAACATCGTCTCTACGACCTGCGTGATCTTGCCGACCTGTCCGTCGAACTCGCTGTGCTTGTCGTGCAGAACGACGGCGTCGCCTTCGTCGAATTCCATGTCTCGGATGCGGACCGCGGAGGTGAAAAGTCGACTGGTTCGCCGCGACGGCGGCGTTCGCGGTGCCGAAGGCGTCTTTAGCCGCGCGCGCGAACGACGGTCCATGAGTCGACCCGACGCGCGACCGACCCGCTCCGCCGACCGCGAGCGATGGTCGTAAACGACCTCTGGTTCCTGGCCGAGGAGGCGAGTCAGCGCGCCGAACGGGCGTACCAGCGGCTCCGCGAACGGTACTCGGGCTACCTCGACGACCGCTGTGCGCACCGCGTCTCCCGACGGCGGTTCCGGACGCTGGCGCGTCGCGTGAAACGAACGGGGGCGCCGTACGGCGCCCAGACCATCGTCTCCAACGGCGGCGACGTGCTCCTCGTCCGCCACGAGGGCGCGGACCTGTGGGTCCTCCCCGGCGGCGAGGTGCGCGAGGGCGAGACGTACCGCGAGGCGGCAGTCCGCGAACTCCGCGAGGAGGCCGGTATCGCGGCCGACTACCGCGGTCTCGCGGTCGCGGAACGCGTCGACATCCGCTGTTCGGACTGCGAGACGTGGGGCGTCCTCCCGGTGTTCGCCGCCACCGCCGAGGGGGCGACACCGAGCGTGTGCGACCCCGACGGCGAGATATCCGCCGCCCGGTGGTTCCCCTTCGACGACCTGCCCGCCGACACGCGGGACCGCGCGGACCTCCTCGCGTGGCGCGACCGGGCGGCACCCTGACGCGGGACGCCGGACGGCGCTCCCCGAGGCGGCCGCCGCCTTCGGGTTCGCGGCCGACCGAGAACCGCCGGCCCAGTCTTTTGTCGCTCCGACCCGTCGTCCCGTCACGATGCCTCTCGTGAGCGTTCCCTGTCCCGCCTGCGGCGCGTCGACGTATCTCTCCCTTCCGGACGGAAACCGCTTCGTCACGACCGAACCGGGCGAGGGCGACGGCGACCGGACGGACCTGACCGAGGAGACGCTGACCTGTGACGACTGCGGGGCGACGTTCCCGGCGCTTCACGGCCCCGCCGACGGCTGAGTCAACGGTCCGCGGCCGCGGCCGAATCGCGACGACGCGCGCCTGGTTCGCCTCTGTGACGGCTTCCGGTTCACGGTGAGCATAAATAGCCAGACTCCCTCAACGCGACTATGCGAACGACCCGACGAGCGTACCTCGCCGCCGCCGGCGGCGCCGTCGCCGCCACCGCCGGCTGTCTCGGCGGGAGCGGGACCGCCGGGATGGCCGACCTCTCCTGCGACGTCGGTCAACTCGACCAGGTGGGCTCCCTCCCCCGTCCGTCGCTCGGACCCGACGACGCCCCGGTCACCGTCGACGCCTACGAGGACTACGCCTGCCCCCACTGCGCCACCTACAGCCTGAACGTGTTCCCGAAGATACGGGAGAACTACATCGACGGCGGCGACGTCCGCTACCGTTTCTTCGACTTCCCGCTCCCGGTGAACGAGCAGTGGTCGTGGGGCGGCGCCATCGCCGCCCGCGCCGTGCAGGACCGCGCGGACGCGGAGGCGTTCTTCGAGTACGGCAAGACCCTCTTCGAGCGGCAGAGCGACCTGACGAGCGACGGCTTCTCCGTCGTCCACGACGCGGCGAGCGAGTTCGACGTCGACGGCTGCGAAGTCGCCGCGTCCGTCGACCAGGAGGCCTACCGGCCGGTCGTCGAGAGCGACCGACAGCGCGCCGTCGACAAGGGGTACCAGTCGACGCCGACCATCGTCGTCAACGGCGAGACGGCGGCCGACCCCAGTTGGGAGACGGTGAAGCGAACCATCGACGGACACCTGAAGTCCGCCTCGAAGTCGTAGGGAGGACCGTGAGACGACGCGAACTCCTCGCGGGTCTCGGCGGCCTCGGCGTCGTCGGCGGCGCGGGGTACGTCGCCCTGAACGGGATCGGACTCGACGACGGACTCCCGCTGACCGTTCGAACGCTCGACGCGCCGGGGTCGACGGCCGGAGAGCGGTCGCTCCCCGTCCCGGACACTCCGACGGTGCTCGACCTGTTCGCCACGTGGTGTGCCCCCTGCTCCGAGCAGATGGAGTCGCTGACGGCGCTACACGAGGAGTTCGGCGACCGAGTCGCGTTCGTCTCCGTGACGAACGAGCGGTTCGGCGGCGGCCTCTCGGCGGCCGACGTGCGCGAGTGGTGGGTCGACCACGACGGCGCGTGGACCGTCGGCCACGACCCCGAGAGCGACCTGATGCGCGAGTTGGGGGCCGGCGGCCTCCCCTTCCTCGCCGTGGCCGACGCCGACGGGACCGTGACGTGGACGCACCGCGGACTCGCCGCCGAGTCGGCTCTGCGCGAGGAGATTCGGGCGGTGCTGTGAGGTGACGGCCGCCCCCTTCGCCGGCACCGTCGCCTTCGCCGTCTCCGCGGGCGCCGCCACCTTTCTCGCCCCCTGCGCGTATCCCCTACTCCCCGGCTACGTCGGCTACTACGTCGGCCGCGAGGACGCGGACCTGCGCGGCGCCGCCGTCCGCGGTGCCGCCGCCGCCGCCGGCGCGCTCTCGGCACTCGGCGCCGTCACCGCCCTCCTGTTCGCCGCCGGGACGGCCGTCGTCTCCCGGCTCGCCCTCTTCGAACCGCTCGTCGGCGCCGTCCTCGTCCTCTTCGGCGCGCTCTACGTCTTCGACCGCGCGCCGACGCTCCACCTCCGACTCCCGGCGCGGCGCGCCTCCGCGGGCGGATTCGCCCTCTTCGGCGCCGTCTACGCCCTCGCGGCTGCGGGGTGCGTCGTCCCCGTCGTCCTCGGCGTCCTCACCCAGTCGTTAACGCTCCCGGCCCCGCAGGCGGCCGTCGCCCTCCTCGCGTACGTCGTCGCCGCGGCGGCGCCGCTGGCCGCGGTCACCGTCCTCGGCGCACTCGGCAGCGACGCCGTCGGCGGCCTCTCGGGGCGCGTCGGGTCGGTCCAGCGCGTCGCCGGCGCAGTGATGGTGCTCGCCGGACTCTGGCAGTTGGCCGTCTCGGCGCGCTTCCTCGGCCTCGTCTGAGTTGCCGGGTCGACCGCGCGCTCACCCTCGCCAGCCGCCGCTTCCGAGGTGTCGCCGCACCTCGTTGACCGCCTGCGGTTGGTGTCTGGCGACGTCGGTCACCGTGACGATGCCAACGAGGTCGACGCCGTCGCGGACGGGCAGTCGCTTCACCTCGTGCCGCTTCATCTCCTCCAGTGCGCTCGTGACGCTCGCCTTCTCCGTCGTCGTGACGAGGTCGCGGTTCATCGCTCGGGTGACCGGAACGGCCGAGAGCGACCCGTCGCCGCGGTGCGTCTCTCGGAGGGCGTCCGTGCGGGTGACGATACCGACCGGTCCCGCGTCGACGACGACGACGCTGCCGACGCCGCGGTCCAGCATCTCGCCGACCGCGTCGCGGAGAGTCGCCCCGACGTCGACGGTCACCACGGGCGAACTCATTATCTGGCGGACCTGCATACGGCGGCTCACGGGGAGCGTAGAAGTAAAACTACTCGACGCCCGGCGTCTCGCCCGCCGGCGTCGGCAGCGCTCGCAGGTCGCGCGGCGGGACGAGGAAGTTGCCGCGCCGCTGGACGAAGATATATTCCAAAATACCGTTGTTCACGCGCTGTCGGATGGTGGGGGCGTCGGTGAGGTCCGCGCCGTTCATCGCCTCCCGGACCGCCTCGAAGTCCGATATTCCGCGCTGGAGGCTCGGGAAGTGGAGGCTCGCCTCCCCGTCGTCGGTCGACTCGAAGTGCCGGCGGAGCAGTTTGACGTTCCCGTCGTCGTCGCGGTTCGCGCGCGCCGCCTTCTGCGCGTGGCCGACGCGGCCGAACTCCCGCGCGTCGTCGCGGAGGGAGTCGAGCATCGCGTCGATTCCGCTGTCGTCCCCGAGGTTCTCGCCGACGCCCTCGACGAGGTTCTGCTCCGCGTGATCCGGGGAGAACATCTCCATCACGCGCTCCTCGAAGTCCTGCTCGCCGTACCAGTCGTCGAGTCGCTGGCGGATGTTCGCCACCGTCTTCGTCGTCGCTCCGGCGAACGGTCCCTCGGCGATGGTTACGTAGTCCTCGCTCGCTTGGTTCTTCGCGAATCCCGCTTTGAACCCCATGAACAGCGGCGACTCCTCGGGAACCGGGCCCGAGTCGGGAATCCCCTCCAAGTCGCCCTGTCGCTCGGCGGGCATCCCCTCGCCGACGAATCCGGTGCGCCGGTCGGCGACCGAGAAGACGTCCGTCAGCGTCGCGCCCACCGATTCGCCGTTGACCGTCTCCGCCTCGCCCGTCAGCGCCTCCTCGGCGCCGAGGAGGGCGTCCGGACGGTCCGAGGCGAGGTGGAGGAGGGCGTCCTGCCGGTCGAACTCGGGCGTCTCGAACGACGAGAGCGCCCGCGGTTCGGGCAGGTCGACGCCCGCCGGGAGCGAGGCGTCGTACCGCGAGAAGTACCGCGGCGAGTAGGCTATCGAGTACACGAGCCCCTCGTTGCTCCGTTCGTACGCCCGGTCCAGCGTCGAGAGCGCCGCCTCCACCGTCTCCCGGTCGCCGGCGTTCGGTCGGCCGTCGAGGTTCAGATAGAGGAGGACCTGATGGCGCGGGAGGACGACGTTGCCGGCGTCGTCCTCCGGGAGCAGGTCGTTCCACGCGTGCTGTCGGGCCGGGAGCGAGGCGGGGTCGTCGGTCCCCGTCGGAATCGGCTCCTCGGCGCGCGTCGTGCAGGCGGCGAGGGCCGTCGCGCCGCCGACGGCGACGGCGGCCTTCATGAACTCCCGACGCGACGCGCCACGCTCGAACATGGGGTCGGCTAGGCGTCTCGCGGGCAAGTGAGTTCTGGTGCGCCCGTCGGGGACGCCCCGTCCTCGACTACCGGTCGAACGCCGTCCGGCGAACCGGACCGTTCTTCAGGGCCGAACGCCTACCCGAATCACATGGATCGACGGTCGTTCCTCGGCGCCGCGGGACTCGCGGGCGCGACGGGGATTGCGGGGTGTACCGGCGGGTCGATAGCCGGGTTCGGCGACGCGAACCCGGACGTCGCCCTCGGCGAACCCGACCGGGAGGAGGGGTTGGAGAGTTCGGACCTGCCGTATCCGGCGTGGGGCGAACGCGTCCCGGACGTGACGGTTCCGTACGCGCTCTCGGAGGGAAGCGTCGCAGTACGGAGCATCGAGGGACCGCACTTTCACACGTTCTTCTTCACGAACTGCATGACGGTGTGTCCGGTGCTCATCAGCGCCCTCAGAGAGGTGCAGGTGCACTCGGTGAACGAGGGCTACGCCGAGGAGGTGTCGTTCTACCCGATATCGTTCGACCCGGCGCGCGACGACGCCGCGGCCTTCAGGAAGGAGGCCGAGCAGATGAACGTCGACACCGACGCGGGCAACTGGCACTTCCTCCGCCCCGACGGCGAGAGCGAGGCGCGGCGCATCGTCGACGACGAGTTCGGCGTCTTCTTCCAGCAGCAGGCGAACGGCGACGACCCGTACATGTTCGCGCACACGAGCGTCGTCCTCCTCGTGAACGGCGACGGCTACGTCGAACGCGCCTACCGGGGCACCCAACCCGACGAGGGAACGATGATAGACGACCTGAAGCGAGTCCGGCGCGCCTCCGAGTGAGGGTCGGCCGGAACGACGCGATTTTCCCCCGCCGCGCCGAGTCGACGGTATGGACAGACAGACCGAGCGCAGGCGACTCGCGCTCGCGGTCTGGACGGTACTGGTGTCTCAGGTGCTCCTCTACCCCGGTCTCTCGGACCTCGTGACGGCGTTCGGCGTCGAGAGCACCACCGCAACGCGGACGCTGTTTCTCGTCGCCGAGTACGCCGCGTTCGTCACGTTCGCCGGCGTCTGGGGCGCGGTGAGCGACTCGCTCGGCCGCCGCCGTCCCCTCATCGTCGCGGGCGCCCTCGGCGGCGCCCTCGGCTACCTCGTCCTCGCGGCCGTCCCGTCGCTCGGCCTCCCGTTCGCCGCCGTCCTCGCCGTCCGCCTCGTCGGCGGCGCGGCCACCATCGGTGCGTTCTCGCTGTCGATGACGGCGCTGGCGGACCTCTCCTCGGACAACGGCCAGAACATGGGCGCGGCCGGCATCGCAATCGGCTTCGGCGCGGCGCTTGGGTCCGTCGCCGGCGGCTTCCTCACCGACGCCGACCCGCTGTACCCGCTGTACGGCGCGGCGGCCCTCCTGACCGTCGCCGCCCTCCTCGCCGCCACGGTGCCCGACCGGACGCCGGAGGGCGTCCGCGTCCGCCTCGGCGCCGCCTTCGGTCGTCTCCGCGCGCGCCCCCAACTCGCCGTCCCGTACGCGTTCGGCTTCATCGACCGCATGACGGCTGGGTTCTTCGCGCTGGTCGGCGTCGCCTACTTCCGCGAGACGTTCGGCCTCGACGCCTCGCTCGCGGGGATGGCGCTGTTCGCCTTCTTCTTCCCGTTCGCCCTCCTGCAGTATCCCTTCGGCATGCTCTCCGACCGGGTGGGCCGGTTCGTCCCCGTCGTGGCCGGGTCCGTCTGCTTTGGCCTCTCCATCGTCGCCGTCGGCCTCGCGCCGTCGCTCGCCGCCGCCGTCGGTCTGATGGTGCTCGTCGGCGTCTTCGGCGCCCTCGTCTCGCCGGCGACGATGGCGCTCGTGACGGACGTGGCCGCGCCCGAGGAGCGCGGGGCGGCGCTGGGCGGGTTCAACGTCTTCGGAAGCCTGGGCTTCCTCGCGGGCTTTCTCGTCGGCGGCGTCGCCAGTTCGGCCGCGGGCTACCTCGCCGCGTTCGCCGTCGTCGGCCTCTCGGAAGTCGCTATCGCCCTCGTCGCCGGGCGGGCGGTCAAACGGCTCTCCTCGGGCGGGTTCGGGTCGGGGTTCGTCGAGTCGGCGGGCGACTGAGGAGGACCGCTCCGCGGGACCTCACTCGTGGCCGCTGACGCGGACCGGTTCGTACGGCTCTTCGAGGTACTCCACGTCGGAGTCGGAGAGGTCGATGTCGAGGGCCTCGACGGCGTCTTCGAGGTGTTCGACGCTCGTCGTCCCGACGATGGGCGCGTCGACCCAGTCCTTCTCGAACTGCCACGCCATCGCTATCTGCGCCATCTTCACGCCCTTCTCCTCGGCGAGTTCTTGGATGCGCTCGTTCACCGCCTCGCCGCCGCCTTCGAGGTACGGATGCTCGCGCGCGTAGTCGTCGGTTTCGCCGCGGGCGGTCGACCGCGCCTCCTCGTGCGGACGGGCGGCGACGCCGCGCGCCAGCGGACTCCACGGGATGACGCCGACGCCCTCCTTCTGACAGAGGGGAAGCATCTCTCGCTCTTCCTCCCGGTACTGCAAGTTGTAGTGGTTCTGCATCGTCGCGAAGCGCTCCAAGCCGAGCGACTCCGAGGTGTGAAGCGCGTCCGCGAACTGGTGGGCCCACATCGAGGAGGCGCCGATGTAGCGCGCCTTCCCCCGACGGACGGCGTCGTCGAGGGCACGGAGCGTTCCTTCGATGGGGGTGTCGTAGTCCCAGCGGTGAATCTGGTAGAGGTCGACGGTGTCCATCCCGAGCCTCTCCAAGGAGTTGTCCAACTCCTGTTCGATGGTCTTCCGCGAGAGGCCGCCCGAGTTGGGGTCCTCGTCGTCCATCTGTCCGTACACCTTCGTCGCGACCACCTGTTCGTCCCGGTCGTACTCGTCCAGCGCCTCGCCGAGGATTCTCTCGCTTTCCCCCTTCGAGTAGACGTTCGCGGTGTCGAAGAAGTTGATACCGAGTTCGATGGCCCGGTCGACCAACTCCTTGCCCTCCTCCTCGTCCAACACCCACTCGCGCCAGTCGCTCGTCCCGAAGCTCATGCAGCCGAGACAGATTTTGGACACTTCCATCCCGGTGTCGCCGAGTGTCGTGTACTCCATGCTATCTGCCCGCACGACCGCAGCGCGGAAAAAGCCACGCGAGGCGGTGGGGACGGCCGGATTCTTTCTCAGACGTTCGCGGTCCGCGAGTACGAATCCATCCACGGTTCTCACGCCACAAGTGCTCACGCCTGCTTTATGGTCGGATGCACCGTACTACCAACCGAGAGCGAACCGGCCCGGTGGGGCCGAGACTCCGTGTGAACCGGTCTGCGAGAGCGTTCGCTCGGGAGCCATTAATGTCCAGTTCGTCGGTATCCAGGTTGCTCGCCGTCGTCGTCGCGCTGCTCGTCTTCACGGGAAGCGCCGTCGGCGTCGCGAGCGCGCAGGCGCAGCAAGCCCCCTTCGGCCCGGCCGTCACCGTCGCCGAGGGCGAGACGTACAGCGGAACGCTCGAAGCCGCGGCGGGCACCGTCGTCGTCGCCGGCACCGTCGACGGCGACGTACAAGCTCTCGCCGGCAACGTCGTCGTCACCGAGACGGGCCGCGTCACCGGCGATGTCGGCGTCGCCGCCGGGTCCGTCACGATAGACGGAACCGTCGACGGCGATGTACGGACGGCGAGCGGAACGCTTCTGGTCGGGAGTACCGCCGTCATCGGCGGGAACCTCGAAGCCGGCGCGGGCGACGTCCGACTCGCCGGGACCGTCGACGGCGACGTAACCGTCGGCGCCGACAGCTTCCTCGTCGGGAGCACCGCCGTCGTCGGCGGGAGCGTCACCTACGACGCCGAGACGTTCGGCGTCGCCGACGGCGCGTCCGTCGCCGGGACCGTCACCCGCGACGAGAACCTCGTGACGACGACGCCCGTCGTCGGTGACCCCGACGGGTTCGTCCTCCCCGAGAGCGTCGTCGCCGCCTACTGGTTGCTCGTCAACCTCGTCCTCGGCGCCGTCCTCCTCCTCGTCGCGCCCCGGTTCGCCGCGCGCGTGACGAACGTCGGGACGGAGCGGACGGTCAGGAGCGGCGGCGTCGGTCTCCTCGCCCTGGTCGGTGTCCCCGTGGCGCTAGTGCTGACGCTCCTCACCGTCGTCGGCATCCCACTGTCGATAGCGGGGTTCGTCCTGTTCGCCCTCGTGCTGTGGGTGACCTCGGTGTACGGCGCCCTCGTCCTCGGGACGTGGCTGCTGTCGCTCACCGAGTACGAGAGCCGCTGGGCCGCCCTCGCGGTCGGACTGCTGCTCGTGGCCCTCGTCGGGTTCGTTCCCTTCGCGGGCGGCGTGCTCCAGTTCCTCGTCCTCCTCGTCGGCCTCGGGGCGTTCGCGCTGGCGCTCCGCGGCGAGGGCGGCGAGACGGGCGGCGACTCGGCCGGCGCCGTCGGCGGCGACGAGGCTCCGGTGGCCTGAGCGCTCCTCGTCGACCGCCGGGTCGTCTCGGCGATGACCGAAGGTCGGCCGACTCAAATTAATTATCTCTGACATCATCGCCTCGCTGGAACTCAGGAACCCGTCCGAATCCGCTCGAAAACGTCGGAAACGGTGGCAAACGTCCATAACTATCGGTCGAGTGAGGTGTCGCGGGAGTTCCGAGATGCGCTGACGGTGCGGACGCGACCGGACGCCGTCGGAACACCGTGCGGCCACCGACCAGATAGCTACGCGCCGCCTTCGGAGACGGCTCGCCTTCCCGACGGCGCGCGGCGGCCGACCCAAATAATTATTCACTATGTTTCCGATGGGAAGCCATGGCACTGTCATACGACGACGCCGTCGGCGAGTTCGAGTGGGACGTACCGGAGGGATACAGCCTCCCCGGAGTTATCGAGTCGCACGCGGCGTCGTTCGGCGACCGGGTGGCCCTCCGCTTCCGGGACGCCGACGGCCGACGCGAGGAACGGACGTACGCCGACCTGCGGGACGACGCGAACAGATTTTCGAACGCCTTGGCCGAGATGGGCGTCGAAAAGGGCGACCGGGTGATGCATCTCGTTCCGCGGCACCCCGACGTGTTCGCGGTACAACTGGGCGCGTTGAAGCGCGGGGGGCTCTTGGTTCCCTGTTCGTCGATGCTGAAGCCGAAGGACATCGCCTACCGCGCGAACGACTGCGAGGCGTCGACCGTCGTCGCCCACGAGTCGCTCACGGGGATGGTGGACGCGGTGCGGGGGGAGACGCCGCTCGAACAGTTCGTCGTCCTCGGCGACGGAAACGAAGGGGAGAGCAGCGACGGCGACGGCGAGGGCTGGGAGACGTTCGCTTCGCTGGTCGAGGGGCGGAAGACGGCGCACGACGGCCCGGAACTCGGCGCCTCGGACCCGATGTCCATCAACTACACGTCGGGAACCACGGGGCAACCCAAGCCCGTGATGCACCGCCACCGATGGATGCGCTGTTTCGAACTGGTGAACGCGCCGTACTGGTGGGGGGTCACCGCCGACGGCGTCGTGCCGCCCGGCGAAACCGAGGAACCGGCGGACTTAGAGGAGGAACTGCTGTGGGCGACGACGGGCACCGGGTGGGCCAAGTGGTTCTGGAGTCCGGTCGGCGTCGGCCTCACGACGGGCGCGACGCAGTTGCTGTACGACGGCGATTTCGACCCCGAGGCGTTCCTCTCGGTGATGGCCGACGAGGGCGTCACGCGCCTGTGCGCCGTGCCGACGCAGTACCGAATGTTCTCGCAGGTCGACCTCTCGGGGTACGACATCGACCTGCGGGCGGCGCTCTCGGCGGGCGAACCGCTGAACCGCGAACCCATCGACGCCTTGGAGTCGGCGTTCGGCGTTACGCCGCGCGACGGCTACGGCCAGACGGAGACGGTGGCGCTCGTGACGAACTACCCCGGCGTCGAGGTCAAACCGGGGAGCATGGGCCGGCCGACGCCCGGCCTCGGGACGACGATAATCGGCGACGACGAAGAGGAACTCGGACCGGGCGAAATCGGCGAGATAGCCGTCCCCGTCGGCTGTCCGGGCATCTTCGACGGCTACTACGAGCGCGACGACCTCGACAGAAAGACGTTCTCCGGGGAGTACTACCGCACGGGCGATTTGGCCTCGCGCGACGAGGACGGCTTCTTCTTCTTCGAGGGCCGCGCCGACGACATCATCATCTCGGCGGGGTACCGTATCGGCCCGTTCGAGGTGGAGGACGCCCTCGTCTCCCACGCCGCTGTCGCGGAGGCGGCCGCCGTCGCCTCCCCGCACGAGGAACGCGGCGACGTGGTGAAGGCGTACGTCGTCCTCGGCGAGGGCTACGAGGGGTCCGAGGAACTTGTCGAGGAAATACAGGAGTTCATGAAGCGGGAGACGGCGCCGTACAAGTATCCCCGGAGGGTGGAGTTCGTCGACGAACTGCCGAAGACGTCCTCGGGGAAGATCCGCCGCATCGAACTGCGGCGGATGGAGGAGGAGACGTTCGGACGGTAGCCGGTGTCGGCTATCGGAACCCCGACAACCGCGCCGGCTCACGTACTTTCTTCTCCCTTCTCGCAGTCTCTCCGAGTAGATGTACGTCGCAGACCAGACGTGGCCCGAACTCGGGGACTACGTCGCCGAGGAGTCCGTCGCGTTGATTCCGCTCGGTTCGACCGAACAGCACGGCCCGCATCTCCCCCTCGCGACCGACCACCTCATCGCCGAGTCGCTCGCGCGGGCGGCGGCAGACCGGACGGAGGTGCTCTGCGCGCCGACGGTGAACGTCGGCGTCAGCCCCCACCACCGGCAGTTCCACGGGACGATGTGGGTCGACCCGCCGCAGTTCCGCGACTACGTGGAGTCGATGACGCGCAACCTCGCGTACCACGGAATCGACCGCGTCGTCTACGTGAACGCCCACGGCGGCAACGTCCAGCACCTCCGCGAGGTGGGCCGCCGCCTCCGCGACGACGGGACGATGTACGCCATCGAGTGGATGTGGGACGAGTCCATCCCGGACCTCGTCGACGAGGTGTTCGAGCGCAACGGCCCCCACGCCGGCCCGAAGGAGACGGCGATGATCATGCACGTCGCGGGCGAACTCGTCCGCGAGGACCGCCTCGAAGACGCCCGCGACGGCGGCCTCGTCGACCTCGACGACTCGCCGAACTACATGACGCACGGCGCGCGCACCTTTTTCGACGCCGTCGAGAACTCGGAGAACGGCGCGTTCGGCGACCAGACGGACGCGACGCCCGAGGCGGGGAAACGACTGTTCGAGGCGGCGACCGACCAGTTGGTGAAACTGGTCGAGTGGTTGGACGACAGCGACGTCGAGGACCTGATGGCGCCCGCGCACGTCGACCCCCAACCCGGCAGTCGGCGGTAGCGACTCCGGTACGGTACGGCTACTCGGAGGCGCCGGCGGCGTCGGGCGCGGGGTCTCCGGGAGCGATGTCGAACCCCGTGACCTCGAATCGGGCGCCGCCGCCGCACGCGTCGGTGATCCGCAGCGTTCCGCCGTGTAGCCGGGCGACCGACTGAACGATGGCCAGCCCCAAGCCGCCGGCGCCCTGCGTGGAGAAGTCGGCTCGGCGCGCTTTCTCGCGGATCTCTCCCGGAAGTCCCGACCCGTCGTCCTCCACGTAGAATCCGTCGAGAAGCGGACCGACGGTCACCGCGCAGTCGGCGTCCCCGTGTTCGACGGCGTTCCGAAACAGGTTCTCGAACAGGTGCGACAGGAGTCGCCTGTCGCCGTGCACCCTCGGGAGGGGGCGAGCCTCCAGCGTCGCATCCCCGGTTGCGACGTTGTCCCACGCCTCGGCGGCCACCTCGCCGACGCTGAGCGGTTCTATCCGCGCCGTCGCACCCGTTCGCGCGAACTCCAGGGCCGTCTCGGTTATCTCGGTGATTCGGGCGGCCGCCCGTCGAATCGCGTCCAGTTCGGCGCTGTCGCCGTCGGACTCGGTAGCCAGGAGTTCGGCGTACCCCTCGATCACGTTCAGCGGGTTCCGCACGTCGTGAGTCAGGATGCCGAGAAGCGTCTCCAGTTGTTCGGACCGCGCCTCCGCCAGCGACTCGTTCCGCTTCTGCTCGGTGACGTCGAAGTGACAGAGGAGCAGGTAGTGGTCCGTTCCGTGACGGAACCGGACGGCGTCGAGCGCGGACCAGCGCTGTTCCGACGGGCCGTGGCACGGATACTCGAACCGGAACCGCTCCCGGGAGCCGTCCAGCACCGCCCGGAGTCCCGCCACGACGCCGTCGCAGACGGAGCCACCAGCTCGCTCGCAGACGTCGAAGTAGTTTTCGCCGACCCAGTAGTCGGGGCGTTCGCCGCGGTTCTCGTCCGCGAACCCCCGCCACGGCTCGTTCACCAGCAGTATCGTCCCCTCGGCGTCCACGATAGCCGCCTCCACGGGCAGGGCGTCGATGCCCGCTCGTCCGAGGTTATCTAGCTGGTCCACCGCCTGACCTTGGAAACGCGCGCGGATGTAGGTTCTCTCTGATTGACCGACATCTATCCCGGCCGTCGGCTTACCGGGGTGAGGGACGGTCGGCAGTCGTACCGTCGGGCGAACGGGAGCGTCCGCCGGCCCGGCGGAGCGCCGTCGCTCGGGGCGCGTTAAAATACCGAGAATCGTGATGAGAATCGACGTGACCGCCGACCGCAGTACCGCTACCGTGTTGCGTTCTTACAGGCGCTGAAGATTCGTCGCTCGGGGACCCTTGTCCGCCTGTTCGATGTCGAACTCGACTTCCTGGCCCTCTTCGAGGTCCGGGCCGCCGACGTCTTCCATATGGAAGAAGACGTCTTCGTCCGACTCTTCGCTTTCGATAAATCCGTAACCGCCGGTGTCGTTAAAGAACGCAACCGTACCTTTCGCCATTGCGAGTTGACAGTGGTCGACCGAGTTGATAAGGCTTCCGCCGTCGGTTCGCGCTCCTGAGTGTCAGGCCTCGGACATAGTCAACGAGAGGACGGACACGCGGCGGACGGCGTCGAAGTCGCGCAGGCGGTAGACGAGTCGCCGCACGCCCTCGGCCGGCCCGTCGCAGAACGCCACCTCGAAGCACCAGTGACCGTGGTGCGTGTGACTCGTCGCCTCGATGATGTCCTCGAACTCGTGCTGGACGGTGTGCAACTCGCGGATGACGGACTCGTGTTCGTAGTCGAAGGCGACGACGGCCGCGATGTCCCCTTCGGCCTCCTCCAGTCGCGTGTGCGACTCGACGTACTCCAGCATCGCCTCGCGTATCGCCCGCGAACGCGAGTCGAGGCCCTCGGCTTCCCACACCGCGTCGAACTCCGCGAGGACGTCGTCGGGGACGTTCAAACTCGTTCGCATGCGTCTCCCTCCGCGGAGGAGGCGTAAGAATCGTCGCATCCCGACCGGCGAACGATTATTACGAATCCACCGAACCGGTCTTAACAGCCGTTATACCCGCCAGAGACGGATTTGGGATATGGCGAGTGACCTAATCGGACTGTTCGGCGGCGCGGTCGCACTCGGTATCGTCCACGGCGTCGAACCGGGTCACGGCTGGCCTGTCGCCGCCTCCTACGCGATGGAGAAGCGGAACAAGTGGCTCTCCGGGGCGGCCGCCGGGACGATTCTCGGCGTCGGCCACCTCGTGAGCAGCATCGCCATGGTGCTCGTCTTCTTCGCGGCGAAATCCTACTTCGACCTGACGCAACTGCCGTGGATATCGCAGGTCGCCGGCGTTCTGTTGATACTGCTCGGTCTGAACGAACTCCGGGGCGGCGGACACGGCCACGGGCACGACCATGGGGGGCACGGAGACGGCGAGGACGACCACGGCCACGGCCACGGTCACGGCAGCCACGACCACGACGGCCACGACCACGACGCGGACGACGGACACGACCACCACGACCACGACGCGGACGACGGACACGACCACCACGACCACGACACGGACGACGGACACGACCACCACGACCACGACACGGACGACGGCCACGGCCGGGATTCGGAAGGCCTTCTCGCGCGTCTGCGGTCCGCGGTTCCGTTCGTCGGCGGTCGCTCGGACCCCCACGCACGTTCGCACTCGCACTCCCACGGGTTCGACGGCGACGCCTCGGGGACGACCCTGTGGAGTCTCGCGTGGTTCGCGTTCGTCCTCGGATTCGCCCACGAGGAGGAGTTCGAGATTCTGCTCCTGTGTACGGGGTCGAGCTACTGTCTGGAACTGATGAGCGCGTACGCGCTTGCCGTCCTCGCCGGTATCGTCTCGCTGACGCTGCTGCTCGTGGCGGGGTACTACCGCTACGAGGACCGCGTCGAATCGCTGGCACAGCACTTCCCGACGGTCTCGGCCGCGATTCTCATCCTGATGGGGCTCGGGTTCGTCTTCGGCCTGTTCTAGCGCTCTCGGGTGACCCGTCGACTCTACTCCCGCGTCTCGCGCCCCAGCGTGTGGAACTCCTCGTTCGGTCGCATGTCCGCGAACATCGCCATGCGGTTCGAGAGGTTGAACATCGCCGTCACGGAGGCGATGTCCCAGATAGCCTCCTCGGAGTAGCCCGCCTCGGCCAGTCGCTCGACGTCCGCCTCGGTCACCTCGCGCGGCGACTCGGTGAGTTTCACCGCGACGTCGAGCATCGCCATCCGCCGCTCGGAGATGTCGGCCTGCCGGTAGTTGGCGACGAGTTGGTCCGCGAGCGTCGGGTCCTTCGCGTAGATGCGGACGAGGGCGCCGTGGGCGACGTTGCAGTAGTAACAGTGGTTGACGCCCGAGACGGCGACGATTATCATCTCTATCTCCTCGCGGTCGAGCGCGGAGTCCTCAACGAGGGCGTCGTGGTAGGCGAAGAACGCGCGGAAGTGACTCGGTTTGTACGCGAACGCCGAGAAGACGTTCGGCGTGAACCCCGCGCGCTCGGTCTCCTCGTCGATTCGCTCTCTGAGGTCCTCGGGGAGGTCCTCGTAGTCGGGCACCGGGAATCGGGTCATCGCGTCGTCGGCCAGTTCCATACGGGGAACTATCCCGGTCGTCCCTTATACTCTCGCTCGGCCTCGGCGTCGGGACGCGGAACTACTCCGCGTCGGCCGCCTGCCCGCTTCGGTCGACCAGCGCGAACAGTTCGTCCCAGTCCTCCTCGGCGGGGAGTCGTTCGCGGACGGCCCCGACCGCTCCCTCGGTGGTCGCGTCGTCGACGACGCTCAGGACGACCCGCGCGTGGTAGGCGGCGGTGCCGCCCGCGCCCTCGTCGTAGTCGCCCGCTTCGACGAGTCGCCCGACGAACTCCCCCCACGCGAAGCGCTCGACGGCGTCCTCCTTCGTAAGGAATCGTTCGAGTTCGCCGGGGAGTTGCGCTCCGAGGCGTTCTGCGTCCTCCGCGTCGACGCGCCGGCCGAGCGCCTCGAACGTGATACGCGTCGCCCTGAGGGCATCCTCGGTCGACGCGAGCTGTCCGCGGCTCTCCACCTCGCCGAGGAAGGTGTCGAAGTCCATCCCGCTCGTCGTCCGACGGGAACGTCAATAGGTACTGTGCCCGCCGGGGTTACCCCCTCGAATCTCCGGTCGGACCGGGGAAAAGCGATTAACCTCCGTCGCACGCATGTGGAATCATCATGTACGAGCGCATACTCGTGCCGGTCGACGGCAGCGACGGCTCCGAGGAAGTCCTGTACCACGCGGGCGAGATGGCGCAGCGGACCGACGGCGAAGTCACGCTGCTGTTCGTCGCCGACACGAGCAGGGACAGCGTCACCGTCGTCGAGAACGACGTGGTCGACGCCCTCGAACAGGAGGGGACCGACATCGTCGACGACGCCGGCGGGGTGCTCGACTCGCTGGGCGTCGAGTACTCGACGGACGTGGTGCAGGGCGACGTGGTCCCCACCATCGTCGACTACGCCGAGGAGTACGACTACGACGCCGTCGTGATGCCCACGCAGGGACAGCAGGGGCTCTCGAAGCAGTTGCTGGGAAGCGTCACGGAGAAGGTCGTCCGCCTCTCCGAGCGCCCGGTCGTCACGGTCCGCACGGGAACCGAGCGGTCGCTGTCGTTCCCCTACGACCGAGTTCTCGTGGCGACGGACGGGAGTTCGACGGCGACGTACGCGGCCGAGCACGCCGTCGACCTGGCGGCGTCGCTCGGCGCGACGCTGCACGTGCTCAGCGTCGTCGACGACTCGCTGCTCGGACTCGACGTGCGCTCTGCGCTCTCCGGGGCCGAGGAGGAGGAGGCCGCAGAGGAGGCCGTCGAGAACGTCGTTCTCGCGGCCGAGTCCCGCGACGTCGACGTCGAGAGCCACGTCGAGCACGGGTCGCCGCACGAAGCCATCCTCGACGCTATCGAGTCGTACGACATCGACGCCGTCGTGATGGGGACGACGGGCAAGGGCGCCGTCGACCGCATCCTCCTCGGAAGCGTCGCCGAGAAGACGGTCCGCACGTCGCCGGTGCCGGTGGTCACCGTCCACGAGTCCTCGGAGTAACCGGACAGCGGGCGAGGCGCGCTTTCAGACCGCGACGGCCGCATAGAGTGCGCCCGCGGCGGCGAACACGCCCAGTCCGAACAGCGCGTAGTTGGCGAGCGTGTTGTCCGCGCGCCACGCCGAGACGGTGTCGCGGCGGCCGGAGAGCGGCCACAGGAAGTTCACGCCCATCGGCGTGAGCGCGTCGCCGAGCAGGTGCGCGAGGACGGTGAGAAAGCCGAGGCAGAACGCGAAGACGGTCAGGCTCCCGCCCGCGAGGACGGCGAGTCCGGCGTCGCCGAGGCCCGCGTCGACGGACGACAGCGCGCGGGCGACGCCGGCGAAGACGCCGCCGACGAGGGCGGCGAAGAAAAGCGAGTGGGTCGGCCCGCGGTGCGGCAGGCCCGGCACCTTGTGGTCCACGTCCGGCAGCATCGTCAGCCACAGCATCGTCGCGCCGGCGACGAACGCGAGGTCCGGGCGGCCGAGGCGGACGAGGGCGAACCCGGCGGGCGCGAAGACGAGCAGCGAGACGCCGCAGTGGCCCTTCCAGTACATACCTCCGCTCCCGCGGGAACCCGCAAAAGCTGATTGGTCGGCGCCGACGACCGTACGGGAAACCGTTATCTCCGGACGCGTCCTGTTTCGGGCATGCTCGGCCCATTCACGGACGCGTTCGCGGGGCTCTCCGCGGTGGAGGCGACGGCCGCGCTCCTCCTCGTTTCGGTCGCCGCCGCCCTCGCCTTGGAGTTCGTCGTCCTCCGGACGGCCCGCCGCTACGTCGTCCACACCGACAGCGCCTACGACGACATCGTCCTCTCGGAACTGCGGGCGCCGCTGGTCGTCACCGCGGCCCTGGCGGGCGTCCTCCTCCTCACGCAGGTGCCGTCCGTGCGGGCGTCGACGGTGTTCCCGCCGGCGACGCTCGACACCTTCTTCGGCAAACCCTCGGTGTCGGTCATCGTCCTCGTCTGGGCGTACGCGGCCAACCGCGCGGTGAACCGACTGGTCGAACGCGTGAACGAGGAGGGCGGTCGGTTCGACTTCGCGCCCGTCCTCTCGAACGTCTGGACGCTGGTGGTCCTCCTCGGCGGCGCGGCCACGCTACTGTACGTCTGGAACATCGAGATAACGCCGCTGCTCGGCGCGGCGGGCGTCGCCGGAATCGCGGTGGGCTTCGCCGCGAAGGACACCGTCGCCAACTTTTTCGGGGGAATCGCGCTGTACTTCGACGACACGTACAAACTCGGCGACTTCATCGTCCTCGACGACGGCACCTCGGGGTCCGTCGTGAAGGTGGGCATCCGCTCGACGACGCTTCTCACCCGCGACGAACTGATGGTGACGGTGCCGAACTCCGTGCTCAACGCGGCGAAGATAACGAACGAGTCCGCCCCGCAGCGACGCCGACGCATCCGCGTCCCCCTCTCCGTCGCTTACGGCACCGAGTTGGACGGCTTCGAGGCGCTGGCCGTCGACGTGGCCGAGGCCGAGTCGCTCGTCCTCGACTCGCCGAAACCCCGGATGCGCTTCCGCCGGTTCGGCGACTCCGCCTTGGAGTACGAACTGCTCTGCTGGGTGAGCGCGCCCACCCGCCGCCGCCGCGCCCAGCACGAACTGAACCGCGCGCTGTACGCGGCGCTGAACGACGCCGCGATAGAGATTCCCTTCCCGAAGCGCGACGTGACGCTGACGACGACCGCCGCCGCGGACGTGGAGTCGACCGGGAGGGTGTCGGACCCGAGCGGCACCGACCCCGAGGGGGACGGGCGCGTGGCGACGGACGGCGCGGGCGAGACGGGCGGAGCGGACGCCGACGTCAGCCCGAAACGGTAACTCCGCGGCGTTCGAAGCGTCGCCATGGCCGTGCTGCTCCAGACGGTGGTCGCTCGCTTCCTCGATTGGCTCGTCGGGTCGTACGGCCCGTTCGTCATCCCGGTGCTCCTGTTCACCGTCGGGGCCGTCGGCTACCTCGTCCTCGTCGCCGCCGGTCGCGCCGGCATCGCGGAGGAACTGGTCGAGACGGACGAAGACGAGATGGGATGGGGAGAATCGCCGCCCGACAGTCCGAACGACGGCGACGAGGAGTGGCAGCGGTGAGCGGCTACGCCCGGTTCCACGGCGCCGTCTCCGGGTCGACGACGCGCCGCCGCTCCTCGATTCCGTCTAGCTTCTCGAGGTCCGCTCGGTCCAGTCCCACCTCGGTCGCCGCGAGGTTGTCCGCGGCGTGGTCGCCCGACCCCTTCGGGATGGGGACGACCCCCTTCTCGACGGCCCACGCGAGACACACCTGCGCCGCGGACGCGCCGCGTCGCTCTGCCACCTCGGAGACGACGGGGTGGTCGAAAATCTCGCCACGCGCGAGGGGGACGTAGGCAACGAGGCGGTGGTCGTGCTCCTCCGCGTACGCGCGGAGTTCCTCCTGCGGGAAGAGCGGGTGACACTCCACTTGGTGGGCGGCGACGGGCGACTCCAGAACCTCGCGCGTCTCGTCCAACAGTGCGGGCGTGAAGTTGCTGAGACAGACGTGGTCGACGAGGCCCTCCTCGCGGAGTTCGTCGAGCGCCGGAAGCGTCTCCTCGGCGTCGTACGCCGCGGTCGGCCAGTGGACGTACAGCATCTCCACTTTCTCGACGCCGAGTCGGTCCAGACTCTCCTTGGCCGTCCGTTTCACGTCCTCCGGCGCGAGGTTCTCGGGACGAACCTTCGTCGCCAAGACGATATCGTCGCGGTCGACGTCGCTCTCCGCCACCGCCTCGCCGACGTCCGCCTCGTTCTCGTACATCTGCGCCGTGTCGAGGTGGCGGTAGCCGACGCGGAGCGCACGGACCACGTCCTCCTTCGTCGCGCCGCCGGTGCCGTACCCGACATCGGGGAGGTCGAGTGTCGTCATCGGTCCGTCACTCCCGGTTCCACGGCCCCATGTCGGGGTCGATGACGCGTCGGCGCTCCTCGATTGCGTCTATCTTTTCGAGGTCCGCCTCGTCCAGTTCCATCTCGGCGGCCGCGAGGTTGTCGGCGACGTGGTCGCCCGAGGACTTCGGGATGGGGACGATACCGTGTTCGACGGCCCACGCGATGCACACCTCGGCGGTCGAAACGTCGTGCTTCTCGGCCACTTCGGAGAGCACGGGGTGGTCGAGTATCTTCCCCCGACCGAGCGGCGAGTAGGCGATGAGGTGGTGGTCGTGTTCGTCGGCGTACGCGCGGAGTTCTTCTTGGGGAAGGAGCGGGTGGCACTCCACTTGGTGGGCCGCGACGGGGGCGTCCAGAATCTCGCGCGCCTCGTCGAGCAGGTCCGGCTCGAAGTTGCTGAGGCAGACGTGGTCTGTCAGGCCTTCTTCGCGGAGTTCGTCGAACGCCGGAAGCGTCTCCTCGGCGTCGTAGGCGTCGGCCGGCCAGTGAACGTACAGCATCTCCACCGTCTCGACGCCGAGGCGGTCGAGGCTCTCTCTCGCCGTCGACTTCACGTCCTCGGGCGCGAGGTGTCCGGGCTCTACCTTCGTCGCCAGCACGATATCCTCGCGGTCGACGTCGCTCTCGGCGACGCCCGCGCCGACCTCCGCCTCGTTGTCGTACATCTGCGCCGTGTCGACGAAGCGGTAGCCGGCGTCCAACGCCGCGGCGACGTTGTCGGTCCACTCGTCTCCTTCCTCGTCGCCGGAGGTGCCGTACCCTATCGCGGGGAGGTCGAGGTCTGTCACGTTCGATGAAAGGAACGGGTCGGTAAAAGGCGTGTGCGAGGCGGAAAACGGCGAGGACGACCGCGTCGTCGGCGACGAGAGCTCAGTCGCCCTTCGTCCCGCCGCGAACGAAGCGGTCGTAGGCGGAGGCGAACTCCTCGTCGGCCTCGGCGGACGCCTCCCACTCGTTCAGACCGCGTTCCTCGCGAGTCCCCTCGATGGTGTTGTCGAGGACGAACGCGAACAGGCCGCCGACGGCCATCCCCGTCGACCCGATGACGAAGACGGTATTCGAGACGACCTGCGCGCCGAGTATCGGTCCGAGGTAGGCGACGCCCCGCATCCCCTCCTGGAACGCCTGCGCGGACCCGACGTTCGCCATGTAGGTGGGAACGGCGAGGCCGACGAACAGCGAGACGCCGACGACGAAGATGTTGCGCGAGGAGTCGAGGTCGACGTACTTCAGGTTCGAGAGGCCGACGGCGATTATCTGCCCGAACATGGCGATGTAGAGACCGCCGACGACCGGGTCGGGGATGGTGGCGACGAGTTGTCCGAAGTAGCCGACGAAGCCGACGACCAGCATGACGGCGGCGCCGATCTGGACGACGTAGCGGGAGGCGACGCCGGTGAGGCCGATGGCGCCGATGTTCTCCGAGTAGGAGGTCGAACCGGACCCGCCCATGAGCGCCGAGAAGACGTTCATGAGGCCCTCCATGCCGATGCCGTGGTTGATGCGCTTCTCGGAGGGGGCGCCGACGCCGGAGAGGCGCGCGACGGCGTGGTAATCGCCGAGGCTCTCTATCATCGACGCACCGACGCCGGCGAGCATCCCGACGACGAACGCCGAGGTGACCTGCGGAATTCCGAACGCCACCTCGCCGAGGAGGGGGACGGCGACGGTCGCGGCGTTCGGTCCGCCCGCGAAGCCCCACTGGAGGGGGTAGATGGGGACGAACGCGGGCGCCGAGAGCACCGCTCCGAAGTCGACGTAGCCGGAGGTACCGGGCGCGTAGACGCCGGCGGCCGAGAGCACCGCCGCGATGCCGTAGGCGACGACGATGCCGAGGAGGACGGGGAACAGGCCGAACACGCGGTGGGCGGTGTCGATATACTGCGAGAAGAGGACGATGAGAAGCAGCGTCAGGGCGAGGAGGGGAACGTTCGTGGCCGCCGCGGTGACCTGCGGGGTGTTGAACAGCGAGAGGCCGATGAGGGCGATGGTAGGCGCGATGACGACCGGCGAGAGAAAGGAGCGGAGTTTCCCGAGGAGGCCGAGATAGCCGACGACGATTTCGACGAGGGCGGCGACGAGTATCGCCCCTTGCAACTGGAGGAGGGCGGCCTGCCACGCCGGTCCCGTCGGGTTGCTCGCCGTCACGACGCCGACGACGGCCAGCGCGGGCGCCAGCATCGAGAACGGCGCGCCCTGCACGATGGGGTAGCGGTTGCCGAACGTCGTCTGCGCCAGCGTGGCGACGCCGGAGATGACGAAGAAGGTCCCCACGAAGCGCGGGATAATCTCGGCGGGCATTCCGAGGGCGCCCGCGAGGATGAGCGGAACGGCGATGTTCGCCCCGACCATCGTCAGATAGTGTTGGACGCCGAGGAGGAGAGAAGTGCCGAGCGGTGGTCTGTCTTCGATGCCGTAAGCCACGAAGGAGTCGTCGTCCCGACTCACGCGGAATCGCCGTCCATGTTCGTCGTTCTGTCCCCCGTGGACGCACAAATATCCGCCGTTCTGCACTGGCCGACGTTTCGATTCGGTAACCTCTTTGGCCCCCGATTCCGTCCGGTGTTCCGTGAGTGAGACGCGCCGACCGAGTGACGCGTGGTTGTACGGATGGGGGATGGGGTACGCCTCGGTCGGCGCGGCGTCGGTGTTGGTTCCGCTATACGCCATCGACCTCGGGGCGGGAGCGTTGCTCGTCAGTCTCATCGCCGCCACCGCGGCGTTCGCGGGCGTCCCCGGCGCGATTCTCTGGGGCTGGGCGGTCTCGCGGACCCACCGACGGCGACCGTTCATCCTCGTCGCCCTCGGCCTGACCGGGGCCGTCCTCCTCGTGACGCCGGTGCTCTCCTCGCCGTGGACGGTGCTCGTCGCCAACGCCGTCCTCTGGTTCGTCGTCGCTGCCGCCGCGCCGGTGTTGAATCTCGTCGTCGTCGACGGCTACCAACCGCACGAGTGGTCGGTTCGGTTCGGGAAGTTGAACCAGTACCAGGGGTACGGCTGGCTGGCGGGCCTCGTCGCCGGCGCGCTGTGGTCCGCGCTCGCGGGGTCGGCGTTCGGAATCGCCCCCCTCGCGGCCAAACGCCTGTTCTTCCTCGCCGCGGGCGTCGTCGCCCTGTTCGGATTCGCCGCGGTGTACATCCGCTACCCCGAGCGACCGCGGCTGACGGAGCGCCGGTACGTCCGATTGCTCCGCCGCGTCCGACACGACGGCCTCGGCGGCAGTCGGTCCACGCGGGCCGTCCCGTTCGGCCCCGGCCGGGTGTACTGGGCGCTCCGCTCGCTCCGGCGGACGCGGCGAAGACCCGAACCCCTGACCGAGCGGTTCTCGGGGGAACTGATGCGCTATCTCGCGGCGGCGACGCTGTTCTTCGGGGGATTCGCCGTCTTCTTCGCGCCGCTGCCGGCGTTCCTGACGGACGTCGGCTACACCACCGACCACGTGTTCGCGCTGAACGTCGTGTCCGCGGCCGCCTCGGCCGCCGCGTACGCGCCCGTCGGGTCGCTCGCGGCCCGGTTCGACCGCTTCCGACTCCAGACCGGTGCGCTGCTCTCGCGGGTCGTCGTCTTCCCCCTCGTCGCCCTCGTCGGGGGCGCCCTCGCACCGCCGGGCGGACTGCTCGCCGTCGGCGTCCTGTTCGCCGTCATCGGACTCGCGTGGGCGTTCATCGCCGTGACGGCGACCGACATCGTCGCCGACCTCGCGCCGGAACCGGTTCGGAGCGAAGCGCTGGGTGCGTACACGGCGCTCGGGAGCCTCGGCGGCGGCATCGGAAGCGCGCTCGGCGGCGCCGTCGCCGGCGGCTTCGGCTACGGGGTCGCGTTCGTGTTCGCGGCCTGCTGCATCCTCGCGGCCGCGGGCGCCGTCGTCCGCGGTCGTCGGTCCGGGGGCGGGACGAGACGCGGCGGACTCTGAGGTGCGGCCGCTCGGCGCGCAGATGAAAACGGAGGGTCGTCGCGCGCTCAGTGCGCCGCGACGGCGTCGACCGGTGAAATCCAGATGACGAGTTCGCCGTCGCGCTTGATGACGCCCTCGATGGAGTCGTCTTTCTCCAAGGGGGGTTCCTCTATATCGTCCATCGCGACGCGGACGACCTGGTACACCTCGTCGACCAACCACCCGACTGCGGCGTCGTCCTCGAACTTGCTCGAGTCGAAGATGACGATTCGTTTGGACTCTCCTTCGCTCGTATCGAGGTTCAGGAGGGCCTTCGGGTTGACGATGGACGTGGTGCGACCGCGGAGGTCCATCACGCCGTCGACGTAGGCGGGTGCGTTCGGGACGGCGGTCAGAGAGCCTCTATCGACGATTTCGGAGACGTACTCGATGTCGACGCAGTAGGTCTCTCCGCCGAGTTTGAACTCGAGCACCTGTATCTCTCGAACGTCTTCGGCCTCGTCAGCGTCGGGCACGGCAGCGGTCTGTGGTTCCTGCGACATGGTGTAGTTCCCCGTGACGCGCGAGCGTCACCGGCTTACCAGAATCTCGCGCCAAATCGGGCATAAAGCTACGTACCCGATTATCAGACGTGAGTATCGTCGGGGAGCGTTTAAGACCCCTACTCCGGAAGAACGGGTAGAGATGAGCGGTCAGAAAAACGGAACGTCACCGACCGGTCGCGCGCCGCCCGCCGAGTCGCGGTGTCGTTCCCCGCGCGCCGAACGCGCGCGCAGAGAACAGGGGTGCGGGTCGCGGTGAGCGCCGCATCTGAGTCGAACGCAGGGGGGAACGCGACGCGCGCCGTCGTCGTCGACGACTCGCGGTTCATGCGGACGCTCATCCGCACGCTCCTCGAAGACGGGGGGATCGACGTCGTCGCCGAGGCGGAGAACGGGGCCGCAGCGGTCGACGTCGTCGCCGAACACCGCCCCGACGTGGTAACGATGGACATCGAGATGCCCGAGATGAACGGCATCGAGGCCGTCGAGGCCATCATGGCGTCGTGCCCGACGCCGGTGTTGATGCTCTCGGCGCACGCCGAGGACGACGCCGACGTGACGTTCGAGGCCCTCGACGTGGGCGCCGTCGACTTCGTGACGAAACCCGGCGGCGAGGTCACCTCCTCGATGCCGCGCGTGAAGCGCGAACTCGTCGAGAAGGTCCGTTCGGCGGCGGCGGTGGATCTCTCGGCGACGCGGCGGACGGAGGCGCTCGGTCGACGGAAGGCGCCCTCGCGGGACGGCGCGCGGGCCGGTCGGCGGAGTCGAAATCGAAATCGAAATCGAAGTCGGAGTCAGAGCGAGAGCGCCGACCGGGCGGAGCGCGCGCCGTCGTCGCGCCGACCGGCGGCATCGGACTCGCCGTACCCCGAGGTGTCGACGCTGATACTCGGCGCCTCGACCGGCGGGCCGAACGTGGTCGAACGGGTCCTCGCGGACCTGCCGACGACCGCGAACCTGAGAATCGTGGTCGTCCAGCACATGCCCGCGGGGTTCACGAGGCGCTTCGCGGACCGACTCGACGCGCGGTCGGCGTACCGCGTCGCCGAGGCGACGGACGGCGAGCGAATCGGCGTCGGCGAGGCGCGCGTCGCCCCCGGCGGGTCGCACCTCGTGGTCGACCGCGACCGCGCGGGGCGACTCTCGCTGACACTCACGGACACGAAACCGGTCCACGGCGTCAAGCCCGCCATCGACCTGACGATGGCCTCGGCCGTCGAAGCGGTCGAGGGGCCCCTCGTGGGGACGCTTCTCACCGGGATGGGACGCGACGGGGTCGACGGTATGGGTCGCATCCACGCCGCGGGCGGGCACACGGTCGCACAGGACGAAGGAACGTCGGCTATCTTCGGCATGCCGAAGCGGGCAATCGAAACGGGGTGCGTCGACGCCGTCGCCCCCGCCGACGACATCGCCTCGCACATTCTGGCGGGACTGGCGGAGGAGAAGTGACGATGGACGACGAACTGTATCAAGCATTCATCACGGAGTCCGAGGAGAGCATCACGCAACTGAACAACTCGCTCCTGGAGTTGGAGTCGAACCCCGAGGCCACCGAGGCCATCGACGACATCTTCCGGCAGGCGCACACGCTGAAGGGGAACTTCGGCGCGATGGGCTTCGACAACGCCGCCACGGTGGCGCACGCCGTCGAGGACCTCTTGGACGAGATACGGCACGGCCGACTCGACGTGACGCCGGACCGCATGGACCTCGTCTTCGACGGGATGGACGAGATTCTGGAGATACTCCGCGACATCGAGGCGAACGGCGAGTCGCAGAGCGACCCGACGGCCCTCGTCGAGGAGATTCGCGCCGCCGCGCGGGCGGAGGACGCCCCGGTCGAGGAGTCGGCGGCGGCCGACGACGCCGAACCCGAAGACGACGCGTTCGCCCTCGCGGCCGAGACGCTCGACTTCGAGAGCGAAGCGTTGGCGGACGCCGAACTGCTGTATCACGCCGCCATCGAACTGAACGCCGGGGAGATGAAGGGCGTCGACGCCGGTCTGTTCCTCGGCGGCGTGCCCGACGGCGTCGACGTCGTCGGGTCGGTCCCCGACATCGACAGCATCGAGGACGGCGAGTTCGACGACGGCTTCGCGCTGTTCGTCGCGAACGTTCCCGAGGCGGAACTCGGCCCGACGCTCGCCGGTCTCTGGAAGGTCGAACGCGTCGAACTGACCGACGTCTCGGCCGTTCTCGCGGACGACGACCCGGAGCCGGTCCCCGCGAACGCGAACGCAGGTGCGGACACGGCCGTCGACGCGGAACCGGCCGCGGAATCGGAAGCCGCGGTCGACGTCGAACCCGAGGCCGTCGCGCCCGCGGAGACGTCCGAACCGGACGCCGAATCGAGCATCGAAACGGACGGCGCCGAGGGCGACGTCCCGACCGCGGCGGACGTCGACCCCGCCGAGGCGGCGGAGGCCGTCGCGGCCGTCGAGGCCGCCTACTCCGGCGCCGGGTCCGAAACCGAGGCCGAATCGCTCGACGGCGGGGACGACGACGACCACGTCGGCGAGTCGAACGTCGAACTCCAGTCCGTGGGCACCGAACCGTCCGGCGACGCGGCGCCGGACGGCGCCTCGTCGGATTCCGACACCGTCGAGAGCGGTGCAGACGAGGGTGCCAAGAGCGCCGACCCGTCGGCCGACGACGGCGCGGACGACGGTCCGAAGACGGAACGCGAGCAGAGCCGGGAGAAACGGCAGAAGCGGGAGAGCGGACAGTCCATCTCCGCGGTCAAGTCCGTCCGCGTCGACGTCGACCAACTCGACGAACTGCACGAACTGGTCGAGCAACTGGTCACCAGCCGCATCAAACTCCGGCAGGCGATGGAGGGCGAGGCAGACCTGACGAGCGGCCTCGACACGCTCGACGAGTTGGACAAGATATCCACGAACCTCCAGAACACGGTGATGGACATGCGGCTCATCCCGCTGAAGAAGGTGTTCGACAAGTTCCCGCGCTTGGTTCGCGACCTGGCGCGCGACCAGGACAAGCGCGTCCGGTTCGCCGTCGAGGGCGAGGACATCGAACTCGACCGAACCATCCTCGACGAGATTTCCGACCCGCTGATGCACGTCCTGCGAAACGCCGTGGACCACGGCATCGAACTGCCGGACGAGCGCGAGGCGAACGGCAAGCCGCGCACCGGGACGGTCGAACTCAGCGCGCACCGCGAGCACGACACGGTCGTCATCACCGCCTCCGACGACGGGAGCGGCATCGACGCCGACGCCGTGCGCGAGAAGGCCGTCTCGAACGGTCTCGCCACCCGCGAGGAACTGAACGCGATGCCCGACGAGGAGGTGTACGATTACGTCTTCCACCCCGGTTTCTCGACGAACGAGGAGATTACCGACGTCAGCGGCCGCGGCGTCGGCATGGACGTGGTGAAGACCACCGTGGAGGCGCTCGACGGCTCCGCGAACGTCACCAGCACGCCCGGCGAGGGGTCGACGTTCACCATCCGCCTGCCCGTCTCCGTCGCCATCATCAAGGTGCTGTTCGTCCGCGTCGGCGACCGCGAGTTCGGCGTCCCCATCAAGTACATCGACGAGATTTCGCGGCGACAGCGGGTCCAGACGGTCAACGGCGCGGAGGTCGTCGTCCACGAGGAGTCGCTGTTCCCGCTCATCCGTCTGCGCGACGCCCTCGACATCGACATCGAGGAGGGTGACGGCGGGATGATCGTCCGCATCCGTCCGTCGGATAGACAGGTGGCGCTGCACTGCGACCACGTCACCCGACAGGAGGAGGTCGTCGTCACGCCGCTTCAGGGGCCGCTCGGCGGCACGCAGGGGCTCTCCGGGACGGCCGTCATCGGCGACGGGAACGTCATCCCCATCCTCGACGTGAGCACGCTCGAACTGCCGGCCGGCGGACGGGAGGCGCTGCGCGAGTGGACGCCGCCGTCGGGCGGCGGAGGCGAGGAGTCCGCCGACGCGGACCCGGACGCCGACGGTCCCGCCGAAGTCGAGGAGGCGGCCGACTGATGTCGCGCACGGAAGTCTCCGACGACGGGTTCCGACGGCTGCTCGGCCACATTGAGGAGTCGCTGTCGTTCGCGACGAGTTCGTACAACGACGCCTACCTCGACCGGCGAATCTCCGCGCGGATGCGACGCCGCGGCGTCGACGGGTACGACGCCTACCGCTCGCTGCTGGTGGACGACTCCGAGGAGCAGCGGGCGCTGTTGAACTCGCTGAGCGTCAACGTCACCAGCTTCTTCCGGAACCCGGAGGTGTGGGAGGCGCTCCGCGAGGTGCTCGCGGAACTCGCCGGCAATGGGAGCGGGCGGGTCCGCGTCTGGAGTGCGGCCTGCTCGGACGGTCGCGAGGCGTACTCGCTTTCGATGCTGGCGCACGACGACGACCGAATCGACCCGAACCGCGTGTCGATACTCGGCACCGACATCAAACCCGAGATACTCGACGCCGCGCGGGCGGGCGAGTACCACGCCTCCGAGACGAACGACGTCGCGGCGCAACTGGAACCGCTCTCCGGAAACGACCGCTACGTCGAACGCGACGGCGACGTCTACCGCGTGAGCGAGGACGTGAAGTCCATCGTCTCGTTCAGGCGACACGACCTCGTACAGGAGCGGCCGCCGGACACGTTCGACCTCGTGGTGTGCCGGAACCTGTTCATCTACATCAACAGCGAGGCGAAACAGGCGATATTCGACACGCTCGGGTCGGCGCTCAGCCCGGACGGCTATCTCACCATCGGGATGACCGAGACAGTGCCGCCGTCGTGCCGCGACTGGTTCGAGCCCGTAGAAAAGCGACTCCGAATCTACCGGAACGCGACGGGGTCCCCGACTCCGTGAGATAACAGATGAAGCCTGGCGAGACGAAAGTCGCGGACACGAACGGCCGGTTCCTGCAGGTGCGGCGCGGCGGACGGAGTCTCAACGACGCCAACTGGACCAACGGACGCATCCTGCTCTCGAATCAGCGGCTCATCCTCGCGGGCACCGCCGGGAAGCGGACGTTCGCGCTTTCCTCCATCGAACAGATCGGCGGCCGGTTCGACGTGAACCAGCGCATCGCCACCGTCTCGAACTACCTCGCACTCCAGTACAACGACGGCGAGGACGTGGTGCTCGTCGCCCCCACGGACTTCGACGAGTTCGAACTGGAACTGTACGGGACGCTGTTGAACGCGACGAAGTTCCTCGTCCGCCATCCGGCCGTCGAGGGCGGCGTCGTGCAGAACACCGAGTGGGTCGGCGCGCGACTGAAAGTCGAGGAGGCGGGAGTCAGCATCGCCACCGTGGAGGGGTCGTTCGTCCACGTCAGACTTGACGACATCGGCGACATCGAGATGGGCCGGCGGACGGTCCGCGAGGAGACCCGCGAGGTCATCGAAGTCGAACACTCCTACGACGACGGGACGAGCGTGCAGACGTACGTCTCGGGGCCGGAGCGACCGGTGACCATCCTGAAGTCGCTGCTCCGCATCGGAGAGGAGCAATCGGAGACGGCGCTGGAACTCTCCAAGCAGGACAAGCAGGTGCTGATGGCGCTGTACTCCGGCGTTTCCCCGTTCGACATCCCGGCGTTCCTCGGCATCGACGTCGACGACGTTGAGGAACTGTTCACGCGCCTCATCGACCACAACGTCCTCGACGAGGTACGGGTCCGCCACGAGGTGGAGTTGAACGCGCGCGGACGCTCCATCGCCGCGGACGCCATCGACGACCAAGCCGCGAACATGTGAACGTGCAGGCGCGGGCGGCGGTGCGAGACCGATTTTTCGATGCTCCGAGCGCCGCTCTACGACGAGAGTGACATCGACTCCTCTGGAACGTGCTACCGAATACCGGGCGAATCGAGAGTGTACGCGGGTGCTCAGTTATTAGCATTCATAGAGTGGCACAACTGCCGTGGAACGACCGTACGTCTACGACGGCGCCCTCGCGGTAACGGACTTTCCATCGGGTTCCCGGCGATACGCTCGCTCGCTGCCGGAGACCACAGCGTTCCGGTGCTGCTCGTAGCGGTCGGCGGGGGATTGTGCTCTTCACGTTAGTCGGTGCCGCCTGTCTGAGTCTCCTCGGAACGTTTCTTTCTGCGCTGTCTAGCGCGTGAACGGTGTGCACTGGGGGGACGGCGGGATTCGACCCACCAGAACGAGCCACGACGAACCGCGAGTCGCTCAGAGCGCGCTCAGACGTTGACGCCCTCTATCTCCTCGTTGACCACCAACCGGCCCTGCGGCGTCAGTTCGCACGGCAGTTCCACGTCGGTGACGAGGTTGTCGTCGAACAGTTCGCCGAGATGGTGTTCGAGTTCCGCCGCCTCAAGTTCCAAGAGCGACGCGAGGTCCACGTCGGACCCGGTAGAGTACAGGCCGACGAGCACTTCGAGCGTCTCCTCTTCGAGTTCCACGTCGCGAACGTCGCTTTTGATCCAGTGGTAGATGAGTCGGAGGTAGCGCCCGAGGATGTTCATCTTCCGGCGCGACCCCATCGATATCTCGGAGGTGACGGTCTGGCTGTTCTCGAAGTGCTGCACCGAGAGCACGAGTCGCTTCTCGTCGTCCACCGTCCGCTCGATGACCTCGAAGAAGATGACCGAGGCGAGGTCGATTTCGAACGGGTCGTCGCCCTCGCTGAACACGTCGTTGCCGGGGAACACCACCGACTCGTAGTCGAGGTGGAGTCCGGTCTTGCGCTTCGGCGTGTCCATCACGCGGCCGCCCACCTTCGCGGGGTGTTTCACGAGCGTCGTCGACCCGTTCAGCGTTGCGCGGAACAGCAGGAGGGAGAACTTCTCGATGGTCTCGCGGTCGCCGCCGATGACCGTCGTCCGCCGGCGGTTGCCGACGATGTAGCCGACCATGACGGTGTAGTCGAAGAACTCCTCGACCTCCGGCGGCACCTGCCCGACCGCGATGTCGAAGATGGCGGTGATGGGGACGACCGTCTTCGACCGCGAGGTGGCGAGGATGAGTCGGCGCTCGCTCATCAGGACGCGCCCCTTCACCGGTTCGAAGGTGGCGTCGCCGCCGGCGACGAAGTTCGCGACGAAGTCGACGACGATGGACTCGCCGTTCTTCGAGCGGCGGAGTTCCCTCCGCTTCCGCGTCTCCGCCGTCTCTCCGTCCTCTGCGGGTTCTTCTTTCCGCTGACGGTAGGCTTCGAGCAGGTCGTCGTTGCCGGGGGAGGCCGTCCCCCCGTCGGTCCGGAGTTCGCGCTTGCGGGGGTCACGACCGCGGCCCGGCGGTTCGAGCGTCGATGCGTCAGTCTGTGCGTGGGGTTCGTCGGTCATACGCTTATCAGTGCTCCCGCGAGCGAGGAGGTCATCACGGCGCTCGCACAGCCGATCCACACGAGCACCACGAAGTGGAGGTAGGCGTTCGCCTTGTGCCCACCGTCGACCATCCGGATCATCAACGACGACAGCAGCGCGTTGAACAGGATGATGAGCGCCAGCAGGAACTCGATGAACGGGATGTCGTACACCCCGGCGTAGATGAGTTGCCCGAACTCCAGTTGGTCGAGGTTCATCTGCGTCGAGAAGGAGGCGAGGATCTCGACGACTTCCAAGCCGATGAAGAACGCGAACGACGCGGAGGCGGTGATGCCGTAGAGAACGCCGATGAGCGTGACCGTGGCCTGTTCGCGCTGGCGACGGAGTTTGATGATCTCGTTCATGTTCCGTGAGATGAGTTCGCCGAGTTGTTTCGGTCGCCCGCCCATCTGCCGGCCGATGTTGTACATCTCGCTGAACTTCTGGATGAGGTAGGAACTGGACTCGGCGGTGAAGTAGAACCACGACCGGGTCGGGCCGATGCGCATGTTGAGCCGGACGTACAGCCGGTCTATCTCCCGCGAGAGGACGCCGAAATCCTTCGTGCGGAGCGTCTTCAGCACGGCCGTCGTCGTGCTCTGCTTCGCGCTCTCGGAGGCGCCCAGCGCGCGGATGAACCCGGGGTACTCCTCGTCGCGCTCTTTGATTCGGTTCTCGTGTCGGCGGGCGATGATGCCCGGGATGGCGAGGGGGGTCAGCGGCGCGGCGATGAGCAGGGGGACGGGCGTGTCCAGCATGACACCGTGTACCGTCCGACCGAGGGAGCCGACGCCGACCGTCCCGAGGGCGAGGACGCAGACGAGGACGAACGACAGGGCGACGGCGCCGTACAGCGCGATGTCTATCTGCCGGTCGGCTTTCGTCCGGTACTCGCCCTGGACGTACCACAGGGGGTCGTGCGGCGACATCGTCTTGATGACGTAGTAGAAGCCGAGTTGGACGAAGACGAACAGGACGATGACGGCGCCGATGGTCATCGTCGCGTCCGTCCCCGTCAGGATGGGGAGGACGATAGCGTTGATGACGGCGAACGTCATCGACAGAATCATCGAGAGGTAGAGGTCCTTCATCACTTCGAGGTTGCCTAAGGCGCTCTCGTAGACGGTGATGTACTTCTGGACCATCGCGTTCTGCTCGCCGAGCAGGAAGTCGTCGATATCTTGGCCCGCGCTGAGCGAGTACGCCAATCTGTCGAGAAAGTCGGCGAGCGGTTTCGACGGTACCTGCCGGGCGCGGCGTTCGCAGGCGTCGTCGAGCGACTGGTTCCACGTGTCGACGAGTTGGGTGATGCGGCGCATCTCGATGGCGAGTTCGCCGTACTCCTCTTCTCTCCCCAACTGGCGGAACACCGAGACGCGGTCGATGTTCGTCGTCGAGAGCACGGTCATGTGCGTGATGAGCAGGTGCAGTTGGTTCTCCAGACCGCGGCGCTGCTCCTCGACGAGCAGTCGGGGGTACAACACCGCGCCGGCGACGATGAGCACGCCGAGGAGGAAGATGGGAATGCGGACGAGCACCGGAAATGGAAGCGCGACGGCGCCGGCGAGGCTGACCAAAAAAAAGACGCCCGCGGGTGCGAGCACCGTCAGCGCGTACCGTCGAATCGGCATCGGCATCCGTTCGTAGGACTCTAAGACGGAGTCGAAGAACGCGCGGACCTGTCGGGTCTGCGCGCCGAATCCGTCCTCAGTGCCGGTGCTCGCCTCGGCCACCGTTAGATCCTCGCCATGTCGAACGGGAGTCCCTCAGCGCCGTCGCGCTGGAACGACTCGATGAGTTCGTTCACCTCGTGGTAGCCGGTGATGTTCTCCTGGATGGCCCGGCGGACGATTTCGGCGCGGTACTCGATGTCGTCGTATATCTTCCGCGTGTCGTCGTAGCCGAGGAGCGTCGCGATCTTCTCCTCCATGATGAAGGAGTTGTTGCGGCCCTGAAAGACGATCTCGTCCTCGACGGGGTCCCAGTAGAACGCCTCGCGGGTGACGACGCCGCCCATCTCCTTCGAGTAGCCCTCTATCTCCTGAACGCTCGTCACGCGCCGGAGCGTGTCGTTACCGCGCTTGACCCGGTTTTGAAACAGCGCGATGTCACAGTTCGACATGAACGTCTCGGGGACGTTGATGGGGTCGCCGGTGAACCGCTGGATCATCGAGACGATGTCGCTCGCGTGGAACGTCAGCATCACGGGATGACCCGTCTGGGCCGCCTGGAACGCCATGCGCCCTTCCTCCCCGCGCACCTCCCCCACGATGATGTAGTCGGGGCGGGAACGCAGGGCGGCCGCGACGAGGTCGAACATATCCACCTCGGAGTCGGCGCCGCGCCCCTCGCGCGTGAGGAGCTGCTGCCACGTGTCGTGCGGCGGGAGCACCTCCGCGGTGTCTTCTGCGGTATAAATCTTCGAGTCCTGCGGAATAAAGGAGAGGATGGCGTTCAGCGTCGTCGTCTTCCCGGACGCCGTCTCGCCGACGACGAAGATGGTCCGCTCGTTCTCCAGCGCCATCCAGAGGTACGCACACAGGTCCGGCGAGAGCGTCCCCCACTTGGCGATCTGGAACACCGAGAGGGGAACGTCGTCGCCCTGACGGATGGTGAGGCTCGACCCTTTCAGCGACACGTCGTCGGAGTAGATGATGTTGATACGAGAGCCGTCCGGGAGCGTCGAGTCGACGATGGGGTGGGCGTCGGAGACGGGGTCGCCGATGCGTTCGCCCATGTTCCGGAGCCAGTTGTCGAACTGCGCCTTCGAGTCGAACTCGACGGTCGTCTCCAGGAGACCGTAGACGCCGTGGTCGACGTCGACTTGGTTCGGCCCGATGACGTGAATGTCCTCGTTCGCCGGGTCGCGCATGATGGGTTCGAGCGGTCCGAGACCGACGATGTCGCGCACGAGGCGGTACTGTATCTTCTCGTACGTCTCCTCGGACACCTGGAGCGGACCGATGTCCAACCGCTGGATGAGTTCGTGGACCCGCCCCTTCTGAGCGCCCTCCAGCATGACGATTTCCTCCAGCAGTTCCTGGATGCGGTCCTCGTACTCCACGTCGGCCTCGGGGGCGGGTTTGGAGACGGAGCGTTCGAGCAGTTTGTCCTTCACCCGGTCGAATATCTCCCGCTCGGCCTCGTCGAGTTCGGGTTCGATGGCGTAGTACTTCGTCGTCTCCCCGAAGTTGCCGTACACCTGCGCGTAGATGGGGCCGCCGAGGTGGTAGATGACGTTCGGCCGGCGGGACTCGTACTCGCCGGAGGCCTCCTCGACCAGCATCGGGAACTCGCCCGTAATCTGCCGGAACCGCTTGAGGTGCTCGCGCAGGTGGCCCCACCGCATCGCGTGCTGTTTCAGGTCGTCCGAGAGCTTCGCGGAGCCGTGTTCGGTCGCCATCAGGCCACGCTCCTCGACTCGATGACGATGCCGATTCCGGACCGGACCGAGAAGCCGATGCGGTCGCCGACCTGTTCGCCCATCCCCGCGAACCGCTTGACGAAGACGTTCCGCCGCACGTCGTTACCCACCTCGACCATCTCCAACTTGAGGTAGACGTCGGCGATGGAGCGGAACGGACCGATGGCGTCCTCGTCGACCGTCGAGGGGTCGACGGTGAGGATGATGGTCTTGTTCTTCGTCGTCAGTTCGCGGAAAAAGGAGATGATCTCCAGGGCGGCCTGTCGCTCCTCGTTCTGGCGGACGAGCGCCTCGAACTGCGGGTCGTTGCGCAGGATGGCGTCGAACGTGTCGATGATGGTCACGTCCGCCTCCCAGAGCGTCTCCGCCTCCATCAGCCGCCGGAGGAGCTGTTTGCGCTCGGAGGCCGCGCCGCCGGTGAGGGCGCCGGAGGCGTCTATCTCGGCGGGGATGAACAGCACCTCCTCGTCGAGCAGCGGTTTGACCATGTCGTACGACAGCGAGTTCATCTGGTCGAGGAACCCGCGGACGCCCAACTCCGTGGAGATGAGCGAGGTGACGATGTCCTCCTGACTGAAGCCGTAGGTGAACCGCTGGGAGAGGACGCTCTTTCCGGCGCCGTAGTCGCCCTCGATGAGGACGATGGCGCCGCGGGGAATTCCCCCACCGAGTTCCTTCTGGAGGCGGTCGTGCTGTTGCAATCCGAGTGAGAATTGATTCGATTTCATTTATGTGTTGAAGTGGAACGTCTCTTCGTCGCCGTCGACGACGAACGTCGCGCGGTGGTCGCCGGCGTCGAGATTCAGGTCGCCGACGACGACTTCGACCACCCCGTGCGGCCCCCACGCCGACTCGCCGTCCGCGACGGTGACGGTGACGTTCGTTCGGTACCGCGCGTCGACGATGACGTCGAACGTCTGGCCCGTCGCCGGGAGCGACCGGGTCCCGGTGTTTTTCACGTACAGCGTGAGCGTCCCGTTGGTCGCGTCGTAGACGTTCGGTTCGGGTGCGCTGAGTATCTCCACGTCGGTGCGGATGTTGTTCGACACGTCCGCTCCCCTGTCGTCGAGAGCGCTGCTGATGTCGGTCACCGTGTTGATGAGGACGCCCGAGACGCCCGCGGCGATGACGAGACTGGCGATGAACAGGATGAGCGTCGGCGCGGAGACGTCGGCCATTCAGCCCACCACCGTCGCGTTGGTGTCGCTGACGCCGTACCCGGTGACGACCTTGACGTCGGTCGGCTGCTCGTCGCTCAGGAACTGGAGTTCGAGCGTCTGTCCGGGCGCCCAGACGTCGGTTCCGTCGTCGCCGTCGACCGCTTCGACGTCGAATCCGGTCGGCTCGACGTACTCGTTGTTCAGGAGCACCGACGATTCGTTCACCGAGAGCGTCGTCGCGCCGGTGTTCTCTATCCGGAGATTCACCGTGTAGCCGTCGGACTCGTTGCCCGCGTAGGTGGCGTCGGTGATGTCGATATCCGTGTTCCGCTGTTCGAGCAACCGCTCGCCGTCCGCGTGCTTCGCGTCGGTGAGTTGCTCTGCACTCCCCGCCGCAGCGGTGTACAGCGTCCCGGTGCAGACGAGCACGCCGAGGAAGATGATGGCGGCCGAACCGCTAACGCCGAAGCCCACGGGTCCCTCCTCGGTGCGACAGCGCCTCGAGCAGACGCGCCTCGGCGACGTCGCCGGCGAGGCGACTGACGTACGTGAGGCTCTCTTTGTGGTGTTCGACGCGCAGGTCCTGCGGTTCCTCCGCCGTCGTCGCCGAGGCGGCGTTGCGGACGTGCGCGTTCATCTGCCGTTCGACGGGACGGGAGATCCACTCCTGTTCGCGGTACTGGCGGAGCGCGCGGGCGGCGCCGATGGCGCCGCCGACGGAGACGAGAAACTGCGTCCACTCCAGCGCCACCGACTCGGCGACGTAACTCGCCGGGAGGGTCGCGAGGTAGACATCCGCGTCCGTGTCTGCGGCCGCATCGGCATCCGTATCCGCGGCGGCGTCCTCGCTCGCGTCGCCCGCCGACCGGTCGGCCGGCGCGGCGGTCGCCTCGGCGTCCTCGGCCGCCGGTTCGGAGTCGGTCTCGGCGAACTCGAACGGCCCGGCGTCCGCGTCGGACTCTGCGTCCGGTTCCCCGATGTCGTCGACCGTCTCCGCTTCCGACTCGTCCTCGTCTTCGGTCTCGTCCTCGTTCTCTTCGCCGAGAATCTCCTCGGTCGTCGGAACGTCGTCGTCCCCGACCGCCAGGTCGTCGGCGTCGAGCGGTTCGTCGTCGACCGCTTCTTCGTCCCAGCCGTCGTCCTCCTCGTACTCGGCTTTCAGGTCGTCGAAGCTCGATCCGCCGGCGGCGGATTCCGCGTCGTCCTCAACCATGGGGTCCTCCTCGCCGAGTATCTCGGAGGGGTCGTCCCGTTCGTTCCCGGCGAGTTCGTCCTCGGCGGCCAACTCGGCCTCCTCGGCCGCCTCGTCGGCGCCGAGTTCGCCGAAGTCCTCGTCGAAGAAGCTCTCGGCGTCCGCGCTGGCGACGTCGGGGTCGAGGTGCTCTTCTTTCTCCTCTTCGGCCTCGAACAGGCCGAACGAGCCGCCGCCCTCCAGACCGCCCATCTCGCGGGCGTCGTCGACGAACGGGTTGATGCCGCGGGTGACCATCTCGTAGATGTCGAGCAGTTTCCGGATGGTGTCGTCGAGTTCCTCGACGGTCTCGCCGATCTGTTTGTTCTCCTCGCGAACGGTGTTCATCCCGGAGGACGTCGCGCTGACCTCGTTTTCGAGGTCGGAGACGCGGTCTTCGAGGTCGGCGACGGCTTCCGAGTCGACGGCGCCGCCGCCGCTGAATTCGTCGTACTCCTCGTCCTCGTCGTCGAACCCCGCCAAGTCGTCTCCGAAGTCGCCGAAGTCGTCTCCGAAGTCCTCGAGGTCCTCGTCGAAGCCGAGGCCGTCGGTGGCGAGGCCCGTGCCCTCCTCAACCGAACGCGTCTCCTCGTCCTCCCCGTGTATCCAGTCGGTCATTCCCATCCGACTCGCCTCCGTTGCGTGCGACGAGCCGTTTCGACCCTCGGGCCGTCCGACGGCGACGAACGGCCCTCACACCGACGTCGCGTCGACTCCCGGCCGGACGGGTACTCCGACGTCGGGGAAACAGGTAGCATTGACTCAGATGAACAGTCATCGGTACAAGAATGTTCCCACCAAATTATCAGTGGTGATACGATATTTCGAGGCGCCGTCGCCGTCCCGTGGGGTACATCGAGCGTGTGAGAAGAATTATCCGGGTGGAACCCCGATGAGCGAACCGATAGTCTACACGGAGTCATCATCTATGCCAGAGCTCGTCAAAACCGGAGTCGAAGGCCTCGACTCCATCCTCAACGGCGGCATCGTACGGAACGCCGCGGTACTCATCAGCGGCAACCCCGGAACGGGAAAGAGTATCCTCGGTCTCCAGTATCTCTACAACGGCGTCGACAAGTACGACGAGGGGGGAATCTACCTCACCTTCGAGGAAACCGAAGACGACATCCGCGAAGCCGCGGAGTCCATCGGCTTCGACCGGTGGTCGGAGTACGTCGAGGAGGGAAAGATCAAGGTGTACGACAAGCGCGCCCTCCTGCGGGACGGCGACTTCTCCTCCACGCTCGACCGCATCCTCGGCGACCTGCAGGACACCTCCTACGACCGACTCGTTCTCGACTCGCTGACGATGTTCCAACTGTTCTTCGAAGAGGAGAAAGAGCAGCGACAGTACCTCCTAAAGTTCATCGACATCCTGAAGGACAGCGGACTGACATCGCTTCTGACCACCGAGCAGTCGGCCATCTTCCCCGAGACCGAAATCGGACTGGAGAACTTCCTCACCGACGGGAACATCTATCTGATTCAAAGCCCCGCCGGCGCGACGAGTAACCGGTACGTCTGGGTGGCGAAGATGCGAAAGCAGTCCATCAAGAACTCGATGTTTCCCCTCGAAATCGACGAGGGCGGTATTCAGATCTACGAGCAGGCCGCCGGTTTCTCGATGGTCGGCGAGTCGCCGCCGTGGTTCGGCGAAGAAGGCGACTTAGAGTAGACGGCTCCGTTTTTCGCGTTCGTCTGTAGAGTCTGTTCTCACGCTCCGGTAGCGCTATCGCTCGACAGTCGAGTTCGCGGAGAAATGAAAGGTGGCCGAAAGGCGGTGCGAGAGACTGTCGAACTTAGAGTTCGACCGGGTCGCCCGTGTCCTTACCGGCGAGTTGCTGAGGCATCGTCAGGATGACTTGCGTCGTCCCGCCCGTGCGGCTCGTGATTTCGAGGGTGACCTTCTCGCCCGTGGTGAGACCGTTGCTGATAGCCGCACCGTTGGTGTCGGTCTCGATATCCGCGGTGTCGAGCGTGACCTCGTAGCGGTCGTTCATGCTGTTGAGCACGCCGAACGAGCCGTCGTCGTCAGTGATCTTCGTGAGACCGAATTCGTCGGCGTCGGCGACTTCTACCGCATCAGTCTCCGTCGATTCTACGGTCTGGTTTGTCAACGTCTGAACGGTCTTCGCGCTCAGGTACTTGATCGACGTCTCGTTCATGTCGACGCTACTGGACCCCGCCGCGAGGCGGACCGTCATGTTGATTCCCTGAATGTTGCTGTTGTCGCCGACGACACCGTGCGTGTTCAGCACTTCGACGCGGTTCGTGACCTTGTTGACGCTCTGCTCCCCGGCGTCCTCTGCGGTCGCTTGAAGGAACCCGGCCGTGTTCACGAGAACCCCGGCGGCGATCGCCGCGACGAGGACCATCGCGATGAACACGATGAGCGTACCGATACCGACCTGACCGCGGTCTTCTTCGTTGAATATGTTGTTGAACATTGAACTTACTCCTTAGAGGGCGATGGGGTCGTTGTCGTCCTTGCCCGCGAGCTGCTGGGGCATGGTCAGGATAACCTGGCTGGAACCGCCGGAACGGCTCGTGATTTCGAGCTTCACGGAATCGCCGGTACCGACGCCTGCGCCATTCGCCTCGACGACGGACGTGTTGATGATGAGTTCGTAGCGGTCGCCCTGGTTGCTGAGGACGGGGAACGAGGTGTCGTCGCCGTCTTCGAGCGCGTAGGCGGTGAACTCGTTCGAGCTCAGGCTATTACTGCTGACGTCGCCGAGCTGCGTTCCGTCGGCGTCCGTCGTCGCGTTCTTGTAGACAAGGTTCCGCGCAGTATCGTCGCTCAGGTACTTAATCGTCGTATCTTCGAGAGAGACGCTGCCGGACCCTGCCGCGAGACGAACCGTCAGGTTCAGACTGTCGACGGCGAGATCGCCGCCGGAATCGTTCACGATACCGTGCGTGCTGACGACGTCGAGACGGTTCGTGACCTTGTCGACGCTCTGTGTTCCTGCATCCTGCGCGGTGGCCTGCAAGAAGCCCGCCGTGTTCACGAGGACGCCCGCTGCGATCGCAGCAACGAGGACCATCGCGATGAACACGATGAGCGTACCGATACCGACCTGACCGCGGTCGGCTTCAAATTTTTCGAACATGTGTTTGTGTATCTCCAGTTCGGCCCCCCACCCCCGTGCCGGAGGTGACGACCTACGACCCAGACAATCAGGGATGGCTACATAATCCTACGGTCCCGATTATCTCAGATGAGAACAGTACCGAGCAGCGGGACGTCCGGTCTTCCCTCGCGCACGCGCACGGTTAACAGATCGTTAACGGCTCGAAGAAGAATGGAGAGGAGGAGCGACGAGAACGTGTGAAACGGGCGGACTAATCCTGCGCGATCTTCCGCCAGACGTCGTCGAGTTTGTTCTTCACTTCGGGGCGCTCGGTCACTTGGACGTTGCACTCCTGTCCGTCGAACTCGATGACGATTTCGTCGACCTCGCGCCGGTAGACGTTCGTTCGTCGGTGTTCGTCCGAGAGGACCCTGTCGTGGAGTTCGAGGAGGCCCGCGGCCGTGAGTTCCTCGATGCGCCGATAGCACGTCGCGATCGGAATGTCGAGCATGTTACTGAACTCCTGTGCGGAGTGCGGTTCGTCCGCGGCGCGTAAGATATCGGGGTTGTATTCGTTGCCGAGCGCTGCGAGGGTCCTGTCAGACTCCATAGACGGAGATATCTCTGTCGTGAGTTGATGTGAATGTGTTGGTTATCCTAATGAGATAACGGACGAGCAGTCGTCGATTAATCCGCTCGTAAGATACTCAGCGGCGTGGCGCTCGCTCGCGTCAATGCGGACTCGAAATCGCCGATGGGCTTAATAGTTCGCCGAGGCCACCACGGAGCATGACGTCCGACGACCCTCCAGACGAAGCGTCCTCCCGTCGAGACGGCGAGGGTGTCGTCGGACCGAGAGAGTTGGACTACACGGGGAGCGACCGGGTCGCTGACCTCGGGGGCGGGCGCTTCGTCGTCGCCACCGATCAGGACGGTACCCCGACGGTCGACGCCGAGGAGGCGACCGAAGACGACCGCACCGTGGAGGAACGCGGAACGTTCGCCGCACAGCAGGCGAGCAGGTACGTCTCCGACCGGGACGCCGCCTACGGCTTCTCGCTCACGGCCGCGTTCGACGGCTCCGTCGAGCACCGAGAGCACTTCTCCGACGACGTCGCCGCGGCGTTCGGAGACATCGCGGCGTGGTACGCCGAACAGGTGGACACCGACGCGTCGGACGCCGAGGTGTTGGGCATCCTCCTCCTCGCCTCGAACACGGAGGTGACGTTTCCGACCAAAGTGCTGGCACCCGTGCTCCGCGACCACGGGTTGACGCCCGACGACTCCATCGCGGACCTCATCGAGGCGCTGGCCGGCGAGGGACTCCAACTTCCTCCGTCCGAGCGGGACTGATATCGCGACTCCGGTTCGGTCGCCGTCCCCTCAACGACCTGTCGTATCATCGTTGATAATGAGGGGGAAGGGTTTATAGTTAGATTCCCGGAAGGAGGGGCATGGCAAGCACCGTACTGGTCGTGGACGACTCAGCGTTTATGCGAAACCTGCTGAAGCAACTGCTCGACGGCGAACACGAGGTCGTCGGCGAGGCGGAGAACGGCGTCGAAGCGGTCGAGAAGTACCGCGAACTCTCCCCCGACGTGGTCACGATGGACGTCGTGATGCCCATCCGGAACGGCATCGAGGCGACGACGGAGATCAAATCGCTGGACGCGAATGCCTCCGTCATCATGTGCACGTCCGTCGGACAGGAAGAGAAGATGCGCGAGGCCGTCGAGGCCGGCGCGGACGGGTACATCACGAAGCCGTTCCAGAAGCCCAACGTCCTCCAGGCGATAGACGACGTGGTGAGCGTCGAGGCATGAATCTCGACGTCCAGTCGCTGCGCACGTTCAGCCGTCTCGCTCACTCGGGAGCGGAGCGAGCGGCCGGGTCGCTCTCGCAGCTCACCGGCGTCGAGACGTTCGTCAAGGTGACGAAGATAGAAGTCAGCACCCGCTCGGACGTCGAGCGCGAGTTCCGCGAGCAAGACCTCGTGACGGTCCACATCGGATTCAACGGCGGCATCGACGGGCGAATCATCCTCGCGTTCGACCGGGAGGAGGCGGTTCAACTCGTCGACGCTCTCGTCCCCGGCGCCGCCGACCATCCCGGCGGGGAGATGGCGACGAGCGGGTTGAAAGAGCTCGGAAACATCATGCTCGGCGGCTTCCTCGACGGCTGGGCCGACTACCTCGATACCTCCATCGACATCACGACGCCGACGTTCGTCGACATTCAGACGGAGGGGGCGCTCGAAGACATCACCGGCGACTCCGGGTTCAGGATGGCGACGGGGAAGGACCACGTCCTCGCGTTCCGGAACCAACTCGACACCGACGACCAGCAGGTCGGCTTCCACATCTACATGCTGCCGACCCACGACTCCATCGAGACCATCTCGAACGTCGCGGGCGACGGAGGCGTCGGGAGCGTCCCCATCGAGACGTTCACGTCGTTCTCCGGGATGATCTCCGACGGAGCCGAACAGGCCTCCGACGACCTGACGGCGATGACCGGCATGGAGTCGGTCGTCGAGGTCAGCCGGCTCAGTTTCGTCCCCATCGAGGCGGTGCCGATGCAACTCACGGACGCGACGCGGAAGGGCGTCGTCTTGGAGTTCATGGGCACGCCGTCGGGCTACATCGCCATCCTGTTCGACGAGGCGTCGGCCGACAGCGTGGCCGACGCGCTCATGCCCGGAATGGAGGCGGACGCGGCGATGCAGCAGAGCGCTATCCAGGAGATAGGTAACATCGTCACGTCGGGGTTCATCGACGGCTGGGCGAACGCCCTGGAGACCACCATCGATATCTCCCCGCCGACGTACGTCGACGACATCGGTTCGGCCATCATCGACCCCTTGGCGACCGAACTCGCCCAAGAGCAGGAGTACGCCTTCCTCATCGACTCCGCGATTCGGACCGCGAACGACGAGTTCACCTGCGACATCTACGCGCTCCCGAACGAGGCGGAACTCCGCGAGGCGTTGGACAGACTGGCCGCGGGAGCACAGTCGGCGCGGTGAGCCCCTCGAACCCCGGTCTCACTCCTCCGGACACACCACGATGAAAGTATACACGAGCACCACCACGACCGCACCCGCCGCGCAGGCCGAGCGAGAGCGCACGAAGGTCGGAATCGCCGACTACGCCGTCGCGTCCGACGACGCCACCCTGACCACGAGCGGTCTCGGGTCGTGCGTCGGAATCGCCGTCTACGACCCGGAGTCCGCTGTCGCGGGGTTGGCGCACGCGATGCTGCCCTCCGCCGACGGAAGCGACACCGAGGCGAAGTACGTCGATACCGTCGTTCCGGCGCTCGTCCGAGCGATGGTCGAGGCGGGGGCGGAGCCGCGTCGGATGTGGGCCAAACTCGCCGGCGGGAGCACGATGTTCGAGTTCTCCTCCGCCGACGGCAGCATCGGCGACCGGAACGTCGCCGCGGCTAGGGAAGCGCTCGCGTGCCAGGGCATCCGCGTCGTCGCCGAGGACGTGGGCGGCGACCACGGCCGGTCGCTCGAACTCGCTGCCTCCACCGGCGCCTTCCGCGTTCGGAGCGCACACGTCGGCGAAACGACGCTCTGAGCGCCCGTGCACGCTCCGCGTCGAACTCGCCTCGAACGCTGAGCGTCGACTCCGGCGGCGAATCGACGGTTCGGTTCCGACGCCGGCGACCGGCGGGAGACGCACCGTTCGAGGTGGACCCCGCCGACGAGTGAACGCGGCGACCGTCCGATACATTATCCGAACTGATATTCTCGGGGGCAAGTTTATCAATCGTCCGTGGCTGTTCTCCGACGACACGCCCCCGTTCTCTGACACGGACGGAGTCGGCCGCACGACGCCGTACCGCGCCGTTGCGCGTGCGAGGTGAGGATATGAAGATAGATCCCGACAACTACGACTTACGCGAACTCCGACGCATCGCCGACGAACGACGCAGCGACCGAAACGGCACCGACGACGGCGAGCGTCGACGAGGCCGCAACGGCGGCCGACCGTCCCGCGAGGAGGCCCGGCGTCCGCGCGACCGGCCGAACCGGGACAGGGACGACGACGGGTTCGACCACCGAGACGGCCGCGACCGGTACGACGACGACCGCGGGTACGACGACGCCGGCCGATACGATGACCACGACGGACACGACGACTACGGCGCCGACCGGCGCGGCCGCCCGCGCCGGGGCGACGGCCTCCGCCGTCCCTACGAGGGGTACGGCGACCACGCCCGGGCGCACGACCAAGTCCGGCACGCCGACCTCCTCGCCGACCGCTACGGTCTCGGCGGTGGACGGCGGAGCGGCGGCGACCGAGGGTACGACGAACTCGGCTACGAGCGCAGCGCCGGGGGCAGGTACGACTTCGAGGAGGTCGGCAAGTTCCGCTTCGACCAACCGGTGCGCGACCGCCCCCGCGGCCGCGCCGGCGAGGCCCTCCGCGACAACCAACTCGAACAGCTACTCATCCACGAGACGGCGGCCGCCGGCGGGTCTCTGGAGAAGCCCTACCTCTCGGACGTGCCGAAGGAGTACGCCGCCGAACGCGTCGTCTTCGACTGGCTCGAATTCCTGGTCCTGAAGGGCGGCTTCAAGCGAACGATGGACGCCCTCCGCTACTACTACGCCGTCGAGTGGATCACCGAGGAGGTGGAGACGGAACTGCACGACTACCTCATCGGATTCTCAGGTAACGTCTCTGACACGTCAGAGTTCGACGTCGACGACCACCACCTCAGTCTCCTCTACGTCGCGCAACTCGCCTCGATGGCCGGCGGAGTCGACGAAGAACCGACGATTCGGCCCGCCGGCGTTCGGCGTCGCTGACTGTCCCACTTCCTTTCTTATCTCTTGTACTGACCAGTCGCATTTCGGACAAGACTTTTATCCTAGTTACGCTACGGAGGGGTATGGTGGAGGATGGAACTGACAAAGACGCATCGTTCGACGACGAAAACGGCCCGACGCCCGTCGGGGTCAAACTGGGGAGCACGCGGACCGTACTCCAGTTTTACGACGACGATAACGAACTGAAGACGGTTCGGACGCTCACCTGCCTCGCGACGTACGAGGACCCGATAACCGGCGACGAACGCGTCCTGTACGGGGAGCAGGCCGCACAGGAGTACCCGGACAGAGTGGAGTACATGCTCCGCTCCGGGTTACCGGAGGACGACGAGGGGGCCGCCTTAGCCCAGAAGTTCTTTACCGAACTCGTGAACACGAACGGCCTCGACGCCGACAGCGCCGTGGTCTACGCGATTCCGACCATCGACAACGAACCCGGTCTGAAGAACCTCAACAGCGTTATCGAGGAGAGCCCCGTGGGGGGCGCCTTAGTCCGGAGTTTCCCCGAGTCGCTCTGCGGAGCGATTCCCGCCTTCGGCGACGAGTTGGAGGCCATCGACAGCGTGTTCGTCGCCGTCAACATGGGGTCGACCAACCTCGAAGCGTCGGCGTACCGACACGGCGAACAGCTCTCGCCGTTCGTCTCCGGCGCCGTCACCGGCAACGAGGTGGACCGCCGCATCGCCAACGCCGTCGAGGAGGAGACGCAGGGGCGGGTCAACGTCGACCTGACGACGGCCCGCGAGTACAAAGAGGAGCACGCCGACTTCGACGACTTCGAGGCGTTCACCGACGTCATCCAGCAACCCGGCGGTGGCTCTCACGAGTTCACCATCGAGCGCTCCGTGATGGAACCGCTGGACGACTACCTCGACGACGCCGTCGACGAGGTGGCGAACAACTTCCTCGCGGAGTTGGCGAACGACCACATGAAGCCCTACCAACTCGCCCTCTCGAAGCCCATCGTCCTCACCGGCGGGATGGCGTGCATCCCCGGCATCGTCGAGGAGTTCGAGACGCGCCTCTCGGAGGAACTGAACCGCGACGTCGAGGCCACCTCGGCGGACCGGCCGGACCTCGCACCCGCCGAGGGCGCCCGGCGCATCGCCGAGCGACTGACGAAGTGACCGGTTAAGGCTCTTCTTCTCTGAACGCCCGGACCGCCTCGCGGTCCGGAAGCGCAGTCATCGCGCCCGGCGCGGTGGTCGTCACCGCGGCCACCGCGTTGGCGAACGTCAGCGCCTCCGAGAGCGACTCTCCCCCGACGAGCGCCGCGACCATCCCGGCGGTGAAGGCGTCGCCCGCGCCCGTGGTGTCCACGGGGTCCACGTCGTAGCCGCCGTGCGAGACGACCGATACCTCGTCGGCGCCCGCCGCCGCGTCCCCGTCTCTCCACGGCGACGCTTCGGTCGTCGCGGCGAGCGACCCCTCGCTGCCGAGCGTCAGGAACACCGTGTGCGGGCCTGAATCGGTGATGTCGCGGGCGATATCGGCGGGGTCGCCCTCGTAGTCGAGTTCCGCGAGGTCCTCCGGCGTCGCCTTCACCACGTCCGCGAGGCCGAACGCCGTCGCCACCGAGTCGCCGTAGTCGAACTCGTCCCACAGTTCGGGGCGGGCGTTGGGGTCGAACGACACCGTGACGCCGGCGTCGCGGGCGCGGCGCATCAAATCCAGCGTCGCCTCCCGAGAGGGTTCGTCCGTCAGCGTCACGCCGCCGACGTGGACCCACTCGGCCGCTTCGAGCGTCGCGTCGGGGACGCCGCCGACTTCCATCCGGGTGTCGGCGGTCCGGTCGCGGTAGAACGAGAACCCCCGGTCGGCCTCCTCACCGAGGGCGACGAACGCGAGCGACGTCTTCGCCTCGGCGTCGCGTTCGACCAACTCGGTGTCGAGGCCCGCCTCGGCCAGCGTCTCGACGAGGAAGTCGCCGAACGGGTCGTCGCCGACCCGCGTCGAGAACGCCGGCGTCTCGTCCAGATGCGAGAGGCCGACGGCGACGTTCGCCGGGGCGCCGCCGGGACGCCGGGTGAACGACTCCACGTCTCGGAGCGAGCCCTCGCGGTCCGGGAGGAAGTCGATGAGCGTCTCGCCGGCGACGACGACGCGGGGCGCGTCGCCGTCGTTCGCGGTGGTATCGGTGTTTCCGGTCATGGCCCGTCGTACGGCGAGCGGGTAGTTGAAACCACCTCACCGCGCCGCGGGTGCGGACGCGGGCACCGGGAAGCCGCGCGTTGAAGTCGGTCGCCCCCGTCCGAGTCGGTATGCCAACCGACCCGCGGGACCCCCTCGAAGCGTTCGACGACGCCGTCCTCGGCCGCGTCGCGCGCGACTCCGGCGTTGACGCGGCCCGACTCCGCCGCGTCGTCGCAGCGCACCAGCGCGGCGTCCGGGCGCTGCCCGGCGTGGACGACATCGTCTACGAGTGGCGGCGGACGCTGCCGTCCGACCCCCTCGCGAAACGCGGCGAGGAGGCGTACTTCCTCGCCGTCGAACCGACCGTGTGGTCGGAGTTCATCGCGGCCCTCGACGCCACCGACGAAGAGGGCGACGCCCTGCGCGCCGTCCACCGCGAGCAGTTCGCGGTGTCGCTGGGCGCGGACGCCGTCCCCGATACGGACGGAGACGGGAGCGCCGTCCCCCTCGTCCTGACCCGTCCCTGACCGCCGTCGTCGGCTCCGAACACCCCTCGCGAGACGAGTTTAACCGCCCGATGAGCCGGCGAAAGCGGTAGTTACGGTCTCCTGGTCGCCCGTCACACCGTCCATAACGATACCGGAGGGAGGGACACGAGGGGTATGGACGACAGCGAGCCTCTCACCCCCGATGAACTGGACTTCCGCCGCGACCCGAGCGTGACCGCCCTCAGCGACGGTCGGTACGTCGTCGCCACCGCCCGCGACGCCGCCACGACGGCGGGAGACCGGACCCGGCGGGGACGGCGCGAGACTCGAACTCTCGCACAAACGGACGACCAACAGCGGTCGGCCGACTCGACGGCGACGGAAACGGAGGCGGAGAGCGAGGCGGGCGGGTCGGAAGAGAAGGAGAAGGAGAAGGAGGAGCGACCGGACTACTTCGTCAGCCTCGCCGCGCGCACGGACGAGGGAACGTTCGAGACGCGCGTCGCGGACGACGACATCGGCGCCGTCTGCGCCGCGATGCTGCGGTGGTACGCGCGCCGCGTCGCCCCCGAGGACGACCCGGCGGAGGTGCTGTCCGTGCTGCTCGCGCGCTCTGAGTTCTCGTTCACAGCCCCAACTGCCGACCGATGACGAGATGTTGTATCTCGCTGGTGCCCTCGCCGATTTCCATCAGTTTCGCGTCGCGGTAGAACCGCTGGGGGGCGAAGTCCTCGGTGTAGCCGTAGCCGCCGAGCACCTGCACCGCGTCCTCGGCTACCTCGCGGGCCGCCTCGGAGGCGTCGAGTTTCGCCAGCGCCGACTCCGTCGTGACGCTCTCGCCGGCGTCGTAGCGCGTCGCCGCCTTGTGCGTCAGGAGGCGCGCGCGTTCGGTCTTCCGGTGCATGTCGACCAGTTTGTCGCGGATGGCGTCGAACTTCGAGATGGGTTTGCCGAACTGCTCCCTGTCGCCGGCGTACGTCTTCGCCGCCTCGTAGGCGCCCTGCGCGAGTCCGGTCGACAGCGCCGCGATGGAGATGCGCCCGCCCTCCAAGGTTTCCATCGTCTGCGCCCAGCCCTCGCCCTCCTCGCCGAGGAGGCGGTCCTCGGGAAGTCGGACGTCGTTGAGGGCGAGTTCGCACGTCGGCGAACTGTTCAGCCCCATCTTCTCCCACACCGTCGTCACCTCGAAGCCGTCGTCGTTCCGCGGGTCGACGATGAACGTGGAGATGCCGTCGTACCCCTCCCCAGGGTCGGTGACGGCCTTTACGAGGACGGAGCCGGCGACGTTGGCGTTCGTGATGAACTGCTTGGTGCCGTTCAACACCCACTCGTCGCCCTCCTTCTCGGCCGTCGTGTCCATGTCGCTGGCGTCGGACCCCGACCCGGGTTCGGTCAGCGCCCACGCGCCGAGATGCTCGCCCGCCGCGAGGGGGCGGAGCCAGCGTTCCTTCTGCTCTTCGGTGCCGAACATCTCGATGGGTTTCGAGCCGAGGCTGACGTGCGCCGCGTAGGAGAGACCGACGCCGCCGGAGACGCGCCCGAGTTCCTCGGTGACCAAGGCGTACGTGAGTTGGTCGCCGCCGAGTCCGCCGTACTCCTCGGAGACGGGGACGCCGAGCATGTCGAGGCCCGCCAGGTCCTCGAACACCTCCTCGGGGAAGCGGTGCTCGTCCTCTATCTCCTGTGCGATGGGCGAAATCTCCTCCTCGCAGAACTCCCGGACGGTGTCGCGAATCATCCGGTGCTCGGAGGGCAACTCGAAGTCCATACGGACGAGTTCCCCCGTCGGCGCAATAAACCAATCGAACGACCGTGATGAATCCGTTCTCGTGGCGTGAGAACGGCCGCCGCCGCTTTGAGACCGGACGGAGAAGAGTCGAGTATGTACGAACGCATCCTCGTTCCGACCGACGGCAGCGACCCGGCCGACGGGGCAGTCGAGCACGCACTGGACCTCGCGAGCACGTACGGCGCGGAGATTCACCTCCTCTACGTCGTCGACATCCGGTCGGCCGGACAGGGCGAGTGGGCGTTGGACGCCGAAGTCGTCTTCGAGGCGGGGCGCGGTCACGGCGAGGCCGTCGTCGACGAGGTGGCCGACCACGTACGTTCGAAGGACGTAGCCGTGACGACGGCGGTCAGAACCGGTGTTCCGGCCGAGGAGATACACGACTACGCCGACGAGGAGGGCTGTGACCTCGTCGTGATGGGGACGCACGGTCGAACCGGACTCGACCGCTATCTCCTCGGGAGCGTCACGGAGAAAGTCGTCCGGCAGTCGGACGTGCCCGTGTTGACCGTCCGGACCGCGTCGTCTGATTGAGTCCGCCGCCGGGCGGGAATCGGACAGGACAGTTATACCCCCGCGCTCTTTACTCAGTTTCATGGAACTCCGCCGCCTCGTCCGGGGGCGCGTGGATTGGCCCCGACTGGAGGCGGTCGTCCGCGAACTCCGAAATCGCTACGGACGCGAGGAACTGCACGTGCGCTTCCTCGAAGCCGACAACTGGCTCTCCACCCCCATGGTCGTCGACGACGAGTGGTTCGTCAAGGTCGTCTCGAAACAGAACTCGCTGGTCCACGCCCTGTTCACCACCGGGCGCAACCTCGGCGCGTTCTCCTCGGGCACCGAGGGCTTCTTCGAGCACTTCGGGACGCCCCTGGAGATGGCCGAGCACGAACTGGAGGCGACCCGCCGGATGCGCGAAATCGGGCTGAACGCCCCCGAACCCGTCGAGGCGTTCGAGGTGGACGGACTGGGCGTCCTCGTCCTGGAGTATCTCCCCCACTTCCAGTCGCTGGACCGACTGGACCGCAAACGGGAGGAGCAACTCGCGCCGGCCGTCTTCCAGGCGTTGCACACGATGCACGAGCACGGACTCGCGCACGGCGACCTGCGCGCCGAGAACGTCCTCATCGTCGACGACGACGTCTACTTCATCGACGCGACGAACGTGAGCGACGAGGGCGCCGAGGACTCGCGGTCGTACGACCTCGCGTGCGCGCTGGCCGCGATGGAACCGCTCATCGGCGCGAAGGCGACAGTCGACGCGGCGCTCGAATCGCACACGACGGAGCACCTGCTCGCGGCCCTCGATTTCCTCGATTTCGTCAACATCCGCCCGGACCACGACTTCGACGCCGCGGCGCTGAAGGGCGTCATCGGTCAGCGCGCGACGTAGCTGTCGCCCATTCGACGGGGTCTTCGAATCGAAACGGAAAGAGAAAAACCGCGTTACCGGCCGGTGAGGTGCTCTTCGAGGAGTTCAGCGTTCCGAACGTTCGACTTCCAGAAGATGTCGAAGATATCCCCGAGGACGGGGATGGAGCCGACGCCGAGGTCGACGGCGATGTTGAACAGCATCTTCTTGATGATACCGCTGTCCGCGCCGGCCCGAACCGCCTCGCCGACGGTGTACAGCGAGACGGCGGCGGTCACGATGTCGCCCGAGACGGGGACGAGACCGATGAGGGAGTCGAGACCGATACCCTTGTTCGTACCCGGAATCGTAACGGCGTCGTCCATGAGGTCCGCGAGGAGTCGAACGCGGCGGAGCGCGCCTTCCTCCTCCGGAGAGAGTCCTGATTCTGACACACCCCGAGATACCCCGCCGAGACGGGTGACTCTGGTGGCCGTATACTCACGTCCGCGCGGCTTCGATTGTCGCCCGACGTCGTCCTCCTGGTGGGTCTGCGTCCCCTCGTCGTCGGTCGGCGCATCGTTCCTGAACGACCATTCTTTTTACGCGGGGCTGTCTGGGACGTGATATGGCTACCCACGCATCGAACGGCGACGGCGTCGCCCTCCCCGACGCGGTTCCGCTGGACGTCCGGTGTCTGACCCGCCTGAGTTGGGAATTGGGCTCCCGCGTCGTCGACGACGAGGAATCGTCCCGTGAGAGCGAGTGGACGCACGTGGACGCGCCCTGGCGACTCTCCGTCTTCCACGTGACGAACCACACGGACGTCCTGCGCGTCCGCACGCCGGTCGGTCGGGAGCGGTTCTACGGGGCCGTCGAAACGGACCTCCGCGAGGCGCTTCCCGGCCTCGAAGCGTCGGCGCAGTGGCGGCGGTGCGGATAACCCCGACCGACGGCGTACATGGTCGGGTCGACCTCTAAGGGACCCCATACCGCACCAACGAAGTATGCTGCCACCCGTCGCGGACAACTTCGTCGCCGGAGAGGATGCCGAGACGATGCTCGACTACGTCGCGGAGACGAACAGGGAGGGCATCGCCGGTATCGCGAACCTCCTCGGCGAGCACTACGACGAGCGACCCGCCGCGGCCGCGGACACGGAGGCGTACCTCGAACTCGCCGAGCGAATCGACGAACGCGGTCTCGACTGCTGCGTCTCGGTGAAGCCCTCACAGGTCGGGTTGGACGTCGGCGACGACGTGTTCCGGCGCAACCTCGGCCGCATCGTCGAGCACGCGGCCGACCGCGGCGTCTTCGTCTGGGTCGACATGGAGGACCACGAGACCACGGACGCGACGCTCGACGCCTTCGAGGAGAACGCCCGCGAGTACGGAGACGTGGGCGTCTGCGTGCAGGCGAACCTGAGGCGCACCGGCGAGGACTTGGAGCGACTCGCCGACGTGCCCGGGAAGGTCCGCCTCGTGAAGGGCGCCTACGACGAACCGAAGGAGGTGGCCTACCGCGAGAAGTCGACGGTGGACGAGAAGTACCGCGAGTACATCGAGTTCGCCTTTCGGGAGTTCGACGACGGCGTCGCCGTCGGCAGCCACGACGTCGGGATGATAAATCACGCCGTCGACTGCCACCGCGAGTACGGAACGCCGTTCGAGGTGCAGATGCTGATGGGCGTCCGCGAGAACGTCCAGCGACGGCTCGTCGGGTCGGTTCCGGTCTACCGGTACGTCCCCTACGGGCCGAAGTGGGTCTCCTACTTCGCGCGCCGGGTGCGCGAGCGAAAGGAGAACGCCCTGTTCGCGCTCCGGGCCGTCCTCGGCTGAGCCGCAGTCGTCCGCTTCCCGTTCGCTCTGCCTCGTCCCGCCCGTTCTCGCCGCTTCGCCCTCAGGCGTCCTCTTCGTCCGGGTCGAGCAGTTTCGACTCGGCCTTCCGCAGGTGTTCGAGCAGCGTCGTCTTCGAGACGCCCGCCTCCGCGGCGAGTTCGCGCGTCGAGACGCCGCGCGGCCACTGGTAGTAGCCTCGCTCCCGCGCGAGTTCGAACACCTCCCGCTGGGTCGGTGTCAGCGTCCCGAGTCGGCGCGTTCGCTCCGAGTCGACCGTCTCCGAGGAGGCGATGCGCTCGACGGTTATCTCCGCGCCGGACGCCTCGCGGACGGCGTCCAGCGCCGTTCCCACCTCGCCGCGTTCGCCGGTGAAACAGACGTCCCAGTACTCCGTGCCGTCCTCGATACGCGTCGGGGCGCTGTGGACGAACCCGTGTTCGAGCAGCGTCGGACAGATCATCTCCCGCGGGTCGTACTCCAAGAAGAACTCGCGGGCGACCTGACCGGGAGCGACCCGCGCGGCCGTCCGCCCGAACCGCTCCTGTAGCTCTCTGACCTCGCCGCCGTACTCGGAGCCCTGAATCTCGTCGAGAAGCGCCTCCACCTCTCCCGCGGAGTCGCCGTAGGCGGTGAACAGTCCGTTCACCGCGCTCGTCTCGGTCCCCGTCTCGGGAGCGTGGTAGATGGCGTGCGCGAGGATGCCCCCGGGACGTTTACTGGTCGACTCTATCGCCCAGCACCGAGGGTGCCAGAGGTCGAGCGTCAGACGCGTCCCCGTCTGCGTTGCTCCGCGTGCGCTCATATACCACGCTCTCGCGCTACCGGGTGATATATCGTTCGCTGTTCCCGCCGGTCTCGACGGTCGCGCGCCGTCCATGGGAGGGACGCCGATTATTAAGTGACGTTCGAGACTACTTCCTGTATGGCGAATCACGACGAAGTCTACCGACACTACATCGACGGCGAGTGGACCGACGGGACCGGCGAGGAGACGTTCGAGTCGGAGAACCCGGCGACCGGGGAGTCGCTGGGCGAGTTCCGACGGGGCACGCCGGACGACGTGGACGCGGCGCTCGCGGCCGCGACGGAGGCCGAAGACGAGTGGCAGGCGCTCTCGCACATCGACCGCGCGGAGTACCTCTGGGATATCTACCACGAACTGAAAGAGCGCCACCAGGAGTTGGGCGAGGTCGTCACGAAGGAGTGCGGCAAGGAGATAAGCGAGGGGAAGGCCGACGTCACCGAGGCGTGGCACATGGTCGAGTGGGCCGCCGGCGACGCCCGCCACCCGAAGGGCGACGTGGTGCCCTCCGAGATTCCCGCGAAGGACGCCTACATGCGCCGGAAGCCCCGCGGCGTCGTCGGGTGCGTCACGCCGTGGAACTTCCCGGTCGCCATCCCCTTCTGGCACATGGCCGTCAGCCTCGTCGAGGGTAACACCGTCGTCTGGAAACCTGCCGAGCAGACGCCGTGGTGCGGGCAGATCATCGCCGAGATGTTCGAGGACGCGGGCATCCCCGACGGCGTGTTCAACATGGTGCAGGGCTTCGGCGACACCGGCGAGGCCATCGTCGACGACGACCGCGTCGACACCGTCCTCTTCACCGGGTCCGCGGAGGTCGGACAGGAGATAGCCTCGAAGGTCGGCGGCCAACCCGGCAAACTCGCCGCCTGCGAGATGGGCGGGAAGAACAACATCGTCGTCACCGAGGAGGCCGACCTCGACGTCGCCGTCCACTCGGCGGTCATGTCGTCGTTCAAGACGACCGGGCAGCGCTGCGTCTCCTCGGAGCGACTCGTCGTCCACGAGGACGTCTACGACGAGTTCAAAGAGCGATTCGTCGAGAACGCGAAGAACGTCTCCGTCGGCGACCCCCTCGACGAGGAGACGTTCATGGGACCGCTCATCGAGGAGGGTCACAAGGAGAAGGTGACCAAGTACAACGAACTCGCCGAACGCGAGGACGTGAACGTGCTGGTCGACCGGACGGAACTCGACGACGACGAGATTCCCGAGGGCCACGAGGGCGGCCACTGGGTCGGCCCGTTCGTCTACGAGGCCGACGCACACGAGAACCTCCGCTGCACGCACGAGGAAGTGTTCGGCCCCCACGTCGCCCTCCTGAAGTACTCGGGCGATATCGAGGAGGCCGTCGACATCCACAACGACACCGACTACGGCCTCGCCGGGGCCATCATCTCCGAGAACTACCGGCAGATCAACTACTTCCGCGACAACGCCGAAATCGGTCTCGCCTACGGTAACCTCCCCTGTATCGGCGCGGAGGTACATCTCCCGTTCGGCGGCGTGAAGAAGTCGGGTAACGGCTACCCCAGCGCTCGCGAAGTCATCGAGGCCGTCACCGAGCGGACGGCGTGGACGCTGAACAACTCGAAGGACATCCAGATGGCACAAGGACTCTCGGCGGACATCAAGACCCGCGAGGACTGATCGGAACCGAACCGCGGTCCGCTTCCGCTCTTCTTTTCGTTCCCGTTCCGGACGGTCGCGTGGTTCGAGAGCGTGAAGTACGAACCGCGTGCGCGGCGTTTCCTCACGCCGCGCGGTACGGTTCTAGGCGCGCGGTTGAAGCGGCGCCGTGATGCGGTCGGCCCCCGCCGGGTTCGAGGGCGTGCCCGCGTGACGCCGCAAGCGCGTCGATGCCGTAGCGGACCCCGTTCACTACGGCCGTGGTGCGGCGGGTCGTGCCGACTAGACGAGAAAAGCGTCTGTACGTCGGCAATATCCGCTATGAGTGGCTAGTGGATAAAGCCTCCGGGTGATGCGAAGACGCAGCACACCGCCAGAGGGCCGGCCGGTGGACGGGTACCTGACGGTGCACTGGAGTGGTCGGGCGGATGGTCCCGCGGGAGCGAGAGACGCGAGACCGGACGCGAAACCGAGGAAGGAGAGTGAGTGAGACGTGACGTGGACGGTCAGGCCGTCGACTCCAGATCCGCTCGGAGCGCCGCCTCCAAGTTATCGAGTTCGCGGTCGAGGTTGCGCTTGAAGAAGCTCTCGACGCCGGGGAGTTTGCCGTCGACGACGAACTCGTTGCGGAGTCGACTGCCCGTCTCCGTCTTCTCGATGGTGTGCTCGCCGGTGACGCGCATCACCTTCGAGGTGCCGACGAAGCGGACGAACCGCGGCGGGTCGCGTTCGACGTCCTCCGTCTCGACGGTCGCCGTCGACCGCACGAGGGGGATGGGAAGCGACACCTCCCACGTCGCCTCGTTGGTCTCGGGGTCGACGTCGTAGCTCTCGACGACGCTGATGGCCTCCGCGCGTCGCCCGGGGTCCGCGATGAACTCCCAGACTGCCTCCGGCGGGGCGTCGAACTCGAACGCTCTGCTGACGCGGACGGTCATGTACCTCGGCTACGGGAGGGGAGTAAAAAAGCCACCCGACCTAGCCGACGGTGACGCGCCACGTCGTCGACCGGGCGCGCCCCCACTTTTCTATCTCCACGTCCTCGGATTTTTCCGCGAGTCGAGGGAGACGCGAACCGACCTGTTTGGCGGAGAGGCCGATAGCCTCGGCGATGTTCTTCGCCCGGAAGTATCGCTCGCCCGCGCCGACGCTCTCGCGCAGGTAGGCGATGATCCGCTGTTCTTCGTCGGTGTACTCACTCATTTTCACCGGTGGTAAGGGAGTTCGGCTCTTAACGGTTTTCGTCAGACATTAGTCAAATTTTCGAGGAGTCACCAGAACGCCTGCGCGCCGACGACGGCGAGACAAGCGGCGATGATGGCGACGGCGAACGAGAGCGCGGTCGTAAGTTGGTCGCCCGCGGCGACCATCCAGGCGGCGGCCATTATCGTGAGAACGGAGAACAGCACCGCGAAGCCGATTCCCTTGTCCGACTGAATGTCCTGCGTCTGCATATCTCGGAGTTCGGTGGCTCCGACTTAGTTCATTCGACACCCGCCGGCACGCCGAGCGAGGAGCCGTCTGTCGTCACAGACAGATACATTTTCACGACATTTTTTGTATCTGTACTGTATCTCGAAGCTAATGATCGAACGGACCGTATCGCTGTGTCTCGGGAGTCGGTTCCGAGTCGTCGGTACCGTGGCCGCGGTGTTCCTCGTTCTGTGCGGCGGGATGCTCGCCGCCGGCGTCGTCGGCGCGCCCGCGGTATCGGGCGTCGAGAACCGCTTCGGAAACGTGACCGAGGAGACGACGGTGGTCGAGACGACCATCGGGGTGTCGAACCCCAACCCCATCGGGGTCGAACTCGGCGGCGTGACCGTCGGATACGACGTGTGGATGAACGACGTGCGGATGGCGAGCGGCGAGCAATCGGGCGTCGCCGTCGACGCCGGGAACGCCACGGTGAACGCGACGACGGAGATGTCGAACGAACGCATCGCCCCGTGGTGGCGGTCGCACGTCCGCAACGGCGAACACACCGTCGTCAGCGTCGACCCGACGGTTCGCTCGGCGACGCTCGGTCGGACGTTCGACGCGCCGAACGTCACGCGCGAGGTGGACACCGACATGCTGTCGCAGTTCGACTCGACGGAGACGCGGCCGGTGGACGCGAACGCTCCTCTCGTCTCCGACCCCGTGCTCTACGTCGACGAGACGCGCGCGGCGTGGGGGACGGTGAACGAGTCGACGACGGCGCTCGAACTGACGTTCGTCGTCCGCAACCCGAAACCCTACCCGATAACCGTCTCCCGAATCGGGTACGACGTCTCCATGAACGACGTGACGCTCGGAACCGGCACGAGCGAGTCCGCGTACGTGATTCCGCCGAAATCGACGCGAACGGTGCGGACGACGACGTTCCTCCGTAACGAGAACCTCGACGAGTGGTGGGTGAGCCACCTCGAACGGAATCAGGTGAGCGACCTGCGGATGACGTTCCACGCCCGCCTCGACGCGGGCGGGGAGACGTTCCGCGTTCCGCTGGACGCCCTGACGTACGAACGGACGGTCGAGACGGACATCTTCGGGACGAAGCCGACGGCGGAGACGGGGAACGCGACGGCCGGTGACGACTCGGCTGAGACGTCGGGGACGGAACCCGAGACAGAGACGGAGACGAAAACGAGAACGGAGACGGCGACTTCCGCCGGCGGTGACGGGAGCGACGACGGACTCCTCGGTGGGGGAGAAACGCCGACCGGCGAGACGGCGACGGACGCCGCCACCGAGGACGACGGCCTGTTCTCCGTCGAACCGATAGAATAAGCCGCTCTCGCCTTCGCTCGCCGTACGCCGAAGAAAATTCCCGAATCGGTCAGCCGATGGTGACGTGGTCGGACTCCTCGTTCAGCGCGAGGTTTGCCGCTATCTCCGCGTTCCGCATGGCGTACTGAGCGGTCTGCTGGAGGCTGACGAGCACCTCGCGTATCTGGAGGAGTTGCTCGTTGTCCATCTCCGGGAGGTCGCTGAGGATGTCCTGTTCTTTGTCGCGGATATCGCGGAACAGTTCGCGGCACTCGACGGTCAGGTCGTAGTCGCGTTCGACCACCGACTGCACCGCCTTGCTGGTTATCTCGTCGACTTGGTCGGTGAACTCGCGGATGCGGCGCATCGTCGTCGAGTCGACGTCGAGGGTGTGCCCCTCGGCGTCCATCACGATTTCGGCGATGTCCTCGGCGTTGTCGGCCGTGAGTTCGAGGTTCTTCGCCACCGAACGGTAGCCGATGAGGGGGAAGCCCGATTCGAGGCCGACAGCGCGGCAGAGGTTCGGGTTCTGGTAGGCCGTGAAGATGAGGCGAAGCAGGAGGACGAATATCTTGTTCGCCTGTCGCTCGCGGTTGAGGGCTCGCTGAGCCAAGTCGGCGTTCCCGTGCGCGAGCGCCTTTATCGCCTCGCCCCGCATCGTGCTTCCCGTGTTCTCCAACCGTTCGAGGAGGTTGTCGAGTGTGAAGTCCTCCGGGTCCACCGAACAGCGGATGGCGATGCGTTCGGGCGTCTCCTCGATGACGCCGAGACCCATCAGTTGCGTCTCCGCGCGGTAGACGGCGTTGATGTGCTCGGAGTCGAGTGCCCCCTCGCTCTTTTCGATGTGGATGACCCGCCGGCCGAGCACGTACTGCGCGACGATGGCGCGTTCGAGGGCGTCCGCGTTGAGGGCGTCGGCGCGAATCGTCGCCAGCGCGTCCTCCTGACTCGCCGACTCCGGCAGGACGGTGAGCGTCCCCTTCCCACCCATCCGGAGGGACACCTCGTCGCCTTTGTTCACGTTGTGCTCCTTCGCCCACTCCGCCGGTAACGTCATGGCCAGCGTCGACGGACCCAGCCGCTGGACCTTACGCGTCTCCATATCACCCCCCTTGTTGGGGATGACCTTAATCCTCACTATATGGCGATTATACGTACACTCAGAATTGGGGTCCGTATGATTGGTGACTGTTGACACTGAACAGGAAGCGGGCCGAAGCCGATTTCCGACGGTTCAGACGATTTCCATCATCCGCCGCTCGAATCGTCCGACGCGGACGCGCGTCCACCCGCGGAGTTCCTCGTCTAACTCGGGGTCGTCGGTGTCGACGCGAAGTTCCCCGATACCGTCGAGTTTCGACCGCGAGGCGACGATTTCCACGTCACACCGGCGGATCACGTCGGGCGACAGTTGGGGGTTCCCCCGACCGAAGACGAAGCCCTGCCCCCCGATGGGCGAGACGACGACGACGTTCTCGCCGTCCGGTCCCAGGTTGTCCAGAATCTCGCGCTCGGTCGCGTCGCGGACGATGACCTCGCCGTCCCGCCAGACGTCGACGCCGATGGGCGAGCCCTCGAACCCCAGTTCGGCCTTCACCGCGCCAACGGTGCTGCCCGGTCCGAGGACGAACGTCTTCTCGGGCGCCGCCCGAACGTCATCGGCGACGCCCGCGGCGAGGGCCTCTACCGTTCCCCCGCCGAGTTGCTTCGAGGACTGCACGTCGTCGGCGACGGGGACGGACGCGACGGCGCGGAGTTCGGGGTGCACCTCCCCCTCCCGATACTCGTCCTCGTCGATGTCCATCACCTCGCGGCGCTCGGTCCGGTCGAACGTCGTCGCCACGACGGCGGCGTCCTCGGGCGAGACGGCGAACACCGAGGAGTACACCTTCACGCCCGCCGGCGTGCCGAGTATCGGCACCTCCCGGTCCGCGTCCGACCCCGCCGCCGCGACCGCCTCGGCGACGTCCGCGGCGGTGCCGTCCCCGCCGACGAAGAGAACGAGGTCGACGCCCCTGTCGAGGAACGCCTCGACGGCGCGCCGCGTGTCGTCGGCGGTGGTCTCCCCGCCCTCGCTCGATGGGCCGCCCAACACCTCCGGGTCGAGACCCGCCGCGCGGGCCGCGGACTCGCCCATCTCGCCGCCCCACGTGAGAACGGTCACGTCGCGGTCGCTCTCGCGGAGCGTCTCGAACATCCGGCGCGCCCGGTCGGGCGCGCGCGGGTCGGCGCCGCGGGCGCGCGCTTCCGCGACTTTTCCGTCGGTGCCCTTCAGTCCGACCCGACCGCCCATCCCCGCGATGGGGTTCACGACGACGCCGATTCGCATACGCGAGTGGAGCGGAGGGCGAAGCAAAAGCCCGCCGGTCGGCGGGTCGGCGCGCCGACGGAGTGGCGGGCCGGCGCGTCGGTCCACCGGTTCGACGGGGACCACCGTGGCCGCGCCGGAACTCGAACGTTTAAGAACGGTCCGCGGTAACAGTCGGGCAATAATGATGCTGCTGCTTCAGGCGAGCGCCGAACCGTTCCCCATCATGGAGACGGGGGCGACGATTCTCATCGTAGGTATTCTGATGACCGTGGGTTGGCTCCTCTATCTGTACCGGTAAGCCGCCGGCTACTCCTCCGCCGGAGCGACGTCGACGTGTTCGCGGAGCCACGCGGCCGCCTCCTCCACCTCCGTCTCGTCGGTGCCGGAGAGTTTCAACCGGACGTTCTCGCCGGGATAGCTCCCTACCGTCACGTCGAACGCCGCCTGCACGTCGCGGAGGCGGTCCAGGAGGCCGCTCTCGGGTTCGTTCGTCATCACCGTCCGCGCGAACGTCGCCTCGCCGTCGAACTCCTCGGCGACCAACTCGAACATCGCCTTCATCTCGTCGGGGACGCCCGGGAGCACGTAGATGCCCTCGACGACGGCTCCGGGGGCGACTCCCTCCTCGTTCGGGAGCATCCGCGCCCGCGCGGGAAGGTGCGCCGTCCCCTCGGCCAGTTCGTCGGCGATGTAGCCGCCCCGGTCGGTCAGCCACGCCATCGCCTCCTCGTGTTCGACCACCTCGCGGCCGACGGCGGCGGCGACGCCGGCCATCGTCAGGTCGTCGTGCGTCGGGCCGAGGCCGCCGGTGACGACAACGGCGTCGTAGTCGGCGCGGTACTCGTTGACCACGCGGGCGATGTCGGAGACGCGGTCCGGTACCGTCGTCACGCGTTCGACGCGCGCGCCGCGGGCCGCGAGGCGTTCGCACAGCCACGAGGCGTTCGTGTTCACGGTGTCACCCGCCAGGAGTTCGTCCCCGACGGTGACGACTGCAACTCGCATGACCGCCCGTAGGCGCAGGCCGGGTAAAAGGGCGCGGCCCGCGGCGAGGGATACCCGTTCGGCGGCGCCGCGGTCGCTCCGAGGTATAGTAGCGTTCGCAAGTCTTCACTCACTCGACCGCACGACACCGTGCGGTCGGATGAGTAATCAGTTGCGAACGCTACTATAGTACCCGACGCTCCGGAGCCCTCCCGTTCATTCATTCCGACCAATCGAGAAAACACACATACGTAATATTCATATAAACACTTTCGTCCCCGATGGGCGAATCGGGAGTGATGTCACGAGACACACACGAGTTCGGTCGGCGGTCGTTCGTCGCGGGAACCGGTGCACTGCTCGGCGCGTCGTCGCTCGGCGGCGTCGCCGGGGCGACACACGACGGAGCGGACGGGACCGACTCGGAGAGCGACGAGGGCGGAACGGAACGCGGGTGGGGAGGTCACCCGGAGATAATCGCACACCGCGGGTTCGCCGGCGTCTATCCGGAGAACACGCTCGGCGCGTTCGGACGCGCGACGTGGGGCGACGGCGCCGACATGATCGAAATCGACGTCATCCCCTCGAAGGACGGCGAGGTGATGGTCATCCACGACCCCGACCTCAGCAGTCGCGACGAGGGGACGCGGGGACTGACGGACCTCGACGGCTACGTCTGGGAGTACACCGCAGAAGAACTGCAGGAGGCGAACGTGCTTCAGAGCGGCGAGACGGTGCCGACGCTCGGGGAGGTGCTCGACCTCGTCCCCGACTCCGTCGGCGTCAACGTCGAGTTCAAGAACCCCGATACGACCGACATCGTCACGTCGGGCCGCCTCTCCGAGGAGGAACTGGCAGAGCGGATGGAGACGTGGCGGCCGCTGACCGAGAGGGTGTTCGAGGTCGCCTCGCGGTACGAGAACGAGATTCTCGTCTCCTCGTTCGCGGAGGCGGCCATCGCCGTCGTCCGCGACGTCGACCCCGACGTTCCGGTCGCGTACCTCTTCTTCGACTCCATCGAGACGGGGCTGGAGATAACCCGCGAGTACGACTGCGAGGCGATGCACCCGCCGTACGACATGATCAAGGGAACGCCCTTCTTCGGCAACGTGTACAGCTCCTACGAGGATATCGACCTCGTGGAAATCGCCCGCGAGGAGGACCGCACGCTGAACGTCTGGACCATCGGCACGTGGTACCAGGCCGAGCAACTCGCCGCCGCCGGCGTCGACGGCCTCATCGCCGATTACCCGAACCTGCTGTGGTCGGGCAACGACGAGATGGAGTGGGAGAGGGACGACTCCGAGGGCGAGACGACCGCAACCGAAACCGAATCGGGCACGGAAACCGGGACCGAGACAGAGACTGAAACCGAGACACCGGCGGAAACGGAATCGTCGACCGAGACGACGGCGGCGACCGAGACCGGGACGGAAACCGAGACGCCGACTCCGACCGGAACCGAGACCGACGACGGGAACTGAGGCCGGTCAGCCCATCCCCGGCGGCGGCCCGTCGTCGAACTCGTCGTCGCCGGTGTCGACGTTCAGGCCCATCTCCTCGCGCTGTTCCCGCAGCGCCTCTATCTTCTGGCGGTAGTAGAGTAGCCCGCCGACGCCGATGAGGGCGAACAGGGCGAACACGCCGCCGAAGACGTACAGGTCGCGTTCGAGGAAGAACTGCACGGAGACGGTGTCGGCGTTCTCGATGTTCTGCCACCGGATGAGGGACCGCCCGTCGTCGGTCGTCAACCGCTCGTAGCCGCTCGGGTTCGCCTGCCCGAGGATGGGGGCGTCGATGCTGCGGTCGGGCGGGAGCACGATTTCGTAGGAGCCCTGCACGTACGTCGGCAGCGAGAAGCGTTTGGGCGACCCGCCGCTGGTGAACGCGAGGTGGCCGCCGCTCGTCCCGTTCGGCAGGGCGACGGTGGTCACCTCGCGGTTCTGCCGCACCGCGCCGCCGCGGTTGCGAATCTCCGAGCCGTTGATGACGGTGCCGTTCGGGTAGCGGTAGCGCATCGACTCGACGGACAGGGGGTTCCGACCGCCGACGCCGTCGCGCCGGTAGAGCTCTATCTCCGATTGGTTCAGCTCGTACACCGCGGCGAACTTCGTGCTCTCCAGAATCTCGATGTGAACCGTTGCGTTCGCGTCCCACGCGTAGCCGCCCTCGACGGGCGGTTGCGAGTCGAGGCGCTCGGCCGGGACGTCGTTGGAGCCGAACAGGCCGAGACAGCCGGAGGTGGCGGCGAGGAGGACGAGCGCGGCGCACGCGAGGAGCAGTCGTCGGTTCATTCGTTCGGGCTCAGGTGAGGACGCACTTGAGTTCGGAGGGGAGGTACGTGCCGATGCTGGCGAGGAGACCCGGCGGGTCCGTTCCCTCCGGGCAGACGATGCTCTGTTCGAGGAGGCCGAGGCGTTCGACGGTGATGATGTCCTCGGCGTGGCCCGCGCGGTTGACCGTCGCGCGGACCTCCCCGCGCGTGGCGCTGTTGACGTTCACGCGCCCGCTCCGCCGCTCCTCGCGGGTCCACCCGTACAGGCGGTCCCGCGTTTCGTCGGCGAGGCTGGACCCGTCCTCGTCGTAGACGAACGCCAGCGGCGTGTGCTGGACGATGCCGAACCGGTCGCGAATCTGCGTCGGCGACCCCGTGCCGAGGCCGAGGCCCTCCGTCGAGACGCGGACGCGGTTGCCGAAGCCCGCGTCGAGGACGAAGCCGTCCTCGTCCCACGAATCGAGGGTGCCGACGTACGTCTCGCCCTCGGTCAGATGTGGGGTCACCTCGCCCCACTCTTCCCCGAGGAGGTTCCGCGCGGCCGTGGCGTCGTCGCCCGTCACGGTGACGGAGACGAAGTCGTCGTCGCGGACGCCGATGTCCCACGTCACGTCCAACTCGCCCACGTCGTTGCGGATGAGCGAGTCGAGGCTGTCGAGGGCGCGTTCCCTCGCGTCCCCTTCTACGTAGCACTTCGTTGCGAGGACGACCATCAGTGCGACGTCGCCTCGACGTTCAGTTCGTCCCGCAACTCTTCGATGCGGCGCTCCATCCCCTCGACCATATCGTCGTTCTCCATCGGTTCCAGCGGCGCGCCCGTCTCGGGGCACTGGAAGCCGAGTTCCATCGCCTCGGAGAACTCGAAACGGATGCCGGCGGGTTCCGAGAGGTAGAACTCGTGGGTCCGCTCGTAGTCCAGTCGGTCCTCGAGCGCTTCGAGGAGGCGGTACATCTCCTCTTCGAGGTTCTCCGGGATGTTCTCGTAGTGGAACGTCCACAGGTAGGTGAGCCACCCGGAGTCCTCGTCGCGCACCCGGCGGTACGACGCGAGGTCGTTCTCGTACAGGATGAAGAGCGCTCGGCGAACGTCGTTCAGTTCGAGGTCCAACTCCTCGGCCAACTCCTCGTCGGTGACCTCGCCGTCCGGCGGCGCGGCCGCGACCGGCATCCCCGTCGGTCCTACCAACTCGTGGAGGTACTTCTGGATGACAGGGTCGTTCAGCAGCCCTTCAAAAGCCATTGGGTATCTTTCCGTCGCTAAGCAGTTTAAAAGCACCGAATACGGGGAGGTGCGGGCGAATCTTCATGGCGGTTCCGACCCCGTGGACGGTATGACCGAACTGGTCGACGTGCTCCGGTTCCCCCGCGCCGGCGGCCCCGACCGGTACGTCGCGGTGTCGGCCGGCGAGGGGGCGCGCGTCGTCGAGGCGCGGGAGGACCGGCGCCGAAAGCGCGTGCGACTGCTGCGGGCGCTGAAGTGGCTCGTCGTCCTCGTCGTGGTGGGACACGCCGCCGTCGTCGCGGGGGAGGTGGCGCTGGGTCTCCTCGGCGCCGGTCTCGTTCACGTCCTCCTCGGCGTCGACGTCCTCCAGGTCGAACGCGAGGTGCCCGACGTCGTCGCCGCCGGCATCGATAGCGCGACGGCACAGGAGCGGTACGGTGCCGGCGAGAACGGCGCGGAGTGACGGGACGGGCGTTCAGACGTCGTCGGCGCTTCCGTCGCCGCTCTCGTCGCCCTTCGCCCCGTTCGCCATCTCCATCGCGTCTGCCTCGCTCGGGTCGACGACGCGCTTGCCCGTCTCCATCGGCAGCACGGTCCGGTCGGCGCTCTCCCACTCGCGGTCGAGTTCGCGGCCGTCGAACAAGCGGTCCAAGAACACCGCGAGGCCGGCCACCTCCGAGTGGGGCTGGTTCGTCACGCCGACGTTGAAATCCGCCGTCTCGTACACCTCGAACGGCACCTTCTCGCCGCCGACGACCACGAGCACCGGTTCCTCGCGGTGGACCGCCCGGACCTCGTCTTGGACGTCCTGCACGCGTTCGCCGTACATCGTCAGGTGGACGACGACCCCCTCCCAGTTCCGGACGAACGCCTTCTGCGCGTCCGTCGTCTCGACGGCGAACGGGCCGCCGAACCGGTCGGTGATGTCCTCGACCGTCTCCTTCGACTGTCCGGCGTTGTCGGGGAAGACGACGCGGTCCGCGCCGAGAGCGCGGGCCGTGAGGCCGACGTGCGTCGTCATCCGGTCGTCGCGCCCCGGTCTGTGGCCGTACCGGAGGACGGCGACCTCGGGTTCTGCGTGCATACGCCGAGCGAGTCGGTCCGCGCGCTAAGGCGCTTCGCTTCGGGGCGGGGTGGAGGCCGTCCCGACCGGTCGACTCTGCCCCCGCACGTGCGCGAGGGTTAACGGGGTCGCGGTCCTGCTAGCGAGTATGTCCTCCACGGGCGCCGGGACGCCGCGACTCGACGGGCGGACGGCCGTCGTCACCGGCGGGACCGACGGCATCGGCTTCGAGACGGCCCGCCGACTCGCCGCCCGCGGCGCGCGCGTGGTCGTCACCGGCCGCGACCCGGCAAAGGGCGGCCGGGCCGCCGCCGCCCTACGCGAGGCGGCCACCGGCGACGGCGACGCCGCCTTTCTCGCGGCCGACTTCGCCTCGCAGGCCGAAGTCAGGGACCTCGCGGCGCGCATCGACCGGGAGGTGGACCGACTCGACGTCTTCGTGAGCAACGCGGGCGCGTGGTTCGCCGACCCGGAACTGACAGACGACGGCGTCGAGGCGACGTTCGCGGTGAACCATCTCGCGCCGTTCCTCCTCGTGAACCTCCTGTCCGAACGCCTGCGCGAGACGGCCGCCGAGGCCGGCGAGGCGCGGGTCGTCGTCGTCTCCTCGGAACTGCACCGGAACGCCCGCATGGAGTTCCGAAAGCTCCGTTCGGTCCACGATGTCACCGGCCGCGGCGCGTACGCCCGGTCGAAACTGGCGAACGTGCTGTTCGCCTTCGAGGCGGCGGAGCGCCTGTGCGGGACGGGCGTGACGGCCAACTGCCTCCACCCCGGTGCGGTGCTGGGCACGTCGCTCTCGCGCGAGTACGGTGGGGCCGTCCGTGCGGCCGTCTCCGTGCTCGACAGTCTGCCGGACTCGTTCACCTCGCGGTTCGCAAAGAGCGTCGCCGAGGGGGCCGACACCCCCGTCTACCTCGCCGCCTCGCCCGAAGTTGAGGGCGTCACTGGCGAGTACTTCGCCGACTGCGCGGTCGAACGGCCGTCGGCGACGGCGCGCGACGAGCGCACCCGGCGGCGACTGTGGACGGTCAGCGCGGACCTGACGGACCTCTCGCCCGACGAGCAGATACCGCCGCGGTCCGCCGACGGCGCGGAGTGGACGGCGGGGACGGGAGCGGGAACGAGGACGTCGGGTGGGAACCGCTCGCAGTAGGTGCAGGGACCAGAACGAACTTACTCGCCCGCAAGAGAGCAACCGCATGAACCTCTCAGGGAAGCGGGTCGTCGTCACCGGCGGCGCGGGACTCGTCGGTTCGCACCTCGCGAAGCACCTCCGCGACGACAACGACGTGGTCGTCGTCGACGACCTCTCGAAGGGCACGCGCGAACGCGTCCCCGACGGCGTCGAGTTCGTGAAGGCCGACCTGACCGACGCCGACGAGGTGGCCGAGGCCATCACCGAGGACGTCGACGTCGTCTTCCACTTCGCCGCCTACACCGACACGAACTACGCCCACCCCCGTCAGTTGTTCGAGGAGAACACCGAGATGACGTACAACGTCCTCGAACGCATGGAGGAAGTGGGCGTCTCGAACCTCGCGTTCACCTCCTCCTCCACGGTCTACGGCGAGGCGCCGCGGCCGACGCCCGAGGACTACGCCCCCCTCGAACCCATCAGCGTCTACGGCGCCTCCAAACTCGCCGACGAGGGCCTGCTCTCGACGTACGCCCACTCGAAGGACTTCACCGTCTGGCTGTTCCGCTTCGCCAACATCGTCGGACCGAAGCAGCGCGGCAACGTCATCCCCGACTTCATCGAGAAACTGCTCGAAGACCCCGACAGCCTCACCATCCTCGGCGACGGCCGACAGGAGAAGTCCTACCTCCACGTCGAGGACTGCGTGCGCGCCATCTCCCACGTCGTCGAGAACGCCGAGCAGTCGATGAACACGTACAACCTCGGCACGCGGACGACCACCTCCGTGACGACCATCGCCGACATCGTCGCCGACGTGATGGACCTCGACCCCGACTACGAGTACACCGGCGGCGACAGGGGTTGGGAGGGCGACGTGCCGCGGATGCGCCTCTCCGTCGAGAAACTGTCCGCCCTCGGCTGGGAGGCCGACGGCTCCAGCGACGAGGCGGTCCGGCGGGCGGCGCGCGAACTGACCGAGGAACTGCGCTCCGAGTACGCCGCCGCGGACGACTGACGACTGACGGGTACGGACGCCCGACCGGACGCCCTCGGCCGACGCCGCCGGGCGTCCCCCGAGCGACACGGCTTTTACCGCGCCGGCACCTACTCCGCGGCGTGCAGTTCGTCGGCTACGACACCTCCGGACCGGGCCTGTTTCTCGCCAGCGACGGCGACGTGGAGTACGTCTCGCTCGACGCCGGAACCGAACTCGCCTACACGCTCCGCGACCGCCACTGCGCGGGGGTGACGACCGACGACGGCCACGACGTCTGCGAGAACGACGCCGCGCCGTACTGCCGCGACCACCGCTCGACGTGGGTGTGCGCGAAGTGCACCGGCACCTGTCTCAAAGACGAGATGGACTGTCACGACCCCCACGCGGTCTACCTCGCGGCGTTCGCGCCCGACGTGTTCAAGGTGGGCGTGACGAAGGAGTGGCGACTCGAGACGCGTCTGCGCGAACAGGGCGCCGACCGGGGGGCGCACCTCCGGACCGTCACCGACGGCCGCCTCGCCCGCGAGATAGAGGCTGGACTCGCAGAGGAGATTCCCGACCGGGTTCGCGTGCCGACGAAGCGAGACGGTCTCCACCTCGCCGTCGACGGCGGCGCGTGGGAGTCGCTGCTCGCGGAGTTCGACGTGCTCGCGGAGTTCGACTTCGACTACGGCCTCGGTCTCGACGCCCGACCGGTCGCGGAGACGGTCGCTACCGGCACCGTCCGGGGCGTCAAGGGCCGACTGCTCGTCCTCGACCGCGCGGGGAGCACCTACGCCGTCGACCTCCGGGACCTCGTCGGCCACGAGGTGACCGCCGGAGCGACGACGCGCGACCTGCAGTCGAGTCTCGGCGCGTGGGGGTAAGTCTCTACCAACAGTCCTTTCCAATCGGACCGAGTACGGGGAGCCATGCCCGAGAAACCAGACGAACCCGCCGACGACACGGCGGAGAACGTCGACGAACCGACGGACGCCGGCAAGAACGGAGCAGACGCGGAAGACGACGAGGAGATGTCCTTCCGAGAGCGAGTCGAGGAGATCCGACAGCGCCGCGAGGAGGAACGCGAGGAGGGCGAGCGACCCGCCCCCGACGAGATGATGGGCGGCGGCGAGGGCGGCCCCGGCGGCATGGGCGGCGGCGGCAACCCCTTCGCGCAGATGATGAGCGGCATGATGGGCGGCGGCGGCGGTCCGGGCGGCATGGGCGGCGGCGGCGGTCCGGGCGGCATGGGCGGCGGCCCGCCGGGCGCGGGCGGCCGCGGCGAGTCCGAGTCGGCCGGTAACGAGGAACTCGTCCGCGAGGTTCGCCAACTCCGCGACGAGGTGCGCGACGCGACCCGTCAGCTTCAGCGCATCGCGCAGGCCGTCGAAGACATCGACGACTGAGGCCGGCGCTCGGTCTCGGCCGTTCAGCGAAGATTTAGGTCTCTTTTTCGGCGACGACCCGGTCGTACAGCGACGCGAGTTCGTCGACGGCCCGGCCGACGCCGAGTTCCTCGCGGCGGTCCAGACACGAGGCGGAGAGCGCCTCGCGTTCGTCGAGCACGCGGCGTATCGTCTTCCGACAGTCTTCGACGTCGCCGAGCGGGTAGTGATAGCCCGTCACGCCGTCGACGACGGTGTCCGTGAGCGCCCCCTCGTCGACGCCGACGACGGGCGTCCCGCAGGCGTTCGCTTCGAGGGCGACGAGTCCCTGCGTCTCGACGGGGCTCGGGAAGACGAACGCGTCCAGCGCCGAATAGAACGCCGGCAGGTCCTCGCGCGGGAGGAAGCCGAGGAAGCGCGCGTCGAGGCCCGCCTCCGTCGCCAGCGACTCCAACTCCTCGCGGGCGGGGCCGTCGCCGCCGAAGACCACCGTCGCGTCGACGCCCGCGGCGGCGCGGACGAACTCGTCGAGGTTCTTCTCGAAGCCGTGCCGGCCGGTGTAGCCGACGAGGGGGCCGTCCGGGAGGTCGTACCGCTCGCGGAAGTCGGCGATTGCGGCGTCGTCGGCGGGGGTGAACCGCTCGATGTCGACGCCGTTCGAGAGGACGGTCAGCCTCCCGTCGACGCCCACCTCGTCGCGGAGGTGGTCGCGGGCGTCCGTGCTGGGACAGAGGACGGCGTCGGCGCGGTCGAAGAACCAGCGCTCGTAGCGCTCGGAGAGCGACTCGATGCGGCGCTCGAACGGCTCTCGGGAGGTGAGGTAGTCGGCGTACTCGCCCGTCGGCGTGTGGTAGGAGACGACGAACGGGCGGTCCTCGCGCCGGGCGAGGCGAAGCCCCGAGAGTCCGAGCGCGAACGGGGTGTGCGCGTGGACCACGTCCACGTCCTCGACGCGACTCGGCACGCGCGGGACGCCGAGTCGGAACCCGTCGTAGAAGGGAAAGGAGACGCTCCGAACCGGGTACTCGCCGTCGGTCGGCGCGTAGTCGTCGGTGCCGGGGAACACTACGTCCATCCGGCCGCCGCGCTCCCGCCAGCAGTCCCGCCACGTTTGGACGGTGTAGGAGACGCCGTTGACGGTGGGGAGGTACGTGTCCGTGAACGCTGCGACCGACTGCATTCGTTTGTCGTGCGCGGGCGGACCTGTAAACCGTTGTGACTTCCGCCCGCGGGGACTTCCCAATCGACGGCCCGTCACGCCGGTACCCGACCGTCCGCCAGCGCCTCGTACGTCGCTTCGAGTCGCTCGCCGACGCGGTCCAGACCGTGCTCGGCCGCCGTCTCCCTGGCGTTCTCGCCGAGTCGCCGTCGGAGGTCCGGGTCCCGTTCGAGCAGTTCCAGGGCGCGGCGGAACTCCGCTCTCGTCTCGCACTTCAGGCAGTCGACGCCGTGCGTGTAGAACTCCTCGAAGACGGGGATGTCGCGGAGGACGACGGCCTTCCCGCAGGCCATCGCTTCGAGGACGACGATGCCTTGGTTCTCGACTTTCGCGGGGAAGCAGAACACGTCGCCGGCCCCGAACGCCCCGCGGATGTCGTCCACCCATCCGGTGAACGTGACGTTTTCCGGGGGGTTCCGCGTCCAGTGCTTCACGGCCCTGCTGGCGTGGGGCCCGTCGTCGACGGTGCCGAACCACGCGAAGTCGTACTCCGTCTCCGCGGCGAGTTCGCAGAACGTCGTCAGCCCCTTGCGCTCGAAGACGTTACCGACGGCGAAGACGACCATTCCTTCCAACTCGTACCGCTCGCGGTACTCCTCGCGCAGCGACTCGAACCCGTCGAGCGCGTCGATATCGATGCCGTTCGTCATCGAGCGAATCGGCGCGTCGACGGGGTAGGATTCGAGCACCGACTTCGTGTACTCGGAGGGACAGAGCACGAGGTCCGCCTGCGAGTAGAACCACTTCAGGTAGCGGCCGAGCGCGGGCGCCACCGCGCTGGACCCCCGGAACGACTCCGCGAAGTCCTCGCGCGTGACGTGCGTGTGGAGGACCAGCGGAATCCCCTCGCGCTTCGCGTGTCGGGCGACGGCGACGGTGCCGGGGCCGATGAGGTTGCAGTGGGCGACGTCGACGTCGGCGAACGCGCCGCGACCCGTCGCCGCCGACAGCGCGGCCCGCGGGAGAGTCCCGCCGCGCCACGGACTGGTGACAACCTCCACGTCGGTGCGCGAGAGGGCGGCGCGCTGCTGTCTCGCCGCGGTACCGATGCCGCTGCGCTCCAGTTGCGATTCGAGTTCGAGGTAGTTCAGCGCGCGGAGGCTCACGGTGACACCCGGGTTTCGCCGCGGGCGGTTTGACGCTACCGACTCGCGGGCGCGCCTCCGGACGTCGATGAAGGACGCCGGACCGCACGCGGTTCGGAACGTCTTTCCGAACTCGTCTCGCTCCTCCGGGCATGAGTATCGCGGAGGAGCGCATCGAACGCCTGCACGGACTCGCCCGCGAGGCAGCGGCCGACGGCGAGTTCGACCGCTCGCGCGAGTACGTCCGCCTCGCGCGCCGCCTCGCCGAGCGGAACCGGTGCGGACTCCCGAAGGGGCTCCAGCGGTCGGCGTGCGACGCCTGCGACGTCTACCTCCGACCGGGGCGGAACGCGCGCGTCCGGGTCCATCGCGGACGCGTCGTCGTCCGCTGCCGCGACTGCGGGGCGACGAAGCGGTTTCCGGTCGACTGAACGACCGCTCGGGGGCGACCCCTCGGAGCCGTCTCGACCCGTTCCCGCCGGCTCGGACCCTCAACGTTCAAATCGTTCGACCCGATACAGTGCCGTATGGGTAATCAGGACCTCCGCAAGGAGGCGCACGACCTCGACGTGACCGTCTGGGTCGGCAAGAGCGGCATCGGCGCCGTCGAAGAGGAGCTATCGGACCAACTGCGGGAACGGAACCTCGTGAAGGTGAAGTTCCTCCGGTCGGCGCGCGCCGGGTCGACAGTGGAGGAACTGACCGAGGAACTCGCGGCGCGCGTGGACGCGGACGTCGTCGAAACGCGAGGGAACACCGGCGTCGTCCACAGATGAGCGTCGGGGGGGCGGTCGGCGCCCTGCAGGTCGGAGAGACGGGACTGTACGAGTTCATCGGCACGGCCCTCCGGAGTCTCGGCGTCCCGGACGGGGTGGCCGAACCGCTCACGCGGGCCATCGCGTTCCTCGTCGCCTTCCTCGCCGTCTACCTCCTCGGCCGGACGTTCCTCTTTCCCATCGTCAACCGGATGATGGACTCGCGGGAACTCGAAGCGCACGCGCAGAAGCCGCTGCGGCGACTGCTCGGCGTGGCCATCGTCTTCGTCGCCATCACCGCCGCGTTCGGCGCCGCGAGGCTCCCGAACTTCCTGCAGTCGCTCGCGACCATCGCCGCGGCCGCGACGCTCGCCATCGGCCTCGCGATGCAAGACGTGCTCCAGAACTTCGTCGCCGGCGTGTTCATCTACACGGACCGGCCGTTCCGCATCGGCGATTGGATCGAGTGGGAGGGTAACTCCGGCATCGTCGAGGACATCAGCTTCCGCGTCACCCGCGTCCGCACGTTCGACAACGAACTGCTCACCGTGCCGAACTCCCAACTCACCGACGGCGTCATCAAGAACCCCGTCGCCAAGGACACCCTGCGACTGCAGGTGCCGTTCGGCATCGGTTACGACGACGATATCGACGCCGCGACGGAGGTCATCGTCGGGGAGGCGGAGGCGCATCCGGACATCCTCGACGACCCCGCCCCGTCGGTCCGACTGACCGAACTGGGCGACTCCTCGGTCGTCCTCACCGCGCGCATCTGGATCTCGAACCCCTCGCGCGCCGACTTCGTGAAGACGAAGGCCGAGTACGTCAAGCGGGTCAAAGACGGGTTCGACGAACGGGGTATCGACATCCCGTACCCGAACCGTACGCTCGGCGGCGACCTCACGGTGTCCGGCCTGCGAGAACTGTCGGAGTCCTCCGGGTCGGTCGGCGACTGACGCGAACCCGCTCCCCCGGCTACAGTTCGATGCGCTCGACGAGTTGGTCTTCGGCCTTGGTGTTGACGGCGACGATGCGGATGTAGTCTTCGAGCAGGGATTTGTGGAGCTTCGCCTTCAGGAGGTTGTCGACCTGGTAGACGCCCGCGGCGTTCACCATCTCTATCTCCACGAGTACGGGCTTGTTGTCGCCGGATTTCAGCGTCACGCTGTCTATCGCCTGACTCGACAGCGTGTTGATGCCGCGGCCGCCCTTCTCGTAGGGGATGCGCGACCGACCGCGCTCCATGTCCAGGGCGTCGGAGACGCGGATGACGCCCGCCTCGGTCGTGAGGGGGTCCTCCTCCGTGTGGTGACAGAGGATGGCGTGGAGCACCTCCGCTTTCACCCGGACGACCTCGGAGGTGTCGTAGAACTGCGGGAGGAACCGGTCGAGGAGGTCCGCAGCGAGCGGAATCGAGTAGTAGGCGTGTTCGTCGCGGTGGACGACGTGGCCGATGTCGTGCAGGGTCGCGGCGAGGGCGATGACGACCGCCTCGTCTTCCTCTTCGAGTCCCTGCTGGGAGGCGCCGTTGAACTCGACGTCGCCGTCCTTCAGGAGGTCGTACAGTCGGAGCGCGCGGTTCCGAACGATTTCGATGTGCTTCTCGCCGTGGTCGTTGTACCCCTTTCGGGTGACCGCGTTGACGTTCTGCGCCTTCAGATACGTCTTTACCTCGGGGTCGTCGAGGAGCGTCGGAAGGACCTCGTTGAGCTTTTCGTCGGGAAAATTGTGGTCCGCGTCGGGTTTGTACTCCCGGCCGACGTCGTCGGTTACGTGAGCCATTTCACCCCGTAGTACGTTCGGGGGGAGAAAGTATCTGCGGTCGTGACACGCGTGCGCGTCCTTCGTCCCGGTCTACGGACCCTGACGTCCGCGCGTGTCGCCTCAGGCGCGGACTGATTCGGCGGCCGCGGCGACCTCCTCGTAGTCGGGTTCGACGCCCGGGTCGTCGCTGACCCACTTGTAGGCTACCTCGCCGTCGCCGTCGACGACGAACACCGCGCGCTTGGCGACGTCGCGGACGCCCGCGTCGGCGAAGTCCATCGCGATGTCGTACTCGTGGACGAGTTCGCGGTTGGTGTCGCTCAGGAGGGCGAACTCGAGGTCGTTCTGCCGCCGGAACTCGTTGAGCGTGAACGGGGTGTCGATACTGATACCGTACACCGTCGCGTCCACGTCGTCGAACCGCGCCATGCGGTCGCGGAACGTGCGCATCTCCGTCGTGCACGTACTCGTGAACGCGGCGGGGAAAAAGGCGAGTACGAACGGTGCGTCGTCGAGGTGCTCGGAGAGGGAGAACGTCCCGACGTCGCCGTCCGCGAGCGGGACGGTGAAGTCGGGAGCGTCATCGCCTTCTGAGACCATACGAGCGGTCTCGTCGGCGCGTCAGTTCAAGCTTGTTGTTCGGTTCGATTCGGTTCAGTTCAGGTTCGCTTTGCGCTCGCGTATCGCGACGGCGAAGGCGACGGCGGCGCCGAGGAAGGAGGCGTTGCGGAGGAACGCGTCGAGTTCCTCGTCTCGCTGATCGCCCTCCATGTTCCAAAAGTCGTGCATCTGCGGCGTCACGCCGAGGAGGAAGGTGGCGATGGCGACGACGCCCAGAAGCGGCGCGAGTCCGAGAGCCAGCAGGATGCCGCCGGCGAACAGCAGGAAACTCGCGACCGGGACGAGGACGTCCGCGAACGGGACGCCGACGCTGTCGGCGTAGGCGACCATGTCGTCGGTGCTCGCGAGGTTGTCGTAGCCGTCGTGGGCGAACTTCGCCCCGAAGGCGATCCGCGCGAAGATGAACAGCAGGCGATTGAGCATGCACCCGTATACAGGGTTGCCCGAAGATAAACTCTGGCGGCCCCGGCGAGACGCATCCGATTTCGAAATTGACGTTCGTCCAGGACGGCGGTGCGCGGAGTAACCTCCCCTTCCCGACGCTCGCGACCGACGCCGTCGTGATTGACGCGCGATACGGCACTCGAAAGGTCCGTCAGCGGCCGTTCGACGAACTCAGTAGGTGTCTCGGGGACAAACCCTGAGATGCAAAAAGCCTATAGTCGCGAGTAAGTTATGGCCACGTAGCGATGTTCCAGACTATCCCCCTGTTCCCGGGGATTCCAGGTGGGCCGGAGCTCCTCATCGTCCTGCTCGTGCTCGTGCTGCTGTTCGGGGCGAACAAGATTCCGAAGCTCGCCCGGTCCACGGGTCAGGCCATGGGCGAGTTCCAGCGCGGACGTAACGAAATCGAAGAAGAGCTCAAGCAGATGGAGAGCACGGACGAGGACGACGAAGACGACGAGGCGACGGCTGCGTCCCCGTCGACGGCCACGGAGACGACGTCGACATCGACTTCGACTTCGACCTCCTCGGATTCGAACTCCAACTGAGCGCGTCCTTTCGCTCCGGCTTTTCTCGACGAAACATATCATCTTTAGTGGTCGCTCTCGTAGGCTCGACGGGGCGTGTGGCCTAGCGGATCAGGGCGAGGGGTTCCTAACCCCTCGATCGCGGGTTCGAATCCCGCCACGCCCGTTTTCCGGCGAACGAAGTGAGCCGTGAAAACGGTTCTGTGGGATTCGAAACCCGACGAGACGAGTGAAGCGAGTCTCGACACGGTTCGAATCCCGCCACGCCCGTTCTGCGAGGAGCGAATGCGACGAGCGAACTGGCACGGGGTTCGAATTAGAGAACGGCGAGCGGAGAGCCGTTCGCGTGGTTCGAATCCCGCCACGCCCGCTTCGCTCACTCCGTTCGCTCGCGACCGTGACGTACTCCCACTCGCTGCGCTCGCGGGAGTCCCGCCACGCCCGTTTTCCGGCGAGCGAAACGAGCCGTGAAAACGGTTCGATGGGATTTGCAACCCAGAACGGAGTTCGACACGAGTCGAATCCGAGGGTCGTTCGGCCGACGGCGGCACTCGGATGCGACTTCGTGACAGAGTTCTGCCTCGAATGGTGTCGTTAATCATCTTATGCCGACTCGTAGGACGAGCGAAACGGTCCGTTCGCCGCCTTACAATTCTCACAACAGAGACTGTTATGTTAGAGAGATTTAGAAGCGATATAACGTAGCTGTAGATATTATTTCCACTCCTCGGATGTAAAAATATCTTTTATTCTATAGAATTTTGTCGAAATGTGGCTAAATGAGCGATTAAATCTCCAGAAGCCTTTTTGACTGGGGAGAGCGACGAGAGAACAATGGCTACCGACGACGACGCGTCCCCACCGGTCCGACGGGAGTCGGACGGCGACGACGAGGACGTGTTGGAGGGGGAGGTCGGCGGCGACCGGGTGGCTCTCGACGGCGACGTCGCACCGGGGGGTGCGGCGGGTCGAGAGTCGAAGGACGCATCGACTGGCGAGTCCGGGGACGAGGCGAACGCGACCGTCGGCGAGTACACGTGGGCGCACTTCCTCGACGAGTTCGGCGCGGAGGGTGACGCGGATGCGCTCTACGACGGGCGCGATCCGCGGGCGCCGCGCGCCGACTCGCGGTGGGACGACGGCGACGAACCGTCCGCCCCGTCGCGACCGACCCGCGAGGACTGGCGGAACGTCGAGTTGGACCCCACCGAGGAGCGCTACCTCGGCCACCATCCGGCCGACACCGAAGACGAGGTTCGCGCGGCGGCGGGCGAGGCCGCCCGAATCCAGCGCGAGTTCGAGGCGTTCTGCGACCCCGAGACGACGCCCGTCGTCAAGGATGTCTGGATGTGGGAGCACTACAAGCGCGAGTACTACTACGAGGCTGACGGCTCCCGACCCCGCGACGAGGAGGGGGAGAGAGAACAGTTCGACGCCGAGGAGGCGTTGGGGTTCGACCCCGACGTCGTCGAGAACGCCCTCGCGCGCGGCGGACGCCGCGCGGAGGAACTGGAGAAAGTGGTCGACGAACGGACCGTCGACGTGAACGAGGAGTTGGACGAGGACGCCTTCTTCTCGGACGACCGGGGTCTGACGACCGTGACGAACCGCTACGACTTGGAGAAGGCGGTCCCGATGGAGAAGAAGACGCACTTCCGCGAGGTAGAGCGCTACTGGGTGAACAAACCCCACTCGTTCGTCGTCATCTTCCGGTCGACGAAGGAGAACGAGACGAAGTACTACGTCGTCGAACCCTACCAGAACGAAATCGAGGCGGACCTCACCGAGTTCCTCACCGGGAAGCTCCGCACTGCCATCAAGTACGACGACGAGAGCACCATCGGGACGGAGGACGGCACCCGACGCCGCGTCATCGAACGGCAGTCGCTCGAACTGCTCGAACGCTACGACCTGTACGACCCCGGTCCGGACGGCTACTCCGACTCGTTGTCGCTGCTCCCCGACTCGGGCGAGACCGGCGCCGGCGCCGACGCCGAGGAAGCCGACGGACCGGGCACCGTCGAGAGCCTCCTCGGACGCCTCGGACTCGGTGGCGACGTCGATGGTGCGGAAGCGGAGGTGGAGGCAGAGACGCCGGCCGCCGACGGCGGAACCGTCTCGAACGGACCCCGAGACGGGACGGTCGGAACGCTCGCGCGCCGTCTCGGACTGAACGAGTCGTCGCTCGGCGGCCGCCTCGACGGTCTCTTCGCCAAACCACCGCGGGAGCGGGCGGGCCTCGACGGCATCGCGGCGCGCCCCGAACCCGCGGTGCTCGCCGAGGACGCCGCGACGCTGACCGAGTACCAAGTCGAGAAACTGCTCTACTACCTCCGGCGGGACTTCATCGGCTACGAGCGCATCGACGGCGTCAAACACGACATCAACGTCGAAGACATCTCCTGCGACGGTTACAACTCGCCGGTGTTCGTCTATCACTCCGACTACGAGCAGATCATCTCGAACGTCTTCCACGGGAAGGAAGAACTGGACGACTTCGTCGTGAAACTCGCCCAGCGCTCCGGGAAGGGTATCTCGAAACGCCGCCCGCAGGTGGACGCGACGCTGCCCGACGGCTCTCGCGCACAACTCACGCTCGGCCGCGAAGTCTCTGACCACGGGACGAACTACACCATCCGGCAGTTCAAGGACGTGCCGTTCACCCCTATCGACCTGATAAACTGGAACACGTTCTCCTTGGAGGAGATGGCGTTCCTGTGGCTCTGCATCGAGAACCACAAGTCGCTCATCTTCGCCGGCGGGACCGCCTCCGGGAAGACCACCTCGCTGAACGCGGTGTCGCTGTTCATCCCCTCGAACACCAAAATCGTCTCCATCGAGGACACCCGCGAAGTCGAACTCCCCCAGCGGAACTGGATTGCCTCCGTCACGCGCCCGTCGTTCTCCGACGACGACAAGGGCGACGTCGACGAGTTCGACCTGCTGGAGGCCGCCCTCCGGCAGCGACCCGACTACATCGTCATGGGCGAGATTCGCGGCGAGGAGGGGCGCACGCTGTTTCAGGTGATGTCGACCGGGCACACGACGTACACCACCTTCCACGCCGACAGCGTCGGCGAGGTGCTCAAGCGGTTCACGACCGAACCCATCAACGTCTCGAAGACGATGTTCACCGCCCTCGATTTGGTGTCCATCCAGACGTCGACGCGCGTGCAGGGCAACAAGGTCCGACGGAACAAGTCGCTGACCGAGATAAACCACTACGACGCCGAGAACGACGAGATAAACGTTCAGGACGTCTACCAGTGGCAGGCCGAGAACGACGAGTACCTCCAGATGGGCTCTTCGAACACCTTAGAGGAGATACGCTTCGACCGCGGGTGGAGCGAAGACACGCTGGATGAGGAGCTGTTCCTCCGACGGGTCGTCCTCGCGTACCTCATCGACCGCGGCCTCAACACGTACACGCAGGTGGCCGCCACGCTCCAGGCGTTCATCAACGACCCCGACACCATCCTGACGCTGATGGCCGAGGACGAACTCGAACGCAGCCTCGAGGACCTCCGCGAGATGGAGTCGGTCCACATCAACGTCGACCCCGAGAAGGAGGAGATGGTCCCCCGACCGGACCCGCCGGAGGAGGTCCGGGACCTCTGCCGCGCCATCCTCGACCAGGCCGAGGCGGACCTGTTCGCGGACTACCGCGGTCAGGAGGCCGGCGAGGTGGCCGACGCCCTGCGGGACGTCGCCGACGAACCGAACGTGAGCGCGGGCTACGAGGACCACTCGGCGCTCGACGCCTTGGAAGAGGCGACCCGACCCGACCCGGAACTCGCCGAAGCCGACGAGCGTCCGCCGGAACTGGCGGAGGGCGACGGCGACGACGGGGACGACTCCGCATCGAGCGAACGCGACGCGTCGAAGGACGCACCGCCGGCGCTGGACGCGGGCGACGAGGAGAGCACAGAAGCGGACGCGGAGGCGGCGGACGCCGAAGCCGCAGACGCGGAAGTGAACACGGAGGCGACGAGCGTGGAGGCCACGGACGCCGAAGCCGAGGCTCGCCTCGACGCGACGGACGAACCGGACGCGTCGGGGGACGACCCGAGCGACGGGGACGACGCGGAGACGGCCGGGACCGCCGACATCGACGACCTGATCGGCGAGGACGTCTCCGCCGAGTTGGAGGAGGACGGCTGGGGCTTCGGGGAGTTCGAGGACGCCGACCCGAAAGACGCCGCGGAGACGGACGACGAGAGCGGCAACGGAGAGGAGGGCGAACGCGGTGACAGCCGCGACGACGACGGCGGCGGGGGAGCCGCGTAGATGAGCCTCGACTCGTCCGCGTCCGGACCGGGGGGACTCGACCGGAGCACCGACGCCCTCGGCGACGCGTTCTACCCGCTGTTCCGTCTGCTGTTCGACGAAGAGGGCGACTTCGTGAGCGACGTCGCTCGGAAGCTCGAACAGGCGCGGATGCCGGCGACGGTGGAGTTGTACCTCTCGCACGCCCTCGCCGTCGGCGTCCTCGTCGGCGGGGCGCTCTGGCTCCTCGGCTCGCTGCTGGGCTACGCGCTGTTCGCGTTCGGCGTCGTCTCGCCGGAGACGCTCAGCATCGGCCTCCCGGCTCCCGATCCGGGAGCGGCGGCGTTTCTGGAGTCGTTGAAGATGCCGTTCGCGGTGCTCGTCTCCGGCGTCGTCTTCGGGAGCCTCGGCTTCGGCGCGGGGTTCGGGACGCTCGTAGCGATGCCGTACTCGAAGGCCTCCACCCGGAAGCGCGAGATAAACATGCTACTGCCCGACGCCGTTTCCTTCATGTACGCCCTCTCGGTGGGCGGGCTGAACCAACTGGAGATTCTGGAGGCGATGGGCCGCGCGGAGGACACCTACGGCGAAGTCGCCCGCGAGTTCCAGAGCATCGTTCAGGAGACGGAGTACTTCGGCACGGACTACCGCACCGCCATCCAACAGCAGGCGCTGGTGTCGCCGTCGTCCGAACTCTCTCAGTTCCTCACCGACATGCTCTCAATCGTCAACTCCGGCGGCAACATGGAGCGGTTCCTCGACGACAAGAAGGACAAGCACATGCGGACGGCAAAGCAGGAACAGGAGATGACCCTGGAGACGCTGGAACTGTTCGGCGAGATGTACATGACGCTCTCGCTGTTCCCTCTGCTTCTCATCATCATCCTCGTCATCATGAGCATGCTCGGGCAGGCTCAGGAGTCGCTTTTGTACGGGACGGTGTACGGACTCATCCCGCTGACCGGCGTCGGCTTCCTCGTTCTCGTCTCGACGGTGAAACAGGACGAACCCGGCGACGGCTACCTCGACCCTTCGGGCGCCTCCGACCGCCTCCGACAGGGGCACAAGGAGGGGCTGTTCCACATGGGTCTCATCGAGAGCTTCGTCGGCGAGCACACCCTCTTCGACCGCGTTCGCTCGCGCGAGGGGACGTACAAGACGAAGCAACTGCTCGAACACCCCCACCTGTTCTTCCGCGACAACCCGCTGTACTCGCTGTTTCTCACCGTTCCGGCCGCTCTCGCACTGCTCGCGACGGCCGTCGTCGGCGGAGCGGCACCGCTGTCGTGGGACGCGATGCTGGAGCGACCTATCTGGGGGACGTTCGTCTGGTGGTACGTCCCCGTCTACACCGTCGGCATCCCGCTGGCGTTCTTCCACGGGTGGAACACCCGCTCTCGACAGGCCGTCGTCGGAAAGCTCTCGGAGAACCTCCGGAAACTCTCCAGCGCCAACGACACCGGCCAGACGCTCCTCGAATCGGTCAAGACCGTCTCCGACACCTCCTCCGGAAAGCTCGCCGACGAGTTCGAGGTGCTGTACGCGAAGGTGAACTACGGGATGAGCCTCCGGTCGGCGCTCGTGGAGTTCAACAACAAGTACCACATTCCCCGCCTCGCACGGACGGTGAAGCTCATCACGAAGGCCCAGGAGGCCTCCAGTCAGATCACGGACGTGCTGACGACGGCCGCGCAGGCCTCCGAGAACCAGGACGACATCGAACGCGAGCGGAAGTCGCGGACGATGATGCAGGTTGCGATCATCCTCATGACGTACGTCACGCTCCTGGCCGTGATGGCCATCCTGAAGACGCAGTTCCTCGACGTGATGGCCGAACTCACCTCGCAGACGAGTTCGAGCGGCGGGTCGGAGGCGGTTCAGGGCGGGCCTGACTTCGGCGGCGGCGTCGACACCGCCCTGCTCTCGCTTTTGTTCCTCCACGCGGTGACGCTGCAGGCGACGCTGTCGGGCCTCATCAGCGGCTACATCCGGAACGCGGACATCATCTCGGGCGTCAAGTTCGTCGTGGTGCTCCAGACGCTCGCGCTCGCGGTGTGGATGGTGGTCGGATGACCTCGATACTCGCCGACGACCGCGGGCAGACGACGATAGACTTCGTCGTCGGAATCAGCATCTTCCTCCTCGTCGTCGCGTTCGTCGTGCTGTTCGTCCCCGGCATCTTCGACCCCTTCGACGGGACGAGTCGGACGCAGGCGGCCGACCGGTTCGCGGCGACGCTGGCGAGCGACGCGCTGGGCGACCCCGCGACGCCGGCCACGCTGAACGCGACGTGCACGGGCGCGTTCTTCGAACAGATGCAGACGAACGCGGACGCGACGGCGGCGTGCGGCTTCGACGCCACCGCCGACACCGTGGCCGCGGCGCTCGGCACCGACCGCTACGACGTGAACGTCACCGTCTTCGACGGTGGCTCGGTCGCCGAACTCGACGACCCCGCGGGCGGGCCGGCGGTCGCGCTCAGCGCCGGTCCGCCGGTTCCGGACAACGAAGCGGTGGCGACGACGCGCCGCGTCGTCCTCCTCGACGGTCGGACCCACCAACTGGCGGTGAGAGTGTGGTGACGCGCGACCGGGGGCAGGCGCACACGCTCGAAGCCGTCGCCGCGAGCATCCTGCTGCTCTCCAGCATCGCCTTCGCCCTCCAGGTGACGGCGGTCACGCCGCTGACGGGGAGCACGTCGAACCAGCGAATCGAGGATCACCAGTCGGTCGTCGCGGAGGACGTCCTCGCCTCGCAGGCGGCCAACGGAACGCTGAAGCCCGGCCTGCTGTACTGGAACGAATCGGCCCGCCACTGGCACGGCGCGCCGTGGGACGGGTACCACAACGGCGCTCCCGAGAACACCGCGCTGGGACGGGCGCTGAACGACGCGCTCCTCGATAGAGGCGTCGCGTACAACGTGAACGTCTACTTCTGGCGCAACGACCAGCGCATCCGAGAGCAGGTCGTCTATCTCGGGAAGCCGAGCGACCACGCCTCCGTCGCCACGTGGACGGTCACCCTGTACGACGACGACGTGCTCAGGGACGCCGACAGCGACCCGACGGGGACGACGCTCGCCGACGCCGGCGAGGCGTACTTCGTGCCCGACGCGGACCCGAGCGGTCCGGTCCGCGGCGTCGTCGTCGTGGAGGTGGTGACGTGGCGGATGTGAGCGGCGACGACCGGGGGCAACTCGTCCTCGTCACCGCCTTGGTGATGGCGACGCTGTTCGTCGTCCTCGCCCTCCTCGTGAACACGACCATCTACACCGGCAACGTCGCCGCCCGGTCGGACGTGAGCGAGTCGGCGACCGTCATAAACTACCGCACGGAGGCGCTCGACGCGGCAGAGACGACGCTCCGGTACGTCGACCGCAACGAGAACGACACTGCGGGCGGAGTCGACGCTGCGTACCGCCGCATGAACGACTCGCTCCGCCGCGGCGTCGGCAACTGGAGCGACGACGCCGCCGCCCACGACGCCTTCTCGGGAGCGTCGACGCGGACGCGCGTCGTCGACGCGACGAACGGGACCCGAATCGCGCAGGCGAACGCCTCCCGAAACCTCTCGGCGCCGGACGGTGCCGCGAACTGGACGCTCGCTAACGCCACCGGCGTCCGCGACCTAACGTTCGCGCTTGACGCGACGAGTTTGGCGACGGTGAGCAACGGGGAGAACGAGAGCGACCTGCTCGACAGCGGCGCGTTCCGCGCGAATCTCACCGATTCGGCGGGGACGCGGTCGGTGTTCGTCTACGAGCGAAGCGACGGCGACGCCGGCGTGACGGTCCGCGGGACCGACGGAAGTCTGACGACGTGCGGACCGGTGACGGGCGGAACCGTGACGCTCGACGTCGAGGCTCGGACGGTCGACGGAGCGGCCTGCCCGGCGCTCTCACAGTTCGATGAGGGGGGCGACCCGTTCGACCTGTCCTTCGACGGCGCCGACGCGGCCGCGGGAACGTACTCGGTCGTCGTCGACCGGGAGGTGGACGACGCGGCCGTGAATCAGTCGCTCCCGCTGGACTCGGGCGCCCCGTTCCGGACGGCGGCGCTCTACGACGCCACCGTGCGCGTCACCTACCACGGCCCCGACACCTACTACGAGGCCGAGACGGAGGTGCCGGATGCGGGAGCGTGAGCGCGAGTCCGCGTGCGAACGCGAGTTCGCGTCGGACCGCGCCGTCTCCACGACGCTCGGCTACGTGCTGACGCTCGTCATCACCGCCGTCCTCGTCTCCGGCCTGCTCGTCGGGACGGGGCAGTACGTCGACGGACAGCGAGACCGGGTCGTCGACCGGGAACTGTCGGTGCTCGGGGAGCGAATCGCCGCCCGGACCGCCGACGCCGACCGGATGGTCCGCGCCGGTGACGGCGCCGAGGCGGTCCGCCTCCGGGTGGACCTGCCGCGGACCGTCGCGGGCGGGTCCTACCGCGTCGAAGTGAGCGACTCTCCGGGGGTCGCGGGGACGCCGGCGGCGCACGACGTCACGCTCACGTCGGGCGACGGCGGTCGGTCGGCGACGGTTCGAGTCCGGACCGGAACCGACGTCGAGAACGGGACGCTCGCCGGCGGGAACCTCGTCATCGCGTATGACCCCGCGACAGAGCGACTCGTCTTCGAGTCCGGCGACGACGCCGGACCCGCCTTCGACCTCACGCCCGCGTTCGCGTTCGCATTCGCGCCGCCGCCGAGGGCCGCCACCGGAGGTGCCGGACGGTGACGCGCGGGTTCGGAGCGGACCGTCGCGCCGTCTCCTCGACGGTGGGGGTCGTCCTCATCCTCGGACTGACGCTCATGGGCACCGGCCTCCTCGTGGGCGTTGGGTCTGTCGCGCTGACGACGACGCAGGAGACGATCGACGTCGAACGCGCCGAGCAGTCGATGACGCAGTTCGACTCCGTCGCGGCGATGGTCGGACTGGGCCAGACCGCCCGCGAGTCGGTCGAACTGCGGAGTTCCGCGGACGGGCAGTACGTCGTCTCGCCGGACGACGGCTGGGTGCGAATCACCCACCACAACTACTCCGGCGACGCCGACGAGGAACTGTACAACGCCTCGCTGGGTTCCGTGAGCTACCGGACCGAATCGGCCGTCGTGACGTACCAGGGCGGCGGCGTCTGGCGGCGCAGCGAGGGCGGCGGCGTCTCGATGGTGTCGCCGCCGGAGTTCCACTACCGCGACGCGACGCTCACGTTCCCCGTCGTCCGCGTGCGCAACGCCGACTCCGCGTCCGGGCGCGTCCGAGCGGTCGTCTCGCGGGACGGTGACCTGTCGCGCGTCTACCCCCGCCCGAACGAGTCGGGGACGGGGTGGGAGACGTACGACGACGGCGCGGCGACGTACCGCAACCCCGTCCAGAACGGGTCGGTGAGCGTGACCGTCCACAGCGAGTTCTACCGCGGGTGGGCGGAGTATTTCCGCACCCGGACCACCGGGAACGTCTCGGTCGACGACGACAACCGGACCGCGACGCTCGAACTCGCGACGGTCGGGATGGTCGGGTCGTTCGACCTGCCGATGAAGAACCAACCCGTCGAGGTGCGCGGGATGGCGTCGGCCCACCCGATACGGACGTTCGAGGTGTCGCTGGCGAAGGCGAACGGCGGCAGCAACAACATGGACTTCTCGTTCTACGCGACGAAGGGTGCGAGAGAGTACGAGACCGTCGTCCACGTCCCGAAGGGCGTCGGGAACGTCTGCAAGAACGACAAGGAGGTCGACCTGACGATGGTCGTCTACTACCGCGACGGGACGGGCGGCCAGCACGTGTGGACGAACGACAGCATCCCCGCCGAGGGCGGCCCGGTGGCGCTCGACTGCGCGACGGAGACGATAACGGTCAACTACACGAGCGACCTGTTGCTGACCTACGACGGGCCCGGCGCGACGGGCGAGACGGCGCTGACGTGGGACGACGACGTCGCTTCCTCGGCGTCGTTCAACCACACGGGCACCGACGGGGAGAACGTCACGTTCGTCTCCGGCAACCGGACGACGAGCCGTCACTTGACCCGTCACTACGTGAGTTTCTTCGCGCCGGACTTCGACCTGACAGTGTGGCACGGTCCCGGAAACAGCGGGAAGGCGCGCCTCGACGTCGACGAGTCGACCGGGAACCTGGAGTACGAGACGTCCTCGGGGTCGCGGTACATCACATTCCTGCACGTCACCGAGAACAACGTCACCGTCGAGTTGGAGTAGCGCTCACGGTCGACGTGGCGCGCGCTCCTTTCTTCATTCTACGGTCGCTCCCCACCGAGAGTCTACGGTCGCTCTGACCTCGGCGGACCCGAACTCACTCGAACGTGGTCCGCAGGGTGACGCGAACCACCGTGACCCGCGAGACGTCTTCGAGGTCACAGGAGACGCTCGTCGACGCGTCGGTGTAGGGCTCGCAGGCGAACCCCTCCGATGTCAGGTAGTCGCCCCACGCGGGGGCGTACGAGGAGTTCACGTCGATTCGCAGGGTCGCGTTCGTCTCCGACCGCGTCAACAGCGGCGAACGCCCGGCGTCGACAGTGCGGATGCGGGCGATGCGCTCGCCGCCCACACGCGTCGTCCCGCGCGGGACCGACCGGACGAGTTGGACGACGACACCGTCCTTCGCGAAGACGAAGTCGGGTTCGTGAACCATCCGCGGCGGGCCGCCGCCGTCGGTCCGCAGGACCGCGCCCGAGGCGTACCGGACCTCGCCCGCGTCCTGCAGCGTCATCACGACGGGCGAGAGCGAGATATCGCCCGTCGAGTTGTTCACGTCTCCGGGCGTGCCCGGCGTCGTATCGACGGTCACGTTCACCGTCGCCTCGCCGTAGCCGAGCGTCGAGTCGGCGAGTTTGAGTTCCGTTCCGCGGCTGGGCGCCCCTCGACGCGAGACGTCGGCGACGTTGTCGGCGAACACCTCGAAGGCGCGTTCGGCGTTGTTCACGCGTTCGTAGTCGCGCACGTCCCGGAGTTCCCCCACCCCGAAGGCGTACACCGACCCGACCGACGCGATGACGAGGCCGAAGACGATGACGAATCCCAGCACTTCGCTCACCCCCCGGTCGTCTGCCTGCAGAGACACGTCTGACGTTGGACCAGCGGGTAATTAAATGTAGTGCGAAATGGAAAGTCAAGATAGATGTACTTCCGGCGGAGGAGTGATTAATCGCGGGTCGTATCGGAGAGACGTGACCGAGACACCCTCCCCCGATTCGCCGCCGTCGAACGGGCGTCTCCCGAAGCGCACGCGAATCGCCCTCGCCGCGTTCTGCGCGCTCGTCATGCTGTACAGCATCGTCATCGCGGGACAGCTACTCCTCGGCGTTCTCGCCTGCGGGGTGGTTTGGACCGCCGTCGTCGGCTATCGGCTCGTCGGCGCGTTCTTCCGCTTCGTCGACGCCACCGAGCGCATCGCCGACGCGTTGGAGTCGAGCGAGAGGCGGGGCCGCAACCGGTCGGCCGGATACGACTCCCCCGACGGGGGCCGGACGGTTCGGGGCGACGACGCGCGAGCGAGAGAGCGGTCGACCGACGACCGGTCCACAGACCGCGTCCGGGACAGCTAGCGGGCGGTCGTTCCGCACACCTCCGGTGGGTCACTCCAACTCGACGTGTTGCTCCTCGCCCGGACGCGAGGCGTGCCCGTAGTTGAGGAGGCCGACGAAGACGGACCCGCCGACGACGTTGCCGAGCGTCGTCCAGACGAGAAAGTGCGCGAGTCCGGCGGCGCCGACGCCCTGTTCGAGCAAGAGCGCCGTCAGCACCTCCGTCGTCCCGAGGATGCTGTGGTGGAACGGCCCGAACCCGATGAGCGCGGTGACGAGGAGGACGAATAGGATGCGTCCGACGGTGTCGCGGCTGGCGGCCGACAGCCACGTCACGAGCCCCATCAGCCAGCCGGCGACGACGCCGCTGAGGAGGATGACCCACCACGGGTGGGGGACGAGGGCGCCGGCGAGCGTCCCGAACGCCCCGGGGTTCACGATGCCCATCGCCGGACCGAGCGTCACGGCGAGCGCCGAGAAGACGACGCAGCCGAGCAGGTTCCCGACGTAGGTGACGCCCCAGACGCGTCCGAGTTCGGGAACGGACGCGCGGCCGTCGACCACCGGGAGGATGGCCATCGTCGAGTGCGCGGTGAACAGTTCCGTCTGCCCGACGACGACGAACAGGAAGGCGATGGAGGAGATGCCCGCCAGCACCGTCTGCTGGACCAGCGTGGACTCGAACCCTCCGGAGAACGTCAGCGCCATCGCCATGAACAGCGCGCCGAAACTCAGGTTGAGACCCGCGGCGAACGCCGAGAGGAACACCCCCCAGACGGGGCGGTGAATCTCCTGTAGCGCGTTCTCCATCTCGCGTTCGAGGATGTGCCGGTACGACAGCGTCGCCCCGGAGTAGTCAGACTCGTCCGAACTCATCTAATTCCCCGATGCTTCTCGCGGCCGATGTAACGGTCTTTCGGCGGCGCGGAACTGTCTCGACGGAGATAGATTAACCGCCGCAGGACGGACTCGCTTCCCGGTATCGTGCCAATTACTAACACTTAACGAGACTATCTGTTCGAGATGGAACCCGAGGGCGTGCCATCGAGACGAGACGTGTTGAAGGCCGGGGCGGCGGCCGCCGGACTCGCGGCGTGGGGGTCGTTCCCGGCCGCCGCCGCGGGCGCGACGGAGATTTCCGGGCCGACGACCATCACCGAACCCGGCGACTACGTCCTCACCGCCGACATCGACGTCGAACGCGGTCCGGCGGCCCTCGATGTCACGGTGAGCGACGTCACCATCGACGGGCAGGGTCACACCGTCAGCAACGTGGGCGGCGAGTGCATCAGCGTCTACCGCGGTGCGAACGACGTGACCGTGAAGAACGTGCGCGTCTCCGGCGAACGGACGGGAGTCGTCTTAGTGGGCGACGACGCCACCCTGTTTAACGTCCTCGCGGAAGGCAACGGTGGAACCGGGGTCCGTATCATCGGCGGCAAGCGGGCGCGAATCGAGTCGTGTCTCCTCCGCGAGAACGGACAGTACGGCCTCATCGGGGGGGACACCCAAGAGTACGGGAGCACCGACGAGGCGCTGGTTCGCGCGTGTCTCGTCGCGGACAACGGCGATGCCGGACTCGCGTTCCAACGGACGACGGGCGTCGCCGTCGAACGCTGTTTCGTCGTCGGCAACGGCGCCGCGGTTCGGAGCCTCGGAGACGGTGTCGAATTCATCGGGGACACTGACGACCCGCGGTTGGCGGACAACCAACTGCTCTCGAATGCCGGATGCGGAGTCAGGGGCGCAAGCCGTGGCGTGCGCGGTCTCAACGCCGTCGGCAACGTCGTCGTGGACAACGAGCGTTTCGGATTCTGGTTGGACAACCTCTATAACGCGGACATAAAGTGGAACACGTTCGCGCGCAACGAGGGCGGACTCGAAGCGTACGCGACCGACTCGCGCGTCCTGCACAATCAGTTCGTCGACGACGATTTCGGGGGAATCTACACCGACTCGACCGTGCGCGGCAACCGGATCATCGGGGGCAGGATGGGGGGCGGCGACTTCATACGAAGCGTGGTCGTCGAGAACCTCGTCCTCGGGGCCGACGACGACGGAGTCTCCCTCGTGTCGATGATAGACAGCGAGTTCGGGTCGAACACCGTCATCGGATGTGGCGGCGACGGCGTCAAAACGGCGCAGTGTTACGGGTGCGACGTACAGTGGAACACCTTCTCGAACAACGCCGAAGAGGGGTTCTCGATAACGTGGGGTTCGGACTCGACGTTCAAGTTCAACACCGTGTTCGGCAACGGCGGCGACGGACTCAAACTGAGTGCCTCCGAGGACGAACCCGGCGCGTTCGTCGTCCGCAAGAACACCGTGAGTGCGAACGGCGGGGTGGGCATCTTGCTTCGCGACGCCGCGGGCAGTCGAGTCACCCGCAACGTCGTCTGTGCGAACGACCGCGGCATCGCCGTGTCCGCACCGATGGACGACGTCGACCCGGCCGAACTCGCGGAGAACGTGGTCGAGGACAACTACGTGTGCTGAGCGGACGGCCGCGGTCCGAGCGTCGCCCGGCGTTCGCCGCCGTCCCAACAGCCAAGGGGTCCCCCGACGCAGCGTAACCGATGACCGACCCGACCGTCTCGAACCGGGTGGCCGAGATAGAACCGCAGCAGATCCGCACGCTGTTCGACCTCGCGAACGCGCACGATGGCGAGGACGTCGTCCACCTCGAAGTCGGCGAACCCGACTTCCCCACGCCCGACCACGTCGTTGACGCGGCGGTGCGGGCGGCGCGGGACGGCGAGACGAACTACACCCCGAACGCGGGTATCGACCCGCTCAGAGCGGCCGTCGCGGAGACGCTCCGGGAACGGGGCGTCGACGCCGCGGCGGACCGGGTGGTCGTGACCACCGGCGGCGTGGAGGCGCTCTATCTCACGCTCCTGACCGCCACCGACCCCGGCGACGAGGTGGTCGTCCCGACGCCCGCGTGGCCGAACCCGCTCTCGCAGACGGAGTTGGCCGGCGCCGAACCCGTGGAGGTACCCCTGTCCGCGGCCGAGGACTTCGCGTTCGACGCCGACCGCGTGATAGCGGCGATGTCGGACCGGACGGGCGCCGTCGTGCTCACCTCGCCGTCGAACCCGACCGGCCGGGTGTTCGACGTCGGGGAGATGGAACGCGTCGTCGAGGCCGCCGCCGAACGCGACGCCTTCGTCGTCGCCGACGAGGTGTACCACGAACTCACCTACGACCGCCCCCAGCCGAGTCTGGCGTCCGTCACGGCCCACCCGGAACGCGTCGTCACTATCGACTCCTGCTCGAAGACGTACGCGATGACCGGATGGCGCGTGGGGTGGCTGGCCGGCCCCGAGGCGGTGACGGCGGCCGCGACGAAGATACATGAGAGCACCACCTCCTGCGTGAACACGCCCGCCCAGTACGCCGCCCTCGCGGCGCTCACCGGTCCGGACGCCCCCGTGCAGGAGATGAAGGCGGCGTTCGAGCGGCGGCGGGACCGCTTCGTCGAGCGAGTGGCGGCGATTCCCGGCGTCTCGATGGGGACCCCGGAAGGGGCGTTCTACGCGTTCGTCGACGTGTCCGCTCTCCCCGGGTCGAGCATGGACGTCGCGAAGCGACTGCTGTACGAGTACGACGTCGTCGCCGCTCCCGGCAGCGCGTTCGGCCGCGGCGGCGAGGACCACCTCCGGTTTAGCTTCGCCAACGACGTCGAACGCATCGACCTCGGGATGGACCGTTTCGAGCGCATGGTCCGGGACGAGCGCAGCGACGCGGCGTGAACGCCCTCCGGCGATATTGCGGATAGACGATTGAAACCCTCCGAACATTTCGCATCGGTCACTAACGTCCTTCCTGAATTTCGGATCTGACCGTGAGATTTGTTAGGGTGGGCGCGGGTAGTCCACTCGATACATGTCCGCACAAACGATACTCGTCCCCGTCCAGTTCCCGGACCCCCAACCGTTTCCCTCCACGTTCGTCGACGCGTTCACCTCCTGTCGGGTCGTCCTCCTCGGCCTCGACGAGGAGGCGAACGGTCTCGACGAGGACGAACGCCACCGGCGGGAGATAGAGGCGTACCACACGCTGTACAACCTCGCCTCGCAGTTCGTCCGCCGCGGTGAGCGGGTCGACGTGGAGTATCTCGTCGGGGAGGATCCCCACGACGCGTGGACGCGCGTCGCCGAGGAACGCGACGTGGACGCCCTCCTCGTCCCAAAGCCCCTGACGACGCTGGCGCGCGTCCTCGTACCCGTCCGCGACGAGAAATTCGCCCAGCCCATCGCGGACTTCCTGAGCGGTCTCAACCAGGACGTGCTCGTCCACACAACGCTGTTCTACGCCGCCGAGTCCGAGGATGACGTAGAGGTGGGCGAAGAACTACTCGACGGCGTGCGTGAGCAACTCGTCGAGGCGGGCTACCCCGAACTGCGCACCGACACGGAGGTGGTCGTCGGCGACGACGCCCCGTTCGAAATCGGGAAGGCCGCCTCGGGCTACGACCTCATCGTGATGGGCGAGACGCAGGACCCCTCCTTCGAACGCGTCTTCGGGAACACGTACGACTCCATCGCCGAGGAGACCGACCACCCCATCGTGGTCGTACGGGAGTAGGACGGTCGCTCCGGGTTCCCGTCCGACCGGCAGAGCGGTCGCAGCGAGTCGCCCCCACCCGGAAGGCGATAAGGCTCATACCGGTCCGCCGTCATCCTCGTCCATGAACGACACGGGAGGCGGTCGCCGATGCGGATAGTCATCGTCGGGGCCGGCGAAGTCGGATCGAACATCGCTTCGAGCCTCGCGTCGGCGCACGAGGTGGTCGTGATCGACCGCGACCCCGAACGCGTGGAGGAACTCACGTACTCGCTGGACGTCCTCGCCAAGGAGGGCGACGGCACGTCCCTCGAGACGCTCGAGGACGCCGGACTCAGTCGGGCCGACCTGATCATCGCCAGTACGGACGTCGACGAAAGCAACCTCGCGATCTGCGGCACGGCGAAGACGGTCGCCGACCCGTTCACGATCGCCCGCGTCAAGAACGCGGACCTCTTCGAGACCTGGAAGCGCTCACAGAACGCGTTCAGCGTGAACTTCATGGTGTGTTCGACGTCCCTCACCGCCGAGGAGGCCGCGCAGGTTGTCGAACTCCCGCTCTCCTTGGACGTCGACCGGTTCGCTCACGAACTCGTTCAGATGACGGAGTTCGGCATCGTCGAGGGGAGCCCGCTGGTCGGGGAGACGATTCGGGAGGCCGACCGGACCGACGCGCTCACGTTCGCGGCCGTTCTCCGGGACGACGATATCATCATCCCGCACGGCGAAACGACGTTCGCCGCCGGGGACAAGGTGGTCGTCATCGGCAGTCCCGAAGGGGTGTCCGAGTTCGCGCTGCTAGCCGTCCCCGAGGAGATGCCGAAGGACGTGAGCAACGTGTTCGTCATCGGCGGAAGCGAGGTCGGCGTTCACGTCGCTCGGCAACTCCGCGACCGGGGTATCGACGTCCGCCTCATCGAGCAGGACGAACGGCGCGCGGCGGAGGTGGCCGAAGCGCTTCCGGAGGTCGTCGTCCTGAACAACGACGCGACCGACACCGAGTTCCTCGAACGGGAGAACTTCGGGAAGTCGAGTACCGTCGTCACCGCGCTCGAAAACGATCAGAAGAACCTCATGGTCTCGCTCCTCGCCAAGCGGTTGGGCGTACAGCGGACCATCTCGGTGATCGAATCCGAGGAGTACCGGGACCTGTTCGAGGAGGTCGGCGTGGACGTGCCGATAAACCCCCAGATACTGACCGGCGAGGAGATCGCGCGGTTCACCCGGGAACAGATCGCCGAGAAACTCTCGTTCATCGGGGACGACCGCGCGGAGGTCGTCGAGATAGAAGTCGACGAGGGGAGCGCGCTCGCGAACCGGACCGTCGAGGAGTCGATCGCCGAACTCCCGGACCACGTCGTCATCGGGGCGATCGCGCGCGACGACGAGATGGTGACGCCGCGGGGTCAGACCCGGATTCGGACCGGCGACCACGTCATCATGTTCATCGATGCCGACGTCAGAGAACAGGTCCTCGCCGCCGTGTAGGTGTCGACGTGGGTCGGGGAGAACTCACCGGCGCCAGTAGGACGGGGAGAGCACGATGAGCACGGACAGTACCTCCAGCCGTCCGATCCACATCAGAAACACCATGTAGAGTTTCGACGCCGGAGAGAACGGAAGGAAGTTGTTCATCGGCCCGACGATTCCGACTCCGGGGCCGACGTTGCCCAGCGTCGCGATGGACGCGCTCACCGCCTCGATGGCCGAGAGGTCGAGGCCGGCCCGGACGCCGTCGAGGTAGATCAGCACCGAGGAGACGGCGAAGATGATGAGGAAGGTGACCACGAACACCAGGACGCTCCTGATCGTGTCGTCGTCGACGGCCCCGTCGGAGAGGTGGATGGGACGGACCGCCTCGGGGTGAATCGACTGGAACAGTTCGCGCGACAGCGACCGCCGGATCAGATACCACCGGACGATTTTGATCGACCCGGCCGCGGACCCGGCAGACCCGCCGAGGAACATCGCGAAGAGGAGCGCCAACTGGGCCGACTGGTCCCACGTGTTGAAGTCCATACTCGCGTACCCGGTCGTGGTCACGATCGCGACCGTCTGGAACACGGCCTGCCGGAGCGCGTTTTCGAGGTCGCCCGCGACCGGCGCGATCGCCGGGGTCTCGACGAGTCCGACGCCGGTGAACAACAGCACGGCGAAGAGGGCGCTGACCGCCGCCATCACGGCGAGGTACGACCGGAACTCCACGTTCCTCACGAGTCGCCGGGGTTCGCCTCCGAGCGCGTACCAGAAGAGCGCGAAGTTGGTGCCGGCGACGACCATGAAAGCGGTGACCGCCCACTGAACGGCCGGAGAGAACGCCTCGACGCTCCGGGCCTCGGGGGAGAACCCGCCGGTCGGAAGCGTCGTCAGCGCGTGCGAGACGGCGTTGTAGAAGCCCATGTTGGGCGCGACGCCCAGCAGGTGAAGCCCGTAGTAGACGCCGATGGCGAGGACGGTGAACCCGGCGTAGATACCCCACAGCGCGCGGGCGGTGTCCTGGATGCGGGGCGTGAGCTTCTCGACCGTCACGCCCGGCGACTCCTCTCTGATGACCTGGGCGCCGCCGACCGATAGCTCGGGGAGAATCGCGATCATGAGCACGAGAATCCCCATGCCGCCGAGCCACTGCGTCAGCTGACGCCACATGAGTATCGACCGCGAGTGACGCTCGAAGGAGATCTCCGCGAGGAGCGTCGACCCCGTCGTCGTGAACCCGCTCATGCTCTCGAAGAGCGCGTTCACGGGCTGTGCGACGGTCCCGTTCCCGGCGATCAGATACGGGAGCATGCCGACGAGGGGGACCACGAGCCACGTGAGACTCACGAAGAGGAACGCCTCCCTGTGGCCGAGGTCGGGGTCGGGACGGAGTCGTTCGAGGGCGAACCCGAGGCCGACCATCACGGCCGACGTGACGACGAACGGGAGGAGACTCTCGCCGTAGTAGAGGGCGACGACGATCGGGAGCAACGGCGTGATGGCCAGATACTGGAGTACTTTCCCGATGAAGCTCAGACTCGAACGGTAGTCCACGTATTCGTCGAGAGCGGACCCCGGAATTCTCCTCGACCCGGGAAGGCTGGGACTCATTGATTTCGTACTTAAATAGCGAGGTAATAAGGTATTTGGCATCTCGGGAGCGACGGCGTCCCGCGAGGAACCTCGTCCCGACTCGGAACGGAGACGAACCTTCCTGATGGCCGTCGGTCACGGCCGACGGTTCCCGTTTTCGAGCGATCGCGACGCTTCTCCGGACGGTCGATTTCGCGGCCGCAGAACTCACAGACGGGACGGAGGCGGTAGCGTCCCGGTGGACGGTCGCGTGACGTCGCAGAGTACGTACCGTGCGGTGGCGTTCCCTGGGTACGGCGGAGAAACGGTAGTGGACTCGCCGGGATTTGAACCCGGGGCCTCTCCCATGCCAAGGGAGTGATCTACCACTGATCTACGAGCCCTCGAACGCATCAAATCGTTTCCCGGTGTCGATATTAAGGCCTTCGACTCGGAGTTCCCGGCCCCGTGTCGCAACGCTTTTTAGTCGGTCAGGGCAGGGTATACATGGGAACAGCACGGCCGCAAATCTGACTCGCCGCGCCTCGCGCGGCTTGGGATTGCGGAAGTGCGCGACCGTTTGCGGTCGCCAATCACGCCTTTCTGCGGTCTGTGCCGTTCCAACCTATACCAATGGCACGAATGCACACCCGCCGCCGCGGCCAGTCCGGTTCGGACAAGCCCGTGGCAGACGACCCCCCGGAGTGGAGTGACGTCGACGCCGAGGACATCGAGTCCCGCGTCGTCGAACTCGCGGAGCAGGGCGACGAGCCCAGTCAGATCGGTCTGAAGCTGCGCGACGAGGGCGTCAAGGGGACGCCCGTCCCGGACGTAAAACTCGCGACCGGGAAGAAAATCACCACCATCCTCGAAGAGAACGACGCTGCGCCCGAACTTCCGGAGGACATCCGGAACCTGATGGAGCGCGCTATCCGACTCCGCGAGCACGTGGAGGAGAACTCGCAGGACATGCAGAACAAGCGAGCGCTCCAGAACACCGAATCGAAGATTCGCCGCCTCGCTAACTACTACCGCGGCGACGAACTCGACGAGGACTTCAAGTACAGCTACGACGTCGCCGTCGAACTCCTCGAATAACGCGATAGCTGCGCTCTCGAATGTCCGCACGACCCGACCACACCCGCGCGCCGGACGCCCCCGCCGAGAGCGTCGCGTCCGCGCTGGCCGACGCCTCGTTCGTTCGAGTCGTCTGCCGCGCCGAGGGCGACGCCCTCGCGGCCGGTGGACTGCTCGCCCGCGCGCTCAGAAGCGCCGGCGTGCCGTTCCACGTTCGGGCCGGCGCGTTCGCCCCCGCGGCGGCGCCGCCGGACGGCGACGGAGTGTTGGTCGCGGTCGGACTCGACGCACCGGGCGCGGACGAAACGCTCGCCCCCGACGACGGGACGACGAGCCTCCGCGCGCACGAAGTCGCGTCGGCGCTGACCCCCGAGAGCGAACCGGGGCCGGACCCGGTCCTCGCCCTCGCGGGCGTCGTCGCCGCCGGCGAGCATCCGGACGCCGCGGACGGGAGCCTGCTCTCCGTCGCCGAGGAGACGGGCGCCGTCGCGCGACGCCCCGGCGTCGCCGCGCCCGTCGCGGACCTCGCGGACGGACTCGCGCACACGACGCTGGCGCACGCGTCGTTCTCCGGCAACCGGGAGGCGGCCGGCGCCGCCCTCGCGGAACTCGACCTGCCGGCCGACCTCGACGAGGCGTCCCGCCGACGACTCGCGTCGCTGGTCGCTCTCGACGTGGCCGGCGACGAGAACGCCACCGAACGCGCCGCCGAGGCGGTCGAACGGGCGCTGTACCCGTACGTGACGCCCGACGCGCCGTTCGCCACGCTCGGCGGCTACGCCGACGTGCTGGACGCCGTCGCGCGGGAGCGACCCGGAACCGGCGTCGCCGTGGCGCTCGGACACGACGCGCGCGTGCCCGCCTTGGAGGCGTGGCGCGACCACGCCGCGGCGGCGCACCGAGCGCTCCGCGGCGCGCACCTCGGCCGCTACGAGAGCGTCCACGTCGTCCGCGCGCCCGAGGAGGTGGCCGACCACGTCGGTCGCCTCGCCACCGTCGCTCGACTCTGCCGAGACTTCCGCTCGCCCGAACCGACGGCCTTAGTCCTCGGGGACGGCGTGGCGGCGCTCGCAGCGGTCGAACGCGGCGCGGCGGGCGCGGCGTCGGCCGTCTTCGAGGAGTTCGGCGGCGTTGACGAGACGCAGCGCGTCTCGTCCGCCAACCAGGACGCTTCGCGTGCTGGTGGCGTCGACGGAGACGGCGGCGCGTGGGCGGGCGACGCCCGCCGCGCGGTCGTCAGATTCGACGCGGATGCGCCGGAGGCCGAAATTATCGCGGCCGTCAGGGAGGCCCTGACGTGACCGACGAACCGGAGCGAGGACGCGACCGAGAACGGGAACGAGAGCGGCAGCGAGAGCGACCGACGAGCGACCGAACGGACGGGCGGACGACGGACGGCCCGGACTCGGAGGACCGAGTCCCGGCCGACGACCCGTCATCCGCTCGCACCGCCCGCCTGCGGACGACGCACGCCGACGCCGACAGGGTGGCGGCGTCGCTCCGCCCGGACAACACCGACTCCATGTCGATGGCCGTCGACGGGGACACCCTCGTGACGACCGTCGAACGGGAGACGACCGGCGGGCTTCAGTCCACGGTGGACGACACCGTGGTCAACCTGACGGTGGCAGACGCCGTCATCGACACAGCAACCAACAACCTATGAGCGAACGATCAGTCTCAAAGCAGAAGCGCGGAAAGCGATGGTACACCCTCGTCGCGCCCGAGCAGTTCGACCGCGAAGAACTGGGCAAGACGATGGCCGACGAACCTGAGAAGGTGTACGGCCGCACCGTCGAGGTCACGCTGGGTGACCTCACCGGCGACCAGGGTGCGAACAACACGAAGCTCACCTTCAAGGTGAACGACGTGTCCAGCGACTCGGCGTACACCGAGTTCATCAAGCACGAACTCGCGCGGGACTACCTCCGTAGTCTCGTCCGCCGCGGCGCCTCGAAGATTTCGGCCAGCATCACGGTGCTGACGAAGGACGACTACCGCGTCCAACTCCAGCCCGTGGCGTTCACGACGAAGAAGGCCGACCGCAGCCAAGAGAAGGCCATCCGACGGGTCATGATCGACTTCGTCGAGGAGGCCGCCGAGGACCGCACGTTCGCGGAACTCGTCGACAGCGCCGTCGTCGCCGGGAACCTCTCCTCGGCCATCTACGGCGAGGCGAAGACCATCTACCCGCTCCGCCGGGTGGAGGTCCAGAAGCTCACCCTCGAAGCGCGCCCCGAAGAGGTCGCCGCAGAGGAAGAGGCCGCCGTCGACGTCGACGAGGAAGACGTCGCCGTCGAAGAGGCGTAAGCCTCGCGGCGGTTCCGACTTCAGACTCTCACTTTTCTTACCGCTCCGAGCGGCGGCACTTCCGCTCGTTCGTCGACACGAACGGCGAGGTCGCGGGCGGATTCGTGCACCACCTCGCCGTCCCGGCAGACGCGCGCGTCGACGACGTGTGGGTCGTCGGTCGCCGGTCGGCCCTCACTCGGAGGCGGCGGACGTCGAAGTGGCCCCGTCGCCTCCGCTCTCCGACCCCTCCTCGACGACGATGGTGCCGACCATCCCCTGGGACTCGTGGGGGACGCAGAGATACCGGTACTCGCCGGGCACCTCGAAGGTGTGCGAGTAGTTCTGTCCGCTGTCGATGAGGCCGCCGACGTTCTGGTTGTACGCCTCGCGGGCGGCCTGTTCGCTCTCGTAGCCGCCGCTGGCGAAAAAGTCGGCGTCGTCGGGGATTTCGTCGCCGTAGGCGGTGACGGTGTGCCCGCGGGAACTCGTGTTCCGCCAGACGACTTCCTCGCCGACCGATACCGTGACCGACGGCGGGTCGAACGCGACGGCGGTCATGCCGACGTCGTAGTCGCCCTCGGCGGACGACAAGCATCCGGCGAGACCCGCGGCCGCGACGGACCCCGCGCCCGCGAGGACGCGGCGGCGGGAGACTCCCTCCGCGGCGCGATTCCGTTCGGCTTCGTCCATACCGATAGTCGGGTTTCGAGCGGTAAATGCGGCGCGGTCGGCGTCTCGGTGTCGACGCGCGCACCCGGCGCGAGAACTCGGCGACGACGACGCCCCGCGGTCCTCGAATGTAAAAACGTAAAGCGCCGGTCGTCCACGCCGACTGTATGAAGCCCCGGTTCGTCGGCAAGATGGGTCTCGCCGACGCGGTGACGGTCGGCAACGCCGCGCTCGGCTTCCTCGCGGCCGTCGCCGCGACGGCCAGCGTCGCCCTCGCGGCGCGTCTCATCCTGCTGGCGGCCATCGCGGACGCCCTCGACGGGGTCATCGCCCGCCGTCGCGGCGGCACCGCCGTCGGCCAGTACCTCGACTCGTTGGCCGACGTCGCCTCCTTCGGCGTCGCCCCCGCCCTCCTCGTCGCCGTCGCGGTCCGGCAGACGTGGGCGGCGGACCGCCTGCGCCTCGCCGTCGCCCTCGCCGGCACCGCCCTGTTCGTCGCCGCGGCGGTCACCCGACTCGGCCTCTACACCGCCTACGACGGCGACCACGCCCAGACGGAGGGCGTTCAGACGACGCTCGCGGCGACCATCCTCTCGGCGGGCGTCCTCGCCGGGTTCGCCGACCCCGTCGTCTTGGTCCCCCTCGTCTATCTCCTCGCGGTGCTGATGGTGACGACGGTGACGTACCCCGACCTGCACGCGCAGGACGCGCTCATCATGGGCGTCGTGCAGGCGCTGGCGATACTGCTCTCGGGGCCGTACGGCCGCCGCCTCGTCGGAGACTTGGGACAGGGGTTCGCGTTCGGACTGCTGTTTCTCGCGCTGTCGTACCTGTTCTTCGGGCCGATGTTCTACTGGCGGCGCGACTGAGCGGAGTCGGTACGCTACATCCCCATGTCGGCGGCGTCCTCGGGGACCGGCAGGTCGTTCGGCGAGACGCCGAGCAGTTCGGCGGCGTGGTCCAGCGCCATGTCGAAGCCGTAGTAGCGCTCCAGTTCGTCGCCGTCGGCGGTCGGTCGCACCTTCAGCATCGCGTACCCTTCGCGATTCTGGGCGACGGCGGCCGTCGACCCGTCCCGCTCGAATGCGAGCACTCGCTCGGACTCCGTCTCGTAGTAGCGGGCGGTGATTCCGTTCGCCGTCGCCTCGTCGGCCGTGTCGTCGCTGTCGCCGTCGCCGTCGGTCATGGTCGTCCTAGGGAGAGGCGGTAATCGAAACTACCGGTTCCGACCGAACGGGTCTGGTCGGGGCGCGGCGGTCTCGCGGGCGCCGCGCGGGCCGGGAACGAAAGTCTCCTGTGTCCCTCGCCGAATGGAGAGGTATGCCGTGGTTCCAGAGCGGCCGCCGCCGCGACCTCTGCGCCATCCTCTACGACGCCGGCGAACTCCGGGGGCAGAAGCTGAAGATCCGACTGGAGGCGCACTACGGGACGCGCATCGACCCACAGTCGTTCTACGGGACGCTCGACGCCCTCGTCTCGAAGGGCCACCTCGCCCGACGGACCGAGGAGATATACGACGTGTACGAACTCACCGAACTCGGCGTCGAGGGCGTGGAGTCCCAGCAGGCGTGGCTCGCAGAGCGAGTCGAGAGCGGCCGCGAACGGGAGCGAGAAGCGGAAGTGCAAGCGGACGCGGACGCCGACGCGGACTGACTCCCGCGACTACCGCTCCGAGCGCAGGCGGTCGCCGATGGTGTTCCGCAGCACCTCGCTGGTCCCCTCGTATATCTCGTTCAGTTTCGCGTCGCGGTAGTAGCGCTCGGCCGCGAAGTCCGTCGTGTAGCCGTAGCCGCCGTGAATCTGGATGCCCTCGTTGGCCACCTCGCGGCTTATCTCCGAGGCGTACAGTTTCGCCTGCGCGGCCTCCTTGATGTAGGGTTCCCCGCGTATCTTCAGGTCCGCGGCCTTGTGCATGAGCATCTTCGCGGCCTGCACCTTCGTGTCCATGTCGGCGAGTTTGTGTTTTATCGCCTGGAACTCCGCGATGGGTTGGTCGAACTGCTCTCTGTCGTCGGCGTAGTCGAGAGCGTCCTCCAAGGCGGCGCGGGCGATGCCAACCGACCGCGCGGCGATGGTGATGCGCCCGCCGTTGAGCGTCTTCAGCGCCTGCACGAACCCCTCGCCCTCCTCGCCGATGCGCCTGTCCGCGGGGAGTCGCATCTCGTCGAAGCGCAGTTCCGCGGTCGGACAGCCCTTGTCGCCGAGTTTCTGCTCGGTCCCCTCCACGACGAACCCCTCGTCCTCCTCGGGGCGCACGACGAACGCGGAGATGCCCTTTCGGCCGGCGTCGGGGTCCGTCTTGGCGAACAGCGTCACCGTGTCGGCGACGGAGCCGTTCGATATCCAGAGTTTGCCGCCGTCAACGACGTACTCATCGTCCTCCCTCGTCGCCGTCGTCGTCATCGCGGGCACGTCGCTGCCCGCGCCCGCCTCCGAGAGGGCGAACGCGCCGATGTCTTTCCCTTCGTTCAGCGGCGTCAGATACTCGTCTTTCTGCGCCTCGGTCCCGAACTCGTACAGCATGTTGCCGGCCAGCGAGGTGTGCGCGGCGACGACGGTGCCGAGGCCGCCCGACCCGCGGGATATTTCTTCGAGACCGATGGCGTAGGAGTGGTAGTCGAGTCCGGCGCCGCCGTACTCGTCGGGGAACGGCATCCCCATGAGGCCGAGGTCGGCCATCTCCGCGACCAGGTCGGCGGGAAACTCGTCCGTCTCGTCTATCTCCGCCGCGCGCGGCCGTATCTCGCTGTCGACGAAGTCGGCCACCATGTCGCGTATCTGTCGCTGTTCCGCGGAGAGCGCGAAGTCCATGCGGGAATCTTTCATCGTCATTACTTTACGTTATCTCTCGGTCGGCCAATCGTGTGGGCGAAGCCCCCACGAAACTTTTTAATCCCCATTCCGTAGGGAATCATACTTCGAATGTCTCAGCAGGATGAACGTCCCCACGTCGACCGAACCGACCTCGAATGGTGCCACGAGGCGGTTGAGGGGGTCTCTCGCACTTTCGCACTGACAGTCGACGTGCTCGACGAGCCCATGTCGTCCTACATCTGCGTCGGCTACTTGCTCTGTCGAATCGCCGACACCATCGAGGACGCTTCGCACATCCAGCCGTCGGTGCAAGCGGAGGTTCTCCGAACGTACGACGCCGCCCTCGACCCGGACGACGACACGTCCGTCGAGGAGTTCGTCGCCGCCGTCGAATCGCACGTCCCCGAGGAGACGACCGACGACTGGCGCGTCGTCCGCGACGCCCCGCGCGTGGTCCGGACCTTCGAGAGCCTCCCCGAGGACGTCCGGGAGGCGGTGACGCCGCCCGTGCGGGAGATGGTGCAGGGGATGGTGCTGTTCGTCGAACGCTACGACGACACCGGCGGCCTCCGCATCCAGTCCCGCGAGGAACTCGAGGAGTACTGCTACTACGCCGCCGGCACCGTCGGCAACCTCATCACGAACCTCGTCACCCGCGGCGACGTCTCCCCCGAGCGTCGCCGCCGCCTCTACGACACCGCCGAGGAGTTCGGTCTCCTCCTCCAACTGGTGAACATCTCCAAGGACGTCTACGACGACTACACCGCCGAGAACAACGTCTACCTGCCCGCCGACTGGTTGGAGGCCGAGGGCGTCCCGCAGGAGGAAGTCGTCGCCCCCGAACACGAGGCGGAGGCGGCGTCGGTCGTCCGCCGGACGGCCGAACACGCCTCCTCGTTCCTCGACGACGCGCAGACGTACCTCGAGACGGTCCCGCTGACCGACGGAAACACCCTCGCCGCGTGGGCCGTCCCGTTCCTCCTCTCGGTGGGGACGCTGCGAGAACTCCTCGCCCGCCCCGAGGACGCCCTCTCGAAGTCGGGCGTGAAAGTGTCCCGACAGGAGGTGTTCGCGGTCGTCTCGCGGATGTCCGACGGCGCCGAGTCCGATGCGCTCGACGACATCCGACAGGAGATAGCCGCGCGGCCGTACCACCGCGCGCCGTCCAGCGCGGACTGACGCGACGCGGTCCGGGCGCCGGCGGCCGGGGCGAGCGGCGTCGTCCGACGGGCGCCGCCGGCGCCGAACCGGCCGCGACTTGGGAGGATTTTTAGTAGTCCGCCGGCTACGTCCGAGCATGGGTACCGAAGAAGCACACGAGGACCACGGACACCACCTACCGGCGGTGGAGGACTGGCCTCGCGGATTCGGCGAGGCGAGTTGGTGGCCGTTCGTCACCGCGGTCGGCGCGGCCGGCATCTACGCCGGTGCGGGTCTCTACATCCTCGGGCGCGGGGAGGACGCCATCGTCGGGTCGATGGTCGGTCCCGCCGCGTTCGTGGCGTCAATCGGCATCTTCCTCGCCGGACTGTACGGTTGGGTCTACCACGCGTTCGTGAGTCACTTCTGGACGCGCGACGCCGACGAGAAGGGCGCGAACAAACTCCGCTGGGGAATGCTCGCGTTCCTCGGTTCCGAACTCGGCACGTTCGGCGCGCTGTTCGGCTACTACTTCTACATCAGGGCCGGCAACTGGGAGGAGATACTGGTCGGCGTCCCCGAACTCACGGGGTCGCTCGTCCTCATCAACACCGCGCTGCTGATCGCCTCCTCGGCCACGCTCCACTGGGCGCACGTCGCCATCCGCAAGAACGACCGCAAGAAGTTCCTCGGCGGCCTCGCGCTCACGCTGCTGCTCGGCATCGTGTTCATCGGCGGGCAGGTGTACGAGTACTACGAGTTCATCATCCACTCGGACTTCACGCTCACCTCCGGGCTGTTCGGGTCGGCGTTCTTCGGACTGACCGGTCTGCACGGCCTGCACGTCAGCCTCGGCGCGGTGCTCCTCGGCATCGTCTTCATCCGCGCGCTGATGGGACAGTACTCCGCGGAACGCCACGTCTCCGTCAGCACGGCGTCTATGTACTGGCACTTCGTGGACGTCGTCTGGATCTTCCTCGTCGTCGTGCTCTACGTCGGCGCGGAACTCGGCACCAGTTCGGGCGTCCTGTAATCGGCCGCCCCCGCGACGACCCTTCTTTCGACCGCCGATGTAGCCGTCTCCCGACCGTGACCGAACAACCCGACTCCGAACCGAAACCCGTCGGCTCCGACGCCGACGCCCGCGCCGGCCCCGCCCACCCGCTGGCGCGCCTCGCCGGCGCCGTCGGAACCGCCCTCGCCCTCGGGGGTGTCTTCCTCGCCGTCGCGCTCTCTCCTACATTCTCTTGGGCCGCGAGCGCGCTCTCCGACCTCGGAGTCGACCCTCGGACGGCGCTCGCGTTCAACGGCGGCCTGCTCCTCGGGGGCGGTCTCGCGCTGGGTTACGTCCCCGCGCTGAGAGAGGACTCTCGCGCCGTCGCGGCGACGTACGGACTCTGCGCCGCCGCGATGGCGGGCGTCGGCGCGTTCCCCTCCGACGACCCGCTGCACTACCCGGCCGCAGTCGCCTTCTTCGTGCTCCTCGCGGCGACGCTCGCCCTCGACGGCGCGCGTCGCCGAGGAACGACCACCGGGCGGGTCTCGCTGCTCCTCGCGACCGCCTCCGTGGCGGCGTGGCCACTCTGGTTCGCGGCCGGACTCGGCCCCGGCATCGCCGTCCCCGAACTCGTCGGCGCGCTCTCGCTCGCCGCGTGGGTCCTCGCACTCGCGCCGCCGGCGCCCCTACGGTCCCGGTTCTGAGAACCCGAATCAGCCGCAGACGACGTTGAAGCGGTTGATGTCCTCGTCCGTGCCGGCGACGACGAGAGTATCGTCGACCCGGACGACGAATTCCGGACCGACCTCCGTCAGCAGGTCGCCGTCCCGTTCGACGGCGATGACCGTGCAGTTCGTCCGGGCGCGGACGTCCGCCTCCGCGAGCGTCCGACCCGCGAGCTGCGGCGCGGCGGTGCGGACGATTTCGACCTGCGACTGCGGCGCGATGACCTCCTCTTCCGTCAAATTCGACGCGAGGATGCGCCCGCTGACCGTCGAGAGCGCGAGGACGTACTCCGCGCCCGCGCGGTAGAGTTTGGCGATGCTCTCGGCGTCGTTGGCGCGGGCGATGACCTCCGTCTCCGGCGCCACCTGTTTGATGACGAGCGTCGCGAAGATGGCCGTCGTGTCGCTGTCGACTGCGAGGATGATGCTCTGCGCCTCGTCGATGTCCGCCGAGAGGAGCGCCTGCCTGTTCGTCGCGTCGCCGACCACGTCGACGCCGGGGGCGTCTCGCTCGTCGAGGACGACGCTCGGGACGTTCTCCGCGGCGAGGGCGTCGGCGGCCGTCGCTCCGACCTCGCCGTAGCCGGCGACGACGACCTTCCCGCGGCGGAAGCGCCGCGTCTCCGAGCGTGTGAGGTCCTTCAGCCGCTCCAGTTGGCTCTCGCGGCCGGTGACCAAGAGGATGGTGTGTTCGTCGACGACGGCGTCGGGGTCCGGCGGCGTGACGAACTCGCCGCGGAACCACGCGCCGATGATGTTCACGCCCGTTCGCCGTCCGATGGCGCTCTCGGCGATGGTGTCGCCTTCGAGGGCGGAACCGCGTTGGACGAGCACCTCGGCCACCTCGAAGTCGTCGCCGATTTCGATGGCGTCGTCGATGTCGGTGGCGATGGGCGAGGCGGCCTTGCGCGCGAGGCTCTCCCCGAGGATGCGGCGGGGGGAGACCACCTCGTCGGCGCCGGCGTAGCGGTGGTAATCCGACAGCGTGGCGTCCTCGATGAGGCTGATGACGCGCAGGTCCGGCGCCGCCTGCTTCGCCGAGAGGATGACGGAGGCGTTCGTCTCGTCGTCGTCGTCGGCGACGAGCGCCATCGCCTCGTCGGCGTTGGCCGCCTCCAGCGTCTCGACGGACTCTGGGTTGCCGTGGACGACGTCGTCCCCCTCGGCGAACAGGCGCTCGGCCGTCTCGCGGTCGGATTCGACGACGACGTACGGCACGTCGCGCGAGGTCAACTCCTCGACCAAGGTGCCGCCGCGCGAGGTGAACGAGCAGATGATGACGTGGTCGGTCAGGTCCGTCTCCGTCGGCGGCGCGGTCCGGAGAGCCTCCTCGACCAAGGGGACGAGAAACAGCGGGAGGGTGAGGAAGATGACGGTGACGCCCGAGAGCATCATCGGGATGGTGATGAGTTTCATCCCGAAGGAGGTCCACTGAGCGGCGTCCTCGCCGTACCCCGTCGTCGTGAACGTCTCGACGACCACGTGCAGGGCGTCGATGAAGGAGACGGAGATACCCTCGAACGTCGCCATCCCCCACTGGTAGAGGAGGGCGTAGCCGACCATCAGGACGGCCACGCCGGAGAGAAACAGCACGAGTCGGCGCTTCGCGCGAGAGAGCGTCTCGGCGGGGCCATCGACCATATATCCACTCCGAACACCCCCGAGGGCTAAAAGGCCGCCGTCCCTCGGTCGCGCCATGGGACGCCGCCGCGACGCGCTCCTCGCCCTCGCCGTCCTCGTGCCCACCGCGGCGACCATCGTCGTCCTCGACGCGCCCGTGACGCCCCTGCCCGTCGCCGCCGGCGCCGCGGGCGCCCTCGGAAGCCCTCCTGTCGCTCCGCGCGGCCCGCGTGCGCGCCGTCTGGGAGCGCTCGACGGTGCAGGCGGCGACCGTCGCACTCGGCCTCGCCCTGTCGGCTCTCGCCGCGTTCGTCCTCGGCCCCGCCGCGGCGACGGCGCTGGCCGCCGGCCTCTGCGCGTACCTCCTTCTCCTGGTCGTCGTGACGCTCCGCGAGGCCCTCGGCGGCGCCGGGTCGGAGTCGCGCCCGTCGGACGCGTGTCGGCCGCCGCGGAAGTAGTGTCAACCGGGTGTGAAGAATCGAACCGAACGAGGGTGATTTCTCCGGAAAGTATATGTCTCGGATTCTGTGATATACCGCAAATGGATGGACAGACAATCGACACGGTACGCGAGTGGGAGACGGTCCCCGTCGAGACGGGGTACGAGGGGCTGCACCGACTCGCCGACGAGGGGTTCTCCGGGGCCGTCTCGTCGGGGACGACGTGGGCGTTCGCGCTCAACGGTCGCTTCATCGGCGTCTTCGAGGGGAGTCTCGAATCGTTCGAGGGCGCGGAACTGACGGCGCACCGCGCGCCGGACCCCGCGCTCTCGCTCTTGTTCGCGATGCGCGAGACGGGGGGCGAGACGCGCGCGAGCTACTACACGAACGACACGCCGCTCTCGGAGGCCGACGAGACGCTGTCGTCGGGCGGGTTCACCGGCTACGTCGAACTGTCGGACAACGTGCTCTCGGGCGACTACTACGTCGCCTACTACGGCGGCAAGTCGATGAGCGTGGCGTTCGTCGGCGCCAACGACCGCCTCGTCACCGGCGACGAGGCGTTCGAGCAGGCGGACGACGAAGTCGGCATCTACGAGGTGAAGGAGGTCGACCTCCGGATTCTCGACCTCCCGGAGCGGCCGGACGACGGGGCGGACGGGGAACGCGTCGCGGACGAGAGCCCGGCCGCGCCGCCGGACGACCCTCGACCGGACGCGCAGGCGCCCGCGGCCGCCGCCGCGGACGAACCCGAGGAACCCGAGGTAGTCGAACCCGAAGCGGAGGAGCGCGCGACGGCGCCGGGAGATGACCTCGACTCCCCGGCCGACGGCGACGACCCGGCGACGGCGGACGCCGCGCCGACCAAGGACGAAGTGAGTAGAGACGACGCCGACCCGGCCCCGACCGCCGGACCCTCCGAGTCGGAGGCGCGGCACCCCACGGAACCCCGCGCGTCGGCGCCGACGACCGACGAGGCGGACGAGGAGGCGCGCGAGACCGACGACGACGACGGGATAGGCGACTCCGGAGAGCAGAGCGGAGACGAGGACCCAGCCGCGCCGCCGGACGACCCCCGACCGGACGCGCAGGCGCCCGAGGTCGCCGCCGCGGACGAACCCGAGGAACCCGAGACGGTCGACCCCGAAGCGGAGGAGCGCGCGACGGCGCCCCCCGAGGACGAATCCGAACCTCCGGTCGGCGGCGATAGCCGCGCGAGCGCGGACACCGGAGACTCCGTTGAGCGCACCGCCGACGTCGCCGACGCGGACGCGGCGGGCGAAGCGCGGAGTGGCGACGACCCGTTCTCGGCCGAGGAGAAGTGGCGCGAGGCACGCTCAATTCCCTCTCTGGACCCCAGCGAGTCGAGCACGCAGAACGGCGAGGGGGGAGCCGACGCGACGGCGGCCCAGCGGCGGCGGCAGCAGTCCGCTCCCTCGGACCGGCACCGACAGCAGCGAGAGCAACGCCAACAGGCGCAGAAGCGGCGGCACCGCGAAGAACAGGAGGCAAAGCGCCGGCGCGAGGAGGCCGCGGCCGCCGCCGCCGAGTCGGCGAAGGCCGAGGCGAGCGAGTCCGCCGAGGCGGTCACCGAACTGCGGGGCCAACTCGAAGCGGCCGAGACCCGCCGGGACGAACTCGCGGCCGAGCGCGACGAACTGGAGGCCGAACGCGACGAACTGGAGGCCGAACGCGACGAACACCGCGACCGGGCCGAGGAACTCGAAGCGCGCGTCGAATCGCTGGAGGCGGAGGTCGAACGCCTCGAAGCGCAACTGGCGTCGCCCGACGGCGAGTTCGTCGCCGAGGAGTCGATGTCGCCCGAGGCGGCGCTCTCGGGGACGAACCTCTTCGTCCGCTACCGTCGGAAGGGCCGGGCGACGCTCGAAGACGCTCACGACGGGCGGGCGTCCAGGGAGGAGGTCGTCGAGAACCTCCGACTCGAACACCACACGACGTTCGACACGGCGGGACTCGCCGTCAACGGCGTCCCGTACGAGGAGTTCCTCCGCGAGAGCACGGAGTACGCCTTCGCCGAGTGGGTCGTCACCGACCTCCTGTACGAAATCGGCGAGACGGGCAACCGGACCACGCTCGCGGACCTGTTCGACTCCCTGCCGCGCATCGACCGCATCGAACTCCGCGGCGTCGTCGACTTCGAGACGGAAGAGGGCACCGAGAGCCGCGAGTTCGACGTTATCTTCCGCGACCAGATGGGCGACGCCCTGTTCGTCGCCGACATGAACACCGCACGCACCGCCGCGACGGAGGCGACAGTGGCATCGCTTGTCGAGAACGCCCGCGCCGTCGCCGAGAGCAGCGACGCGATGGCGACGGCGTTCTACGTCACCGAGTCGTTCTTCGAACCCGAGGCGCTGGAGGCCGTCGCCGAGGAGACCGGCGGGGGGTTCCTCTCCCGGTCGAAACGGCTGTCGTTCGTGAAACTCTCGCGCAAGCAGGGCTACCACGTCTGTCTCGTCGAGGCGCGAAACAACGAGTTCCACGTGAACGTCCCCGACCTCTGAATTCGGGAGGGACGTGCGAACGCCCGTGATTGCCGGCGTCAAAGCGGAGATTCGTCTTGGCGGACGTGCGGAGAGTAGTAAGAGGAGGGTCGCCGCGTGGTCAGTCCGGGGGTCGCGTACCGCGGCTGGCGTCGGTGCACCCGGGGTCGGCGGAGGCGACGCGGACCGTCGCGTCCGCCGCACGACGCCGGGGGCGACGTGGGACCGTCGGGCGACTCAGTTCAGTTCTCGATTTCGGCCGCTTCCTCGATCTTCATCGAGTCCAGTTTGTCGACGATTTCGTCGAGTTTCTCGTCGAGTTCGTCGACGAACTCCGCGGTGCGTTCGGTCGTGATCGCACCCTGACTGGAGGGCTCGATGAGGTTCTCCTCTTCGAGGACGCGGAGGGAGTAGCGGACTTTGTGGTGGGGGTAGCCGGTCTCGTTGGACATCTTCACGATTCCGATCGGTTCGCTTTCGATGACCATCTTCAGCACCTGCAAGTGCCGCTCCAGCATATCCACTTCCTTCTCAAGTCGGTCTATCATGCCATTTGTTAACTCGTCTTTGCGGCCTTTAAATGTTACCCCTCCGCTCGGCCGCGGGCCGGAGAACTGTCGGTCCGCTGTAACCCGAGCCGAGGGGGCCCGCGTCGGTTCTCGGATGAACCGGCCGACGCGAGCGTGGCCAGTGATGACGTGGATTTGGAGGCACTGGGGCATAACCGTTTGGGTAGGTCTCTCGTACGAGGATGCACGGAGATGGGCAGCGGACGTCGTCGGTGCGGTGTTCGATACACGTCGGTGGATAGATGCCGGCGACGGACCGTAATCGGTTTGAGGGCTGCCGCAGAATCGCCGACCATGACCGTCACTATCGTCGGTTCCCAGTTGGGCGACGAGGGCAAGGGCGCCCTCGTCGACCTGTGGGGAGGCGACGCGGACGTCGTCGCGCGGTATCAGGGCGGCGACAACGCCGGGCACACCGTCGTCGAAGACGGCGAGGAGTACAAACTCTCGCTCGTTCCGAGCGGCGCCGTCCGCGACAAGGTCGGCGTGCTCGGAAACGGTTGCGTCGTCAACCCGCGGACGCTGTTCTCGGAGATAGACGACCTGCGCGAACGCGGACTCGAACCCGACGTCCGGGTCGCAAAGCGCGCCCACGTCATCATGCCGTACCACCGCCGCCTCGACACTATCGAAGAGGAGGCGAAGGCCGACTCCGACCTCACCGTCGGCACGACCGGCCGCGGCATCGGCCCCACCTACGAGGACAAGGCGGGCCGCCGCGGCGTCCGTATCGGCGACCTGTTGGACCCCGAGGTGCTCCGGCAGCGACTGGAGTACGCCGTCCCCAAGAAGAAGGCGCTCATCGAGGACGTGTACGGACTGGAGGCCGGCGAGGAGTGCGACGTCGAGGCGCTCATCGACGAGTACGCCGAGTTCGGCCGCCGCCTCCGCGAGGAGGGGATGGCCGTCAACGGCGGGAGCTTCCTCGCCGAGCGACGCGCCGACGGCGAGAACCTGATGTTCGAGGGCGCGCAGGGCACCCTCATCGACATCGACCACGGGAGCTACCCGTACGTCACCTCCTCGAACCCGACGGCCGGCGGCGCCGCCACCGGCACCGGCGTCGGCCCGACCGTCGTCGGGCAGGGCGAAGTCGTCGGCATCGTCAAGTCGTACCTCTCGCGCGTCGGCGAGGGGCCGATGCCGACCGAACTGAAAGAGGACGAACGGGAGGAGGAACTCGCGGACTTCATCCGCGAGAAGGGCGGCGAGTTCGGCACCGTCACGGGCCGCCCCCGCCGCATCGGGTGGCTCGACATGCCGATGCTCCGTCACGCCGCCCAGGTGAGCGGGTTCACCGGCATCGCCGTCAACCACCTCGACGTCCTCGGCGGACTGGAGGAGGTGAAGGTCGGTCACTCCTACGACCTCGCTGGCGAGGAGCGACTCACCATCCCGGCGACGACCGAGCGCTGGGACCGCTGTGAACCGAACCTCCGCGAGTTCGAGACGTGGGAGGAAGTCGACTGGACGTCGGTCGCCGAGGAGGGCTACGACGCCATCCCCGCGGCCGCCCGCGAGTACCTCGACTACGTCGCAGCGGAGGTCGGCGCGCCGGTGTACGCCGTCGGCGTCGGCCCGGACCGCGCCGAGACGGTCGAAGTGGTCAACCCCTTCGAGCAGTAGCCGATTCGGTCGGGTTTCCGCCTCCGCTCAGATATCCCCGCCCCCCCTCAGACCGCTCCGCTCGCCCGCGTCCCGTACTTCTCGTCGACGATGTCGTCGCGGAACGACTCGATGGCCGCCTCGACGTCCGCCCGTTCGGCCGCCGGTACGTCGTGTTCGGCCAGCGCGGCGTCCAGATGCTCCTCGATGGCGTCGTACGCCTCGTGGTCGATACCCATCCCCTCGTGAACTTCCTCCATCTCGCCGCCGTCGTACTCGCCGGGGCCGCCCGCCATCGCGGCGATGAACTGCGTCTGGTGGGCTCGCTGCTTCGTCATGTCGACGTCCTCGAAGTACGGCTCGAGTCGGTCGTCCGCGAGGACGCGGTCGTAGAACACGTCGACGACGGACGCGATTGCGTCGCGGCCGCCCAGTCGGTGGTAGAGAGTTTCCTCGGACATGCGTTCGACGCTCACGGCGCTGGGAACAAAGTTCGGGCGCCGATTCCCGCGGCGCGAAAACGACGAACCCGTAGTCTTTTGTCGCATCGAGACGGAACGCCGAGTATGAAGGAATCTCTGATGGACATCCTCTGCGATCCGCTCGACAAGAGCGACCTGGAACTCGAAGTCACTGAGCGAGACGGCGACGAGATACTCTCGGGGACGCTCGTCGGCACCGTCACGGGCGAGGAGTACCCCATCGAGGACGGTATCCCGAACCTCCTGCCGCCGGATATGCGGGACGAATAGGAACGCAACACCTGAACGCTTTTGAACCGGTGGGTCGACCGTACCAGACGTGACCGAGTCGCTTCGAGTCGAGTTGAACGGAGATGGCCTCCACGCCATCGACGCGCCGCCGTCGTTCTCGGCGGCCGACGAGTTCTACGTCGTCCTCGAGAACGCGGGACAGGCCGTCCACGTTCACCTCCACCTCGACGACGACCTGTCGGGCGTCGCGCGCCTCGACGGCGGCAACCACTACGTCGAAGGCGGTGGCTCCCAGCACGTCCACGTCGAGACGTCCCCCGCCGCCGAACCCGTCACGGGCACGCTGAAGGTCGTCACCGGGTACGGCGCGGAGACGGCGCACGTCGACGTGACGATAGAGCCGACGCCGGCGTCGAAACCCGGCATCGACGTGGACGAGGAGTTGAGCAAGCCGCCGAAGCGGGAGCCCGAACCCTCCCTCGCCGACGAACTCCGGGGGGCGCTCCCGGCGGAGGTGTCGGTCCCCGTCGCGGCGCTGATACTGCTCGTAGTGTTCGTCGCCGCCCTCGTCGTCACCGTCGTCCAGAACACGGTCGTCGTCCTCAGCGTCGGCGTCGTCCTCGGCGCCGCCGCCGTCGCCGCGCTGTTCGTCCTGCGCGAGTAGCGGTTACCGACGACAGGGTGGATGGGCGGCCGGACGCTCTGACTCGACTCAGCTCTCGCCGTCGCCGTTCGCCTCGGCTTCCGCTTCCGCTTCCGCTCCCTCCGTCGGCGTCCCCGAGAGGTTCCCCTCCTCGTCGAACCGCTTCGCGCGGAGGAACCGCGTCCGGTAGCGGTTCGCTCCCTCGTAGATGTCGGCCTCGCGCACGTCGTCGATGCGGCCGTCCGCGACGGCGTCGATGATGTCTTCGACCTGCTCCTTCTCGGAGGGCGTGAGTTCGAACTCGTACGTTCGAGACTCCTCGCCCTCCAGCCGCGTCCACTTGCGCGCGGCGGCGACGACGAGCGAACACGGCTCCCGGCAGGGGAACGCGCCGTCCCCGCCGGGGGCGTCGAGTTCCGTCTCCTCGTCGTACTGCCACTCGCGGCGCTTGAGACACTGCGAGTCGTCGCAGCAGGACTCGGCGACCCACTCGACGTGGTCCGTCCCTTTCCCCCGGTTCCACGTCTGGATGACGCTGTAGATGCCCGACTGTCGCTCCATCGTCTCCTCCCAGTGGGAGACATCGAGTTCGCCTTCGCGTTCGAGGTTCCAGTTGGCTATCGTCGCCGGGTAGAACGTGTCGACCGTCTCCACCAGTTCGCGGCCGTCCAGCGCGGGGAACACCCAGCCGTCGACCAGCGTCGGCGCCGTCTTCAGCGGCCGGTAGCGCCCCTTCTCGTCGTAGGTGGCGATATCCCGGGCGTCTAAGGGGTCCTCGTGCGTCTCCAAGGCGGCGGCGTCGGCGCTCGCGTCGTCCTCGTGGCGCACCTCGTACCGGCGGTCGCCCGCGTCGTCGAGCGTCGCCGTGATTCGGAGTTGGCCCCACTCGGTTACCATCCCCTCCCGGAGGTCGTCGTAGCGCTCGGAGACCGGGCGCTCGTCGGCCGCCTCCAGTTTCCGGAGGAACGCGCGGCGGTGCCGCCCCTCGTGCCCCACGTCCACCTCCCAGAAGAACCAGTTCGTCACGTACGGGTCGGCGTTCGCGGCCGCCTCGTGGAGTCCCGCCTGCGAGAGTCCCTCGTGGGTGCGCTCGGGCGTCTCGAAGGCGTAGCCCTCGCCGTCCCACTCGGCGCGCAACCCCTCGAAATCGATCGGTCGCTCGTCGAGTCGGCGGACGAGCGTATCGAACTGTTCGCTCCGCACGTCAGTCACCCGCCGCCGGCGTCTCTCTCGTCTCCTCGCGGACGCTCGCGATGGCCTCCTCGATGTCCGCGCCCGCGTCGGCGGCGCGTTCGAGGACGACGTCGGCCATCAGCGCCTCCGTCCCGACGGCGCCGGCGTACCAGATGCGGTGGCCGTCCACCTCCGCGGGCACGTCGTAGCCCGCCCGGTAGTCGTCGGTGAGGCCCATATCCTCCGGAATGTCCTCCTGCGTGTGGAAGCCGTCCGCGACGAACAGGGGAACGACGACGACGTCCTCCGACTCGAAGTAGTCGGTCACGTCGTCGACCTCCGGTTCCTCGTCCATGTACAGCGCCCGCACCTCGTCGAAACGGCCCGTCTCGCGGACGCGGTCGGCGTGGTACTCGATGGCCTTCGCGGAGTTCTCGTTCCGTTCGGTGCCGTGACCGACGACGGCGAGGCCGAACCCCTCGCCCACGTCGGGGTCGCCGGTGACCGTCTCGGCGCGGCGGACGATGACGTCCGTCATCGACTCGTGGGTTCCGACCGGGCCGCAGTAGTGGACGGTCTGGCCGGTGTCCTCGGCGACGAGCGTCGCGGTGTCGGCCGAGAGGCCGTCGGAGTCCCACTCGGAGACGTCCCACCCCTCCAGACGGAGTTCCCGCGGGATGACCTGCTCTGTGAAGTAGCCCTCGCTGATGAACAGGGGGACGACGTACACCTCCTCGGACTCGACTGTTCGAAGGACCTCCCGCAGTGAGGGCTCCTCCTTCCAGAAGCCGGTCTGCACCTCGTCGAACGCTCCCGTCGCGCGGATGGTGTCCGCGTGACGCCGCGTCGGCGTGCTCGAATCCGGGTTCAAGTGCGACCCGTGCGCCACGATGACCAGCGCTTGCATGGGCGGAAATTACGGGAGCGCCGCCTTATGGACTTCGGGTTCCCGAAAGGAATCTTGTCGATTTCGGAGCCGGAGTTCGCCGCCCGCCGCCGCCTCCGAGACCCTTTAGTGCGTCTCCGCCGACCGACGCACCATGTCACTGGCCGCCGAGACACGAGACGCCGTCAGGGCGCGCCCGCACCTCCTCTACGCCCTCCGCGCGGGCGTGGTGAACTACGCCGCCGCCGCGAAGACGCTGGAGGTCGAGGGCGACGCCGACGCCGTCGCAACCGCCCTGCGGCGCTTCGCCGACGACCTGCCGCCCCTCGAAACCGAGGCCCGGGACGCCACCGTCCGGATGCGGAGCGGGGTCGGACTCGCCGGCGCGGACGTGGACGCCGACGAGGACGACGAACGGGTGCTCACCGTCGGCGGCGTCTCCGTCGTCGCCGCCGGCGGGGACCTCACCGCCCTCGTCGCGACGGGCGACGTGGACGTCCGCGCGCTCTCGGTCGTCTGCGACCGCCTCGGCGCGGAGAACGTCGTCGTCGACGCCGCGGGCGTCGCGGACGGCGAACTGGTGGTCGTCGTCCCGCAGCGACAGGGGGCGAACGCCCTCCGACACGTCGAGTCGGCGCTGGAATCGCTGTCGGTCTGAACGGGTCGGCTATCTCCCCTCCCCGGAGTCGACCACCTCGACCGTCACGCCGTTGGGTTCGTACGCGTTCGCGGCGTACCCGCCCTCGTTCCACGGGAACGCGTCGTCGGCGAGGGCGTCGCGCCACGCGTCCGGGTTCGAGATTCGCGCGGGCTGTCGCCGCCCTCGCTCGTCGGTCGCCCGCGACAGCAACTCGTGCGTCCCCGCTCCGGGCCGCCAGTCGTACCGGAACAGTCGCCACGCGCCCGCGTAGTCGGGGCCGAACAGTTCGGCGTCCGTCCACGTCTCGCCGCCGTCGGTCGAAACCTCGACCCGGTCGACCCGGTCGTCGCCCGCCCACGCGACGCCACGGACTTCTACCCGTTCGCCCGCCTCCACGGGCGACTCGCCGTCGGGCGTCCCGACGACCGATTTCACGTTCGCGTCGAACGTGTAGGGGTGCTCGACCGCACCTTCGAGTTGGTCCCATGTGTCCACCTCGTCCACGGAGTCGTTCGTCTCGGGTTCGACGCCGGCCGGGTGGATGCGGTAGGCGACCTGCTGCCAGTAGGCGTGCTCGCCCGGTCTATCGAGGGCGCCCTCCGTCACCATCGAATCCGCCACTCGGAGTTCATCGACCCACTTCACGTTGTTCACGCCGTACCACCCCGGAACGACGAGGCGAACCGGGAAGCCGTGCTCCCGCGGAAGGGGGTCGCCGTTCATCCCGTAAGCGAGGATGCAGTCGTCGAACGCCTTCGTCAGGGGGATGGACCGCGCGAACACGTCGTCGCCGTCGGAGGGGTCGCCGCCGACGGCGGTCAGCCACCGCCCGTCCGCGGAGTCGACGCCGTGCGCCCGGAGCACCGAACTGAGGGGCGCGCCGGTCCAGAGGGACGTGGCCGCCGCCTCGAACCCCCACTGGACGCTCCCCGTCTCGGGGCGGTGCTGGCCGCGGCCGTTACCCGCGCACTCCATCGTGTGCGCGACGGCGACGGCGGGGTGCTCCTCCCTGAGCGCGTCCATCGAAAGCGTCCCGGACGCGTCCCCCGTGAGCGAGACGGTCCACTCGTCGGCGTCCGCGTTCGGGATGTCGTTTCGGTGGCAGACGAAATGTTCCTCGACGGGCGTCAGCCAGTTCGCGAACGTGCGCCGCCGCGCGGCGCCGACGACGGTGTACTTGTCCGCCTCGTCGCGCGTCTCCGCGGTGCCGTCTTTCCGTTCCAGTATCTCCTCGATTTCGCCGTGACGAGTCGGCCGCGGCTCTTCGGTCGCCATGCTAGACAGAGGCACGCGAATCGGTATAAATTGTAGCTGCCGTATCACGTCGTGGCGCTTCCGGCCCGGCGACCGAATCGGCGGACGCGCGGCGGGGCCGTCGCGACCGCGCGCGGCGGGATACCGGTTCGACGGCGGTCCCACCGACCGTTCCGACGGGTTGAAACCTGCCTCGGGAGTACCCTCCCCCGATGACGCTGTCCGTGACCAACACCCTGTCCGGAGAACGCGAGGAGTTCGAACCACAGGACGACGACGACGTGTTGCTCTACGTCTGCGGGCTGACGGTCTCGGACGACGCCCACCTCGGCCACGCCCGCCTCTGGATGCACGCCGACGTGATGCACCGGTGGCTGGAACACGAGGGGTACGACGTCCACCACGTCGAGAACTTCACCGACGTGAACGAGAAGATAACCGCGCGCATCGGCGAGGACGACTTCGGGGATTCGGAACCCGAAGTGGCCCGCCACTTCACCGAGCACGTCATCCGCGACATGCGCGGACTGAACCTCAAGCGCGCCGAAGTCTACCCCCGCGTCTCCGAGCACGTACCGAACATAATCGACCTCGTCGAGACCTTGGTCGAGAAGGGCTACGCCTACGAGTCCAACGGGTCGGTGTACTTCGACGTGACCGCCTTCGAAGAGTACGGAAAGCTATCGAACCAGCGCGTCGAGGAGATGGAGGCGCAGGGGGAGGCCGAGGAGCGCTCCGAGAAGCGCCACCCCGCGGATTTCGCGCTCTGGAAGGCGGGCGGCGTCTCCGAGGGGGCCGTCGCCGAACACCGCCACGAGGGGCTAGAGCCGTTGGACGGCCCGCAGGGCCAGACGTGGGAGTCGCCGTGGGGCGAGGGCCGTCCCGGCTGGCACATCGAGTGCTCGGCGATGTCGATGACGCACCTGGGCGAGACCATCGACATCCACGTCGGCGGCCGCGACCTCGTCTTCCCCCACCACGAGAACGAGGTGGCGCAGAGCGAGGCCGCGACGGGAGAGACGTTCGCGCGCTATTGGCTCCACGTCGGCCTCCTCCAGACCGAGGCGGACAAGATGTCCTCCAGTCTGGGGAACTTCTTCACCGTCGACGACGCGTTGGAGGAGTTCGGTGTCGACGTCATCCGGACGTTCTACCTCTCAACCGGCTACGGCGCCGAACAGACGTTCGACGACGCGGCGATGAACGAGGCCGAGGAGCGCTGGGACCGACTCGAACGCGCCTACGAGGCGGCGGCCGAGGCCGTCGACGGTCCCGACGCGTACGCCACCGTGACCGACGGCGACCTGCGCGAGGCGGTCGAGTCGACGAGAGAAGGGTTCCGCGCGGCGATGAACGACGACTTCAACGTCCGAGAGGCGATGGCCGCGCTCATCGAACTCGCCCGCGCGGTGAACACCCACGTCGGCGACGCCGACGAGTACGACTACCGCGGACTGCACGAGGCCGTCGAGACGTTCGAGGACCTCGGCGGCGACGTGTTCGGTCTCGGCTTCGGCGGCGCGGCCGAGGGCGGCGAGGTGTCGGTGGCCGAGGACCTCGTCAAACTCCTCCTCGACGTGCGCGAGGCCGAACGCGAGGCCGGCAACTACGACCGCGCCGACGAACTCCGCGACGAACTCGACGCCCTCGGCGTCGAGGTGCACGACTCCGACGACGGACCGTCGTTCCGGTTCGAGTGAGGTCGACGCCGTCGCGCGGCGTCAACGGCCGCCTCGTAGGCGCGCTCCGTTCGACTACTCCGTCGTGAACAGGTGCGTCCCCTCGGGCACCTCGAACAGCCCCATCCGGACGCCGGCGTCGAGCCACCCGTAGCCGTACGAGAACGACGCCAGCGCGTTCACCGGGTCGCCGTGCTCGCGGAAGTGCCGCCCGTCTTCGAGGTAGGAGACGGCCATCTCCTCGATTTCGACGGCCGCGTCTCCGAGCGGCGTCTCCGGCGGGACGGCCACCGTCGCCTCCTCTAAGGCGTCCGCGAGCATCCGGCCGTAGCGGTCGGTCTTCTCCTCCAAGTCGGCGGGCATGGGGGTACGTCGGCGGGCGGTCGTATGAAACCGCTCGGTCCGCCGTCCGAGTCGACGGCAATCGCGCACGACAGCGGAACCTAAAAGGGCGACTCTAGCCAACGGAGAGATATGACAGAGGACGACGCGTTCGTCGAACACCGGAAGCTCATCATCGCGGGGTCGGGCATCTCCGGCCTCTCGGCCGCCATCTACGCCGGGCGGTCGAACAACGAGCCGTTGGTGTTCGAGGGCGACGAACCCGGCGGACAGTTGACGCTGACCACGGAGGTGGAGAACTACCCCGGTTTCCCCGAGGGCATCTCCGGGCCGGAACTCATCCAGAACATGAAAAAGCAGGCCGAGCGCTTCGGCGCGGAGATAGACCACGGCATTGTCGCGGACGTGGACGCAAGTGAGCGGCCGTTCACCGTGACGATGAAGAACGGCGACGTCTACACCGCCGACGCGGTCATCGCCGCCTCCGGGGCGTCCGCGCGGACGCTCGGGATTCCGGGCGAGGACGACCTGATGGGCTACGGTCTCTCGACGTGCGCCACCTGCGACGGCGCGTTCTTCCGCGACGAGAAGATTCTCGTCGTCGGCGGCGGCGACGCCGCGATGGAGGAAGCCAGTTTCCTCACGAAATTCGCCTCGACGGTGTACCTCGCGCACCGCCGCGAGGAGTTCCGCGCGGAGGACTACTGGATAGACAGAGTCATGGAGAAAGTCGACGCCGGCGAGATAGAGATCATGCGCAACACCGAGGTGACGGAACTCCACGGCACCCCCGAGGAGGGCGTCGACCACGTGCGGATGGTGCGTCACCCCGAGGGCCACCCGACCGAGAAACTGGACGACCCCGAGACGGAGACGTTCGACTTCGACGTCGGCGCGGTGTTCTACGCCATCGGCCACACGCCGAACGCCGACTACCTCGAAGGGACCGGCGTCCAACGGGACGAGGAGGGCTACGTGCTGGCGAAGGGCGGCCGCGACGGCGGCCAGACGGCCACCGACGTCCCCGGCATCTTCGCCGCGGGCGACGTGGTCGACTACCACTACCAGCAGGCGGCGACGGCCGGCGGCGACGGCGTGAAGGCCGCCCTCGACGCCGACGACTACCTCGAAGACTTAGAGCGGGAGGAGGCGGCCGAGGCGGAACCCGACGCCGAACCCGCGGCCGCGGAATCGGACGACTGAACGCGCCGTTCTCCGAGCGTCGGCGGATTCCCACAGACCCTTAACCGGCGGGGACGGAGAGGGCCCATGGTCGACACCGAGACCTACACGATAGAAGGACCGGACGGCGACGTAGAGGAAGTCGAACTCCCGGAAGGGCTGGTCGACGTGTTCACCGAACAGGGCGAGGAGGCGACGAACGTCGTCGGCGACCTCGTCGTCCAGTCGTTCGCACAGCAGGCGCACGTCGCCGTCCACCACGGCGAGGGCGAGACGCCGGCGGACCTCGAAGAACTCAACGAGAAGATGGAGGACCTGTTCGAAGAGCGGTTCGGCGTCTCCCTGGCCGATGCGATGGGCCACAGTCACTGAGCCTCGAAGAAGCGCGTTCTTCCGACCGACTCGACTTCTTTGCCGACGAAGCGGTCCCTCGACGGACCGCGACGACCGTTCAGACGAACAGCAGCGGCACCATCACGGCGACGCCGGCGACGATACCGGCGAGGAGTTCCCGTCGCCCGCCGTTCGGTAGGCCCGCCCCGCGTTCGAGCGCCTCGGGGACGAACTCCGCGAGGACGAGATACATCATCGCGCCGGCGGCGAAGCCGAAGCCGACGGGAAGCAAGTCGCGGGCGACGCGGACGAAGTAGAACGCGGCGACGGCGCCGACGGGTTGGGGGAGACTGGAGAACACCGACCACCAGACGAGTCGCGGGTTCGAGACACCCATCGACCGGAGGGGGATGGAGATGGCGACGCCCTCGGGAACGTTGTGGATGGAGATGGCGACGGTCATGAACACGGCCAGAAGCGGGACGGCGACGCCGAACATCGTGATACCGCCCTCCAGTCCGAGGTCCGCGAACGCGACGCCGACGGCGACGCCCTCGGGGAAACTGTGGACGGTGAGCACCCCGAGGATGAGAAGCAGTTTCCGGAAGTCCGCCTCCTCGTACTGCCGGGGGTTCACCTCGGCGCCCTCGATGACGCGGTGGGCGACGACGACGAGGAGGACGCCCGCGAGCAGCCCCACCCCGAGCAACAGGAGCGTCTGGGTCGGAATCGACGAGACGGTGACGCCCGCCAGCGACACGCGGACGTACGACGACAGCGCCTCCAAGACGAGACCGAACACCGACGCCGACAGCATGATTCCGGAGGCGATACCCCACAGCGCGACGTTCCACCGGTCGCTCACCTCGCGCACGAAGAAGAACGGAATCGCCCCGATGCCCGTCGCCAACGCGGTGACGAGACCGGCGACGAAGACGAACGCGAAGCTTCCCCAGTCCATACCGTCGGTAGATGTCCGACGGAGATAAACGTTTCAGAACACCGATATTTTCGGCGGGCCTAAACGGGGGACGGAGAGCGCCGGCGAAGAGTGAGACTTTAGCACCCCCTCCGCGTGCGCTTCGACAGCATGCATCAACGAGCGAGGCAGTTCGCCGACGCCGCGCGCGAGCGATACGATTTCGAGGTGACCGTCGAGGAGTTTCCCGAGGGAACAAAGACGGCCGCGGACGCCGCCGAAGCGGTCGGATGCGAGGTGGGACAGATAGCCAGCAGCCTCGTCTTCCGGGCGGGCGAGGACCTCCTCGTCGTCGTCACCAGCGGCGCGAATCGCGTGAGCGAGGAGCGACTCGCCGCTCACCGCAGTGTCGACGCCGCGGACGTATCGATGGCCGACCCCGAGGAGATTCGAGACGTGGTCGGGTGGTCCATCGGCGGCGTCCCGCCCTTCTGCCACGAGACGGACCTCCCCGTCCTGTTCGACGAGACGCTCTCGGAGTACGACACCGTCTGGGCCGCCGCCGGGACGCCCGAAGCCGTCTTCCCCGTCGACCCCGCGGAACTCCGCCGATTGGCCGACGCCGAGGCGGCGACGGTGGCCGACTGACGCGCTGTTCGGAAGGCATAGCTTTATTTTTAGACGTGTCTAATCCTCTGTTGAGATGAATCATATCGCCGGTTTCGCCGCGAGGCGAAGCCGCGTTCCGGGGGACGACGATGTCTGAAATCGTCAATATCTTCCTCGCGTCCGTCCGCGACGGCTTCGTACAGGTCAGCGCGTTCGTCGCCGTCACCGTCCTCCTGTTCAGTTACGTCCAGTACCGCACCGGCGGCCGACTCGTCGAGAAGCTAGAAGAAAACCGTCGCGCCGGCCCGTTGGTCGGCGCGCTGATGGGCCTCACGCCGGGATGCGGCGGGGCTATCGTGATGATGCCGCTGTACGTCCGCGGTTCCGTCTCGTTCGGCACCGTCGTGGCGACGCTCATCGCCACCGCGGGCGACGCGGCGTTCGTCATCCTCGCCTTGGCGCCGGAGGCGGCGCTGTACTCCTACGGCATCGCGTTCGCGACGGCCGTCCTGTTCGGGTACGCCGTCGACCGGTTCGGATTGGGCGTCTCGCGCGTCGACCGCGCGGTCCGGAACATCGGCACGACGGTCACCGACGGCGGCGTCTCCGCGCCGATGACCGGGAACAAGGTCCACCACTACGACGAGGCGGCCGCGGGCGAGGTGCAGGGTCTCGTCTGCGGCGCCGACGGCCACCACGACCACGACGGCGACTCCGTCCGAGAGTCCTCGGTGATGCGCTCTCTCAGTCTCGCCGCCCTCGCGGCGTGGTGGGTGGCCGCCGCCGTCGGCCTCGGCGCCGGCGTCGTCTACCTCCTGCGGGGCGCGCCCGACGTTCCGATGGTCGCCGACCTCTCGTTCGCGGGTCTGTTCACCGTCGCCGGCCTCGTCGGAACGACTCTCTCCGCCTACCTCTACTTCGTCGGTCGGAAGTACGTCGGCCACGGCGACGTGGGACACGCGCGCGATACGTTCGGCAGCGTCTTCGAGACGCTGACGCACGCCGCGATGGAGACGTCGTTCGTCACCGTCTGGGTCATCGCCGCCTACCTCGCCTACGAGTACGGCATCCTGTTCACCGGCGTCGACATCGGCGGCCTCGCGGCCGCCGCCGGCGTCCTCGCCCCCATCGCGGGCGCCGTGGTCGGTCTCATTCCCGGCTGCGGTCCGCAAATCGTGCTCTCGACGGCGTACGCGCAGGGGGCGATTCCGTTCTCGGCGCTCGTCGCCAACGCCATCAGTCAGGACGGCGACGCGCTGTTCCCCCTCATCGCCATCGACAAGACGGCCGCCGTCGTCGCCAGCGTCTACACGACGGTTCCGGCCCTCGTCGTCGGCGTGGTTCTCCACTACACGTGGACGGCCGTGTTCGGCCTGCCCCAGTTCGGATTCGGTGTTCTCTGATGTGCGGAATCGTCGAATCAGTCTTCCGTCGGGACGGCGAAGGACGACCATGAGTTCGACACCCGGCGACGCGACGGAGGGCGAGGAGGATGGAGCGACCACCCGCGTCTGGTTGGTCGAGCGAACCTACTCCGACGACGAGCAGAACATCATCATTCTCGTGTACGCGACGCCCGACGGGTCGCAGTATCTGAGAAAGGAGCGCTCGCTGACCAGTTTCTCCGACGTCCGCGACACGACGGCCGCCGTCGACACCGACGACGACCACCTCGGCACCGTCGACGACGAGGAGACGAGAGCGCGGTACGCCGCGGAGGTCGAACGGATTCGAGAGCAGTACGGCCCAGACGACACCGTGTGAGCGGTTCGTCGCACAATCTAACACTCGGGTAGCGATTCGCCGGCGAACGAAAAATCGTGAGCGAGAACTGCGCTCACGGGGTATGTAAAACCCCACATACCCGGATTTAAACGGAAAGGGCGTCTACTTCCGAGCGATGGGAGAGTTATCCGAGTTGTTCGTGCCGCGGCGCGTCGCCGTCGTCGGCGCGACAGAGCGCGAAGGCTCCGTCGGTCGCGCCATCATGGAGAACCTCATCGACGACTTCGACGGGGACGTCGTCCCCGTGAACCCGAAGTACGACGAGGTGTTCGGCGTCCCGGCGGTGGCCGGCGTCGGCGAGTCCGACGCGGACCTCGCTATCGTCGTGGTCCCGCCGCACATCGCGGTGCAGGCCGTGCGCGAGGCCGGCGAGGCCGGCATCCGGAACGTGGTCGTCATCACGGCCGGGTTCGGCGAGACGGGCAGCGAGGGCGCCTCGCGGGAGCAGGAACTGACCGAGGTGGCTGAGGCGTACGACCTCAACCTCGTCGGCCCGAACAGCCTCGGGGTCATGTCCACGCCGACGGGGATGAACGCCACGTTCGGCCCCGAGAACGCGATGGCCGGCGAGATGTCGTTCATGAGCCAGTCGGGCGCGTTCATCACGGCGGTGCTCGACTGGGCGAACGACCAGGGAATCGGCTTCAAGGACGTCGTCTCGCTCGGGAACAAGGCCGTCCTCGACGAGGCGGACTTCATCGACGCCTGGGGCGACGACGAGGACACGAGCGTCATCATCGGCTACCTCGAAGGCATCTCCGAGGGGCGGGAGTTCATCGACACCGCGCGCGAGGTGACGCAGGACACGCCCATCGTGCTCGTGAAGTCCGGGCGGACCGACGCCGGCGCGCAGGCGGCGTCCAGCCACACCGGCACCATCGCCGGGTCCGACCAGGCCTACGAAGCGGGTCTCGAACAGGCGGGCGTCATCCGCGCGGAGTCGGTGCAGGAACTGTTCGACGCCGCGCGCGTCCTGGAGAGCCAACCCCTGCCCGACAGCGACGACGTGGCCGTCATCACGAACGCGGGCGGACCCGGCGTGATGACGACGGACGCCGTCGGCGACTCCCGCCTGTCGATGGCGTCGTTCACCGACGAAACGCTCGATGAGTTCTCCGAGACGCTCCCCGAGGAGGGGAACATCTACAACCCCGTCGACATCGTCGGCGACGCGGACAACGAGCGCTTCCGGAACGCCCTCGACGTGGCCCTGGCCGACGAGAACGTCGGCTCCGCCATCGTCCTCACGTGTCCGACGGCCGTCCTCGACTACGACGAACTGGCCGCCGACACCGTCGAACTGCAGGAGAGACACGATAAACCGGTCGCGGCCTGTTTCATGGGCGGCGAGCGCGTGAAGCCGGCGGCCGAGGTGCTGACCGAGGCGGGCATCCCGAACTACTTCGACCCCGCCCGCGCCGTCGGCGGCCTCGACGCCCTCTCGCGCTTCCGCGACATCTCCGAACGCGAGTACGACAGACCGACGACGTTCGACGTGGACGAAGAACGCGCCCGCGAGATACTCTCGGACGTCGAGGGTCGCGAGGACACCCGCCTCGGCGTCGAGGCGATGGACCTCCTCGACGCCTACGGCATCGAGACGCCGCAGGGCGACATCGTCGACGCGCCGGAGGACGCCCTCACCGTCGCGGAGGGTATCGAGGGCAACGTGGTGATGAAGATCGTCAGCCCCGACATCCTCCACAAATCCGACATCGGCGGCGTCAAGGTCGGCGTCCCGAACGAGGAGGTGTTCGACGCCTACGAGGACCTCGTCACCCGCGCGCGCAACTACCAACCCGACGCCAACATCATCGGCGTGCAGGTGCAGGAGATGGTGGACCTCGACAGCGGCGTCGAGACCATCGTCGGCATGAACAAGGACCCGCAGTTCGGTCCCCTCCTCATGTTCGGCCTCGGCGGTATCTTCGTCGAAGTGCTCGAAGACACGACGTTCCGCGTCGCGCCCGTCGCCGAGTCGGAGGCGCGAGAGATGACCGAAGAGATAGACTCCGCGCCGCTCCTCCGCGGCGCGCGCGGCCGCGACCCCGTCGACGTCGACGGCGTCACGGAGACGATTCAGCGGCTCTCGCAACTCGTCACGGACTTCCCGGCCATCCTCGAACTGGACATCAACCCCCTCGTCGCCACGCCCGACGGCGTGAAAGCCGTCGACGTGCGATTGACGGTCGACCCCGACCAACTCTGAACCCATGAACACGCTACTCGTCACTTCGACCCACGAAAGCACCGGCAAGACGGCCATCACCCTCGCGCTCGGTAAACTCGCACAGGAGCGCGGGAGTTCCGTCGGGTACATGAAACCGAAGGGCACGCGCCTGCAGTCAAACGTCGGGAAGACGCTCGACGAGGACCCGATGCTGGCCCGCGAGGTGCTCGGCCTCGACGCCGAGATGCACCAGATGGAGCCTATCGTCTACTCGCCGACGTTCGTCGACGGCGCCATCCGCGGACGCGAGGACGGCGACGAACTCGGCGAAATCGTCGAGGAGAACTTCGGACAACTCGCCGAGGGCACGGACCTGATGCTCGTCGAGGGCGGTGGCGTCTGGTCGACCGGCGGCATCGTCGACATGACCGACGCGGACGTGGCCGAGCGACTCGACGCGGGCGTCCTCCTCGTCGCGGACTACCGGAAGCCCTCGGACCTCGACGACCTGCTCGTCGCCGCCGAGCAGTTCGGCGACCGACTCGCGGGCGTCATGTTCAACGGCGTCACCGACGCCGTCTTCGACGAACTCGAACAGGAGGTCGTCCCGTTCCTCGAAGGCCGCGGCGTGCCCGTCCTCGGCGTCGTCCCGCGCGAGCAGCGACTCGCCGGCGTCACCGTCGCGGACCTCGCGGACGAACTCGGCGCGGACGTGGTGACGCGCGGCGACGAGGAGGCGTACGTCGAGCGGTTCCTCGTCGGCGCGATGGGCGGCGACTCCGCGCTCCGGTACTTCCGCCGGACGAAGGACGCCGCGGTCATCACCGGCGGCGACCGCTCCGAGATAATCACGGCCGCCCTCGAAGCGCCGGGCGTGAAGACCATCATCCTCACCGGCGGCCACCGACCGCCCTCGGCCGTCCTCGGCAAGGCCGAGGAGAAGGGCGTCCCCGTAATGCTCGTCACCGGCGACACGCTGTCGGTCGTCGACCGCGCGGAGGACGTCGTCCACTCCGGGCGCACCCGCGACGAGGAGACGGTTTCGATGATGCGCGACCTGCTGTTCGAGCACACCGACGTGGACTCGCTCGTCGGTCCGGCGGGCGACGACGCCGGTGCTGAGGCGGACGCGGACGAGTAGCGAACCGCTCGCACTTGCTCTCGTTGCCGTTGCCGCTCCGCGGTCGTCGCTATCGCTCTTCGTCCGCGTCGCCGTCGCCGCCCTCCTCGCGCCGAGAGCCGTTTATCCCCGAGGGGATGACGAACCCGAGACCGAGCAGCGTCGCCCCCGCCAGCGGCACCGACCCGGTGAGCGCGTAGACGAGATACGCCGCGGGCACCGCGAGGACGACGCCGACCAACACCACCCGCTGTTCGCGCGTGACCATCGAGTCCTATCGGCGCCGCGCGGACAAACCTTCTTCTCTCCGTCCACCGACCGGTCGCGCTCAACACTCCCAGCCGCGGTCGCTGTCGTTCAGTCGCTCGCACCCCTCGTCGGTGACGACGACCAGGTCCTCGATACGGACGCCGAATCGGTCGGGCAGATAGACGCCGGGTTCGACGCTGAACACCATCCCCGGTTCGAGTTCCCGGTCGTTCCCGGCGACGACGTACGGTTCCTCGTGGACGTCGAGGCCGACGCCGTGCCCCGTCCGGTGGACGAACCGCTCGCCGTACCCCGCCGCTTCGATGACCTCGCGCGCCGCGCGGTCGACCGCCTCCGCCGCGATGCCGGGTTCGACGGCGGCGACGGCGGCCGCCTGCGCCTCGCGGACCACCTCGTGGACCTCGCGGAACTCCGCCGAGGGGTCGCCGTCGAAGACGACGGTGCGCGTCTGGTCGCTCGGGTAGCCGTCGACGCGCGTCCCGAAGTCGAGGACGACGGGGTCGCCCGCTCGAATCTCCCGGTCGCCGCGGCGGTAGTGCGGCATCGCGCCGTGGTCGCCCGCGCCGACCACCGTCTCGAACGCGGTACCGTCGCCGCCGGCGTCGGCGAGGTACGTCTCGATGTCGGCGGCCAGTTCGGCCTCGGTCATTCCGACGGCGTCGGAGCCGAGTTCGCGCACGCGGTCCATCGCGGCGTCGGCCGCCGCGCCCGCCCGCCGCAGGGCGTCAAGTTCTGCTTCGTCCTTTCGAACTCGAAGGGGAGCGAGCGCCTCGCTCGCCAGGCCGAACGTCGCCTCCGGCAGCACCGCGCGGAGGTCCTGCGTGAACCGCGCCCACATGGTGTCGTCGACGAGGACCTGCGGCCCCTCGGGGAGTCCGAGCGCCGAGACGGCCGCCTCGGTGGCGGCGACGGGGTTCTCGCTGTCGGCCCACGTGCGCACGTCGTCGGTCCACGTCGCCGCGCGCACCTGCGTCTCGTAGAGGTCGGGAATGAGGAACGTCGGGTCGCCGTCGGCGGGAACCAGAAAGAACAGGTGGCGCTCGCCGGGGTCCTCCGAGAAGCCCGAGAGGTAGAACAGGTTCGAGCTGGGAAAGCAGACGAGGGCGTCCGCGCCCGCCTCCCGGAGTGCGGCCTGCGCGTCGCGCGTGCGACGCTCGAACGGCGTGGTGGTCATACCCGACGGTTCCGCGCCTCGCGATAAGAAGCTCCGGATAGCGGCCGCGGGACCGGGCGGTCGCCCCGAACCGCGGCGCCGCCCGGCCGTTTTATCCGCTCGCGCGACCCAGCGGCGCGTATGTCGTGGCACGCGATAGACGCCCTTGACGACGCCCGGTCGGCGACGACGGGACTCCTCCTCCCGTTCGACCTCGGAACGTGGCTCCGCCTCGCCCTCCTCGCCGTCTTCGTCGGCGCCGGCGCGAGCAGCGTCTCGGTCAACGTCAACGCCGGCGGCGCGGTGACACCGGGACTGCCGGGTGCGCCGTTCGAGTTTCCCTTCCGCGACCTCTCCCTCCCGACCCCGGAGACGCTCCCCGACGTCAGGACCCTCGCGTTCGGCGTCGCCGCCGCCGTCGCCGTACTGCTCGCCCTCGCGTTCTGGGTCGTCTCCGCGGTGATGGAGTTCGTGCTCGTGACGGGACTGGTCGACCCCCCGGTTCGGATTCGAGCCCCGTTCCGCGCGCAGTTCGGAAACGGGCTTCGACTGTGGGCCTTCGAGGCGTGCGTCGGCCTGCTCGCGCTTCTGGTCGTCGGCGTTCCCGCCGCCCTCGTCGTCCTCGGCGGCGTCGCCGTCGGACCGGGTCTCCTCCTCGCCCTCCTGCCGATACTTCTCGTCGGCGTCGCCGTCGCGTTCCTCGTCGCCCTCCTCGTCCGCCTCGCGACGGACTTCGTCGTCCCGGCGATGCTCGCGGAAGACTGCGGGGTCCTCGACGGCTGGCGCCGGGTGCTCTCGACGGTGCGGGCCGAGTGGGAGGAAATCGCGCTCTACCTCCTCGTCCGCCTCACGCTGAGCGCCCTCGTCGGCGCGTTGGTCGCGGCGGGAACGCTCTTTCTCGCCGTCCTCGTGGCGCTCCCGTTCGCGGTGCTCGGCGGCGCCGTCCTGGTCGCGTTCTCCGCGTTGGGGGGACTCTCCCTCCTCGCGTGGACGCTGCTCGCCGTCGTCGGCGCGTGCTACCTCCTCGCCGTCGCCGCGGCGTCGGCGCTCCTCCTCGTCCCCGCCGTCGCGTTCTTCCGGTACTACTCGCTGTTCCTGCTCGGACGCGTCGACGAGGGGCTGGACCTCGTGGACGCGACGCGGGCGACGGACGGCGACGCCGACAGGGGAGACGGCGGGGTCGGAACCGGCGGACCGCCGGCGCGGTGACGCGTCGGGGCGAACGCGGTCCGCCCCGTCGAACGGGTCGTTAAGCCCGTGGTTCGGGCGGGTAAGCGGTCGATAACGAATACGTCCTCCGCGAACGACGGGATATGGCATTCGAGTGGATCTCGTACTTCGACTGTGCGGCGTGCGGTACCGTCGAACGGGCCGACGCGGTCGGCTACGACTCGCTGGGCTACCCCGAGTGTCCGGGGTGCGGCGCCCGGACCGGTCCGCTGGTCGGCGCCGGCGCGACGGAGACGGGCACCGAAGCGCTCGATTGAGTCCGCGCGGTCGGCGCCGCGTCCGTCCGAACGCCGTCGCCGCGGAGGGCAAGAGACAGGTGCGGCCGCCGTCGAGGAAGGTACATGAGTTGGCAGGAAGTTCGCGCGGACGACCGCATCACGGAGTGGGAGCGCAGCGACGGCAACGCGACCATCCGACTCCGGCGGCGCCCCGACGACACGTGGGCGGTCCGGTTGGACCGCCTCTATCAGGCCGAAGACGGCCGCGGCTACCGCCGGGAGCGAGTCGACGACGAGGACGGCGCGCGCGAACTCGCCGCCGCGTGGCGCGAGGAACACGACGTGGCGGAGTAGGCGCCGCCTACCGCCGGGAGAACGGAACGGCGGCGGAGAGAAGCGTCGGCGTCACTCCCGCTGGAGCCGCTGGGTCGACTCGACCAGCGGATGCCGGCCGTAGTCGACCACGTCGATGTCGTCGATGGAGGAGAGTCCCTCTTTCTCGGCGGTCTGTTGCATCCCGAGTTCGATGGGGTCGTCGACGACGATGACGTAGGCGTCCATCTCCTCGATGTCGAGTCGGCTCGCGGCCATCACGCGGTGGTGGCCGTCGGCGAGGAGGAGGGTGCCGTCGTTGTCGATGACGACGAGCGGTTCCGCGAGGCCGCGTTCGAGTTCGTACTTCCGGCCGTCGAGTTCGTCGGCGTAGACGCGCCCCTGTGTGGGGATGAGGTCGGCGAGTTCGATCGCGTGGCGCTCCCCGTGGACGGTGATGCCGTGAATCTGTTCGAGCGTCCGCATCAGCTTTCCGACCTTCTCGGGCGTCGCGCGCTCTATCTGCGAGCGGATGACGTCGGTGTTCGAGATGATGCCGACGAGGTTGCCCGCGTCGTCGACGACGGGGAGTTTCTGGATGCCCGAGCGGAGGATGACGCGCGCGGCGTCGTTGACGTCCATGTCGGGGTGGGCGACGATGATATCCTCGGACATCACGGTGAAGATGGGCGCCTCGTCGTCGGCGAGGAGGAGGTCCCTGGCGGTGACGAATCCCTCGACTTTTCGGCCTTCGCACACCGGAAACCCGTTGTGTCCGTCGCTCTCGGCGATGCGTCGTGCCACGTCTGCGACGGAGTCGGTGGGTGACACCGTCTGTACTTCTCGTGTCATGTACTCGTCGACGGCCGCCTTCCCGCTCATCGTCGTCGGTAGGCGTGGCGGGGGCAAAAGCGTGCCCCCGAGTCGCACGGACCCGGCGTCGCTCCCGCCGGCGGTCCCGCCGTCGGAGCGCTCACCACTCGTCCATCGGGAACTCGAAGGTGAGGTCGGTGCCGTCCTCGCTCACGCCGAGGGTCCGCGTGGCGTCCTCCAGCGTCTCGAACACCCGCCCGGAGATGACGTCGTTCACGACGCGCGAGAGCGACTCGCGGGAGTCCTCGCCCACGTCGGCGAGGATGCCGAGCGGAATCTGCGCGCCCGCCATGTCGGCGTGGCCGCCGGCGCTGCCGATGGGGCCGAGCGCCTCCCGCAGCGTCTCGCCGAGGTCGACGTCCGTTCCGCGCGCGCGTCCGGAGACGTAGACGGTGCCGTCTTTGAAGCCGTAGACGACGGTGAGGCGGACGTGTTCCATGTCGAGCAGGCGGTCGGCGGCCTGCGCGAGGGCGTCCCGGTCGCGTATCTCGCCGACGTTGGTGGCGAGAGCCTCCCCGCGCACGTCGCGGTTGCGGATGGCCCGCGCGAGCGTGTCCATCACCTCCGCGCTCATGCTCGGGGACTCCACTCGTTGGAGGATGGAGAGGTCGGCGTGCGGCACCAGCCACGCGGCCGCCTCGAAGTCCGGCACCGACACCTCGCGCGTGAAGTCGCGCGTGTCGACGCGGATGCCGAACAGCAGCGCCGTCGCCACCGTCGCCCCCGGTTCGATGCCGAGGCGACGGAGGTAGTCGGTTGCGAGCGTGCTCGTCGCCCCGAGGTCGCGCCGCAGGTCGAGAAAGCGCGCCTCGACGGGCGCCCGCGGCGGGTGGTGGTCGACGACGACGTCCACCTCCGTCTCCTCGGGGAGGCCGTCGTTCACGCCCGGCCGGGAGTGGTCGACGAGGGCGACGCCGCCGTACTCGGAGATGTCGTCGCCGCGTTCGAGGTTCACCAGTTCTATCTCCAAGAGGTTCACGAGCGCGCGGTTCTCTTGGTGGGAGATGGCGCCGAAGTAGCAGGCCTCGGCGTCGAGGCCGACGCTCTCGGCGATGCGAACCAGGGCGAGGGCGCTGCCGATGGCGTCGGGGTCCGGGTTGTCGTGGGTGACGACGGCCAGGGTGCCGTCGATGCTCTTGAGGACGCGGTACAGTCGGTGGAGGCGTTCGGCGGCGTCGTCCGCCGTGAGTTCGGTGAGCCGGTCGGTGAGCGCGCTCCGCGCGTCGACGATGCGGTCTGTCAACTCCGTCAGCGCCTCGCGGGTGCCGGAGTCGGCGTCCGTGCCGACGTACGCGAGGAGGGCGGCGTGAGGGTACCGCTCGCGGGCGGTGCGGGCGGCTTCGAGGTTCGTCGTCGCGTCGGCGGCGGCGACGAACACCACGTCCACCTCGTCGGGGTACGCCTCCTCGTCGTCCGGTGCGCGGCGCTCGGCGGCGACGCCCTCCTCGCGGAACGAGTCGACGACGCCGCTGCGCTGGGAGAGCACCGTCAGCGACCCCGGCCACTCGGCCAACCGCTCGACGGCCCGCTCCGCGACCGGCCCGCATCCGAGAACCAACCGCCGTTGCATGTCTCCCGAGTCGTCCTCACCCGGCAAAACCCTACCGTCCTCGACCCCGGCGTGCGAGGGCGATGGAATTATGCCCGACGGTCGTGTGGTAACGAGCGTCATGGAAGCCGACCCTGACCTCGTCGGGTCCGACCTCACGGAGTCGATTCGCGCAGCGTGTCGAACCGCCGTGGGAGACAACCTCAGGAGCATCACCTACTTCACGCGCTCGGCGTTCCAGCAGGTCTACCTCCGCTCCGACCTCGATTCGGACGCCGACCTGGCGGGGTTCGTCGAACACGAGACGGACGACTTCCGAGCCACGCGCGCCTACCGCGGGTCCGAACTCGGCGACTACAAGTACACCATCCGCGCGTTCGAGAACGGGTACATGACGGTCGTCACCCGCGGCGAGCACGGGGTGTTCGTCACGACGGACGGCATCACCGAGCGCACCTCCGAAGAGGTTGCGAGCGCGCTCCGGGAGATTCTCGTCGAGCAGGTGGAGGCGGTGTAGGCTCGGCCGAGTCGAAAGCGGAGAGAGAAGAGAGAGCAGAGAACGGAAGACCGGAACCGAACCGTCGAACGTCGTTTCTCCGCCGCCCCGCGCTCAGAACAGCGCGGCGGCGACGGTTTGAGCCGTCTCGATGACCGGGCGGAACGCCGGGAGCAACAACAGCGTCCCGACGGCCGCGAAGATGACGGCCGTGTAGAGGCCGACGGGCTTCGAGCCCAGTTCGAGCGACGACGTGTCGTCCTCTATCCACAGCGCCTTGACGACGCGACTGTAGTAGAACAGCGACAGCGCGCTGTTTATCGCGCCGACGGCGGCGAGCCACCAGAACCCGGCCTCGATGGCCGAGTAGAACAGGGCGTACTTCGAGAAGAAGCCGCCGAACGGCGGGAGGCCCGCGAGGCTGAACATGAAGACGCTCATGGCGACGGAGGCCATCGGCGCCTTCGCGCCGAGGCCGTTGTAGTCCTCGAATGTCCGTCCGACGCCCCAGTGTTCGGCCAGGGCGATGAACAGGAACGCGCCGGTGTTCATGAAGCCGTACACCAGCAGGTGCGCCATCGAGGCGCCGAGCACGTTCGCGTTCGGCCCGTTCGCCGACAGCGCCGCGAGTCCGATCAAGGCGTACCCCGCGTGGCCGACGGAGGAGTACGCGAGCATCCGCTTGACGTTCTCCTGTGTCGCCGCGGCGAAGTTGCCGAGCGTCATCGTGACGACGGCGAGAATCTGGAACGCCAGCACCCAGTCGACGCCCGCGGGGAGTCCGCCGAGGGGGAACGCCTCGACGAACACGCGGAACGCGATGGCGAACCCGGCGGCCTTCGAGGCCGACGAGAGGAACGCCGAGATGGGCGCGGGCGCGCCCTCGTAGGCCTCCGGCGCCCAGAAGTGGAACGGGACGGAGGCCGTCTTGAACGCGAAGCCGCCGAGGATCATCAGCATGCCCATCCCGAGGACGCCGGTCATGCCGTCGGCCCCCGAGAGCGCGCTCGCGATGTCGGGGAGCAGCAGCGACCCCGTGACGGCGTAGACGAGGCTGATACCGAACGCGAACACCGCCGAGGAGAGCGCGCCGATGAGGAAGTACTTCATCGCCGCCTCGACGCTTCCCCTGTTGTCCTTCAGGAACGCCACGAGGGCGTACGAGGGGAGGGAAGCGAGTTCGAGGCTGACGAACGCCGTCGCCAGCGAGTTCGACATCGACATGAGCACCATGCCGGTGGCGGCGAACAGCACGAGGGCGTAGAACTCGCCCTGGTAGCGCTCCTTCGAGATGTAGTCCATCGAGGCGATGGAGACCATCGCGGCGACGACGGTGAAGATGAGCGTGAAGAACAGGCTCATGCCGTCGACGACCAAGGCGTCGCCGTACAGCGATATCGCACCTCCGGTCGCCGACTGTCCGGTCCCCTCGATGAGGAACCAGCCGGCGACGGCGAACGCGAACAGCGACCCGGCCGTCGAGAGGCCGGCCAGGAGGGGACTGTTCGAGGAGGTGGGGTCGATGCTGTCGATAGCCAGGAGTAGCAGCCCCGTCAGCGCGAGGATGAGCGCCGGCGAGACGGCCATCCAGTCCGGGAGCGGCGAACTCTGAAGCGCGAGCAGCGCGGACGTCGACATCAGAGGCCACCTCCGGTCTGGAGAATCGGGTTAACCGCTTGTTGAATCATCTGGAAGAACAGGTCCGGCGCCACCCCGAGCACGATGACGAGGAGGAGAAGCACCGCCAGCGGCGCCACGTCGTGGAACGCCGCCTCGGTCACCTCGTACTCGCCGTCGAAGCGGAACGGCCCGAACAGCGTTCGCTGCATCGCGAGCAGCAGGTAGCCGGCGACGATGACGATACCGAACATCGCGGCCGCCGTGAACAGCGGCATTGCGGAGTGGACCGTCGAGGTGAACGCGCCCTGGAAGATGAAGAACTCCCCGGCGAAGCCGGCCATCAGGGGCAGCCCCATGTAGCCGAACGCGCCCGCGACGAAGATACCCGAGGTGACGGGCATCCGGTCGGCGATGCCGGACATGTCGCCGACCATCCGCGTGTGCGTCGTGTTGTAAATGACGCCGACGGCCATGAACATCAGTCCGGAGATGAGGCCGTGGGCGACCATCTGGAACGTCGCGCCGCCGACGCCGTACGTCGTGTACGCGACGAGTCCGAGGATGACGTAGCCCATCGACGACACCGACGAGTAGGCGACGATGCGCTTGAGGTCCTGCTGAGCCAGCGCCAGCACCGCGCCGTAGATGACGCTGATGACGGCGATGAGCGCGATGGGGACGACGAGCGCCTGCGCCACGTCGGGCATCATCGTGAAGTTGAACCGCAGCAGCGCGTAGGTCCCCATCTTCAGGAGGACGCCCGCCAGCATCACCGAGGCCGGCGTGGGCGCCTCGACGTGGGCGTCGGGCAGCCACGTGTGCAGGGGCACGACGGGAACCTTCACGGCGAAGCCGACGAACATCGCGAGGAACGCCGCCAGCTTCAGCGCGCCGGCGTCCAAGCCGGCGAAGCCTCCCAACTCCCCGCCCCTGAGCGCCATCGCGATTTCGGGCAGGCGCATCGACGACACGGAGTCGCCGAGGCCGAACACGAGGGCGATGAAGCCGATGAACATCGCCAGGGAGGCGATGTTCGTGTAGACGAAGAACTTGATCGCCGCGTACTTGCGGCGCGGGCCGCCCCAGATGCCGATGAGGAAGTACATCGGGACCAGCACGGCCTCCCAGAAGACGAACCAGACGAAGAAGTCGAGCGCCGTGAAGACGCCGAGGAGGTTCGCCTCCATGAACAGCATCAGCCCGTAGAACTGGGACTGACGCGTGTCGATGGGCGTCCACGCGCTGACGATGGCCAGCGTCGTGAGGATGGTCGTCAGGACGACGAGCGGCATGCTGATGCCGTCCATCCCGACAAACCAGTGGACGTCCAACCCGCCCAGCGCGAGCCAGACGAAGTCCGTCTCGAACGCGATGGAGCCGCCCAGGAGGGCGTTTCCGGTCGCGTCGAACTGTGACCACATGTAGAGCGACCCCGCGATGGGGACGAGACTGAGCGCGGCCGCCAGCCGACCGGCGTACTCGTCCGGCGAGACGAACACGACCAGGGCGGCGACGAACGCGACGGCGATGAGCCCTTCTATCAACATCAGAACCACCCTCCGAGGAGGCCGAAGCCGAGAATCAGCGCCGTCAGCCCCAGGGTGAGGAGCGCGGCGTAGTTGCTCACGACGCCCGACTGGATGCGGCGGACGCGGTTACCCGAGAACAGGCTGACGCTGGAGACGCCGTTGACGACGCCGTCGACGACGCCCTGGTCGAACTTGTCCGCGCCGCGCGAGAACGGGCGCATGACGCTGTTCGCCAGCCACACTTGGTACTCGTCTTGGTAGTAGTTGTTGTACAGCACCGTCTTGGCGCCGCCGAGTTTGTCGGTGTGCTCGGTCGGTTCGGGGTCGTTGTACAGGAAGTACGCGAGCCCCGCCCCGGCCAGGGCGAGTCCGAGCGAGACGGCGGCCCCGATGGCCACCGTCGCCGCCTCACCGCCGCCGATGTAGGCGGAACTGTACGGAATCAGGTCGCCGTAGTGGTGCGCGGTCAGTCCCTCGAAGCCGCCGTCCAGCCACTGGTGGAGGAAGTCGATTCCCTCGATTCCGAGGAGCTTCTGGACGGGCACCATGTTGACGAGACCCGTCGTCGCGGCGAGGATGCCGAGGACGACGAGCGGTCCCTTCACGTTCCAGTGGACGCCGTGCGGGTCACGGGCCGTCTGCGAGCGCGGTTCGCCGTGGAACGTGAGAAGCACCATCCGGAAGGTGTAGAAGCCGGTGAAGAACACCGCGAGGAGACCCATCGCGTACGCGACGAGGAGCACCGGACTCCCGCCGAGACCGTGGATGAGCGTTTCGTACAGCACCTCGTCCTTCGACCAGAAGCCGGCGAACGGGACGATGCCCGCCAGCGCGAGCGACCCCGAGAGGAACGTGTAGTAGGTGACGGGCATCTTGTCTTTCAGCCCGCCCATTTCCCACATGTTCTCGTTGTGGTGCATCGCGATGATGACCGACCCGGCGCCGAGGAACAGGAGCGCCTTGAAGAACGCGTGCGTCATCAGGTGGAACGTCGCGGCGACGTAGCCGCCGCCGCCCAGCCCCAGCATCATGTAGCCGTACTGGGAGATAGTCGAGTACGCGAGCACCTGCTTTATCTCGCGCTTGACGACGCCCATCGTCGCCGCGAAGAGGGCGGTGAAGCCCCCGATGAGGGCGATGATGGCGAGCGCCGTCGGCGAGAGCGCGTAGAAGCCGTACATCCGCGCGACGAGGTACACCCCGGCGGCGACCATCGTCGCGGCGTGGATGAGCGCGGAGACGGGCGTCGGACCCTCCATGGCGTCCGGGAGCCACGTGTGGAGGGGGAACTGCGCCGACTTCCCGACAACCCCGCCGAGCACGAGGAGGCCGACGACGGTGAACCACGTCTGCGGGTCGAACCCGAACGTGTTCACCGAGTGCTCGCCCGCGATGGCCTGTTCGGCGAGGTGCGGGAACGATTCGGGCCCGGCGAACGCGGCGGTGCCGAACGTCGCGAAGACGGCGACGACGCCGACGAGGAAGAAGTAGTCCCCGAAGCGCGTGACGAGGAACGCCTTCTTCGCGGCCGACGGCGGGCCGGGTTCGCGGAACCAGAAGCCGATGAGCAGGTACGAACAGAGGCCCACCAGCTCGAAGAACATGAACGCCATGAGCAGGTTGTCGGCGACGACGAACCCGAGCATGGAGGCGGTGAACAGACCGAGGCCGGCGTAGTAGCGCGGCAGGCCCGTCTCGCCTTCGTCGTTCATGTAGCCGAGACTGAACACGTGGACCAGCGTGGCGACGAGCGTCACGATGACGAGCATCATCGCCGACAGCGGGTCGATGAGCAGGCCGAAGGTTAGCGTGACGGCCCCGTCGAGCCCGTTGGCCCACGTGTATATCGTTTGGTTGTACGTCTGTCCCCCACTGACCGCGAAGAACGTCGCGACCGACAGGAGGAACGAACCCGCCGTCGCGACGATACCGGCGAACGCGCCGCCCTTAGGTAGTCGGTCACCCACGGCGAGGGCGACGAGGAACGAGACGAACGGCAACAGTACGATCGCCGGAGCGAAGTCGAATATTCCTGCCATCTTACCACCTCATCGTCGCCGCTTCGGTGACGTCGACGTCGCCGAAGTCGCGGTACAGCACCAGGATGATGCCGAGACCGACGGCGACTTCGGCGGCGGCGATCGCCATCGTGAACAGCCCGAACGTCTGCCCCGTGACGTTCCCCCAGACGTAGGAGAACGCGACGAGGTTGATGTTCGCGGCGTTCAACATCAGTTCGACCGACATCAGGAACAGCAGCGCGTTGCGCCGCGTCAGGATGCCGAACAGCCCGATACAGAAGACGGCCGCCGAGAGCAGAAGGTAGTACTGTGGCGGAACCATCAGTGCTCACCCTCCGTGCTCTCGTCCGTCCGCTCGTCGGTCGCTTCGTCGGTCTTCGAGAGCGTCTCCCGCAGCCGCCGCCCGCCGTCCGAGACGAGCTTTACCGACGTCGTGCCGGGTTCGCGGCGCGCGAGCATCACGGCACCCACCAGCGCGGCCACGAGCACGATATCGATTATCTCGAACGCGACGAGGAAGCTCTCCGACGAGATGCCGCCGAAGTCGAGGTTGAACATCGCGTAGCCGATACTGGCGACGACGCTCGCGTCGTTCGCGAAGCCCTGCGGCTCCGGGAACGACGCCGTGAGGAACACCGCGGCCATCACGACGAACAGTGCGACGGCGGCCAGACCCGGCACGAGATGCGAACCGAGCTTCAGTTCCGGTTTGGTCGTCATGCGCTATTCACCTCCGAACGTGTACGCGTCAGCATCACGGCGAACGTGACCAGAATCAGTATCCCGCCCACGTAGACGAGAATCTGCATCGCGGCGAGAAACTCCGCTTGCAGCATCACGTAGTGCACCGCGACGCTCAAGAGCGCGCCCCCGAGTAGGAGTGCGGAATGCCAGATGTCCCGCACGAGGACGACGCCCAGGCTGCAGCCCACGGTGATGAGGGCGAACAGCGCGAACGCGATGGTTTCATAAACCATTGTGTGTGTCTCCTTGAGGAATCCCTTTGAACATTTCGAGAGCGCCCGGAGCCGACCCCGCGAAATCGCAATCGCAACCGCGGGTCGGCCGTCGGGCGACGGTACCGTCGAACCAGCGAGTCACCTCACTGGTAGTCGACTTCGCCGTCACCCTCCCCGATCCACGCGTCGCGGTCGGGTTCTCGGGAGTTCAGCGGGTCGATATCCTTGTACCAGGGGACGTTCTTCAACTGTTCTTTGTTGTAGACGAACTCGTCTTTCGTGTCCGCGGTGAACTCGAAGTTCTGCGTGAGCAGGATGGCGTCCACCGGGCAGACCTCCTCGCACAGTCGGCAGTAGATGCACTGGCCGATGTGGAGGTTGTACTGTTCGCCGTTGCGCTGGTCGTCCTGAACGATCTGGATGGTGTCGTTCGGGCAGACGTTCTCGCACTGGCGGCACCAGATGCAGCGCTCTTGGCTGAACTTGTGCACCCCGCGGAACCGGGGGCTGACTTCGGGCGCGACGTCCGGATACTCCACCGTGAACGTCTCGCCGTCCAGCGCGTGCTTCATCGTCGTCGCCATGGATTTGAGCAGTCCGATCATGCTATCACTCCCACGATGATGGCCGTGAGCACCAGGTTCGCGAACGAAAGGACGAGCATGCCCTTCCAACCGATGTCGAGGAACTGGTCGACGCGGAGGCGCGGAATTGCCGAGCGCGCCCACTGCGTGAAGAAGTAGAACGCCCAAATCTTGATCAGGAACCAGACGAATCCGGGCAGGACCGGCCCCGCCGGACCGCCGAGGAACAGCGTCGCCGCGATGGCGCCGCCGAGGAAGATGTGGACGAACTCGCCGAGGTAGATAAGCACGAAGTACACCGAGGAGTACTCAGTCTGGTACCCGGCGACGATTTCGGTCGGCGCTTCGGGGATGTCGAACGGGTTCCGCCCGACCTCTGCGAGGTTCGCGATGACGAACAGCACGAACGCGAACGGGTTGACGAACGCGAACCACTGCGGAATCGTCACGCCCGCAACGGTCAGAAGCGGTTCGGTCTGCGCGGCAACGATTTCGCTCATCCGAAGCGTGCCGGTGAACAGCACCACCGACGCCCCCGTGACGACGAGCGGAATCTCGTAGGCGATGTTGGCCGCGATGGCGCGCAGACCGCCGAGCAGCGAGTACTTGTTGTCCGAGCCGTACCCCATCATCATGATCCCGAGCGAGGCCATGGAGGCGGCCGCGAACGCGAACACGAGTCCCGTCTCCGGGTCGGCGAGGTGGATGCCGTTACCCATCGGGATGACGGCAAACCCGAGGATGGCGGAGAACGGAATGAAGAGGGGACCGAGGTCGTAGGCGGGTCTGTCGACGCCGTCCGGAATGACCAACTCCTTCGAGAGCAGTCGCACGGCGTCGACCACGATGGTGAGGAGACCGAACGGTCCGACGCGGTTGACCGAGATGCGGTCGGTGAACGCCGCCGTGATCTTCCGCTTGGCCCACGGGCCGGCGACGGCCGTCTGCAGCAGCACGATGTTGGCGATGAGGAACGCGCCGATGAGCGCTCCGACGACCGTTCCGAGCAGACCGGACAGCCCCAGCAGGTTGGCGATGGTGTCCGGCAGCGGCGTCTGGGACTGCAGCGGCGTCATCGGTCGACCTCACCGAGGATGATGTCCAGGCTCCCGAGCGACGCGATCATGTCCGGGAGGTACTCGCCGTTGGAGATCTCCGGCAGCGTCTGCAGGTTCGAGAAGCACGGGCTGCGAATCTTGAAGCGGCCCGGCTTGTCGGTGCCGTCCGCGCGGATGTAGATGCCGAGTTCGCCCTTCGCGCCCTCGACGGCGCGGTAGATTTCGGTGTCGTCCTCCGGACGCAGGGTCCGCGGGACGTTCGACTGGATGGTGCGCTCCTCCTCGGGCCAGTCCTCGAGCAGGTCGACGCACTGGGAGATGATCTTCGCGGACTCCTCGACCTCGCGCATCCGACAGAGCAGGCGGCTGTAGTTGTCACAGCCGTCGTCGGTGACGACGTCCCAGTCGAGTTGGTCGTAGTAGCCGTACGGGTCGTCGCGGCGCAGGTCGTAGTCGACGTCCGAGGCGCGGGCGACCGGACCGGTCGCGCCGTACGATTTGGCGACTTCGGTCGGCAGGACGCCCGTGTCGATGGTGCGCAGTTGGAGAATCTCGTTGCCCGAGATGAGGTCGTGGTACTCCTCCAGCGTCTCCGGCAGGTCGTCGAGGAAGTCCCGAATCTTCTCGAAGAACTCCTCGCGAGGTTCGGGGAGGTCCCAGACGACGCCGCCGAGGCGGAAGTAGTTGAACATCATCCGCTGACCCGTGAGGTCCTCGAGGATGTTCTGGATGATCTCGCGGTCGCGCATCGCGTACATGAAGATGGCCGTGAAGTCGCCGTAGACGTCTAAGGCGAACGTCCCGACGGCCAGCATGTGCGAGGCGATGCGGCAGAGTTCCGCGCCCATCGTCCGGATGATCTGCGCGTACTCCGGCACGTCGATGTCGTTGAGGTCCTCCGCGGCGCGGGCGTACGCCCACTCGTTGAGCAGCCCCGCCGAGCCGTAGTCCCAGCGGTCGGGGTACGGCATGATCTGGTGGCGGTACGTCTTGTTCTGACACATCTGCTCCTCGCAGCGGTGGAGGTAGCCGATGTCCGGGTCGACGTCGGCGACCTGTTCACCGTCGAGGACCGTTCTGACGTGCAGGACGCCGTGCGTCGCCGGGTGGTGGGGACCGATGTTGATGTACATCGTCTCCCCCTCGGAGTCCCGGTGGTTCTCCGCGAGCGGGTTCGCCCACTCCTTCAGCGTGACGACCTGCGGGCGGCGCTGGTCGTAGTCGAGCGACAGCGGGTGCCCCTGCCACGTGTCGGGCAGGAGGATGCGCCGCAGGTCCGGGTGGTCGTCGTACTCGATGCCGATGAGGTCGTACGCCTCGCGTTCGTGCCAGTCGGCCGTCCGGAAGACCGGGTTCGCCGACTGACTGCGCGGGTCGTCCTTCGTGGTGGGGACGACGACGCTCACCTCGCGCGTGCGGTCGTCGTAGCTCGTGAGGTGGTAAATCGTCTCGTAGCGGTCCTCACGCTCCTCGGCCGTCACGTTCGAGAGGTGGTCGAATCCGGCGTCGTCGCGCAGGCGGAACAGCGTCTCCTGCACGTCGGTCGGCCGGATGACGAACCCCGGGGCGTTCACGTGGTCGTCGCGGCCGATGACGAGGTCGCCGAGCAGGTCGGCAAGTTCCTCGCCGGTCGTCGGCTTCGCGGCGACGGCGTTCGACTGCTCGTCTCGTGGTTTCTCCAAACTCATGGCGAATCAGCCCAGTTGTACCGCATCACGAGGTCGTCCGTGTCGACCTCCTCCGCGAGTTTATCGATCAGTTCGTCCCGTTCGAGGTCGCCGAACTGCTCGAGTTCGTACGGCTTGACCGTCACCGGACTCGACTCGCCCTCGGCGATGCGCTGCTGCAGTTTGGCGACGCCGTAGACGAGGGCTTCCGGGCGCGGGGGGCAGCCCGGAACGTGGATGTCGACCGGGATGACCTCCTCTGCGCCCTTGATGACGTTGTAGCCCTCCTGGAACGGGCCGCCCGAGATGGTGCACGACCCCATCCCGATGACGAACTTCGGCTCGGGCATCTGGTCGTACACGCGCTTCATCCGCGGCGCGAACTTCGAGACGATGGTCCCGGGAACGATGATGACGTCGGCCTGCCGCGGCGACGCCCGGGGGACCCCGGCGTGGAAGCGGTCGAGGTCGTGTTTCACCGAGTAGGTGTGCATCATCTCGATGCTGCAGCAGGCGATGCCGAACTGCAGCATGAACATCGAAGAGCCGCGAACCCAGTTCATGAAGTTGTCGAACTTCGTGAGGATGAACGGCGAGGAGCCGAACGCCTCACGGAGTTTCGAGTTGAACCGGTTGTCCGCACCCGTCCCCGTCATCCGCGCGTCGCGGGTCTTCGTCTCTACTTGCGTGTCGTCTGTAACGAACGGTTGGTTCTGGTCGCTGCTCATGTGTCTTGTCTCTCTGTCTTCCGGCGGTTCGCCAGCGGGCTTTTGACCCACTTGACTGCGCCGTTGCGCCACGCCCACACGAGACCGATGACCAGCACGCCGATGAACACTAACATCGGCAGCAGCACGGCCGCCAGACTCGCCCCTTGGCTCAGCGCGGAACGGTAGATAACCGTCCATGGGAAGATGAGAACGGTCTCGACGTCGAACACGAGGAACAGCAGCGCGACCATGTAGTATTGGATATTGAACTGGACGCGCGCCGACCCCGTCGGTATCTCACCGCTCTCGTACGTGGCGCTCTTTCCTTGTTCCGGCACCGATGGCCGTATCATGGCTGACGTCTGCATCATCCCGATGGGGAGGCCGACAGCCACGAGGGCCAACGCGCCGATTGCGATCCATGCACTCATTCCGTAATCTCCTGACGTGCCACGGTTAGAAGCGGCCCCCTATAAGCGTTGATTTGTGTGCGTCCGGCGGTTACGCCGGGTAACTATCCGGAAATCACTCCGGAAAAGAAAGTCGTGGTTTCGAGGCAGAACCCGGCGCGTTCGCCCCGTTCGCGGGCGAGAGGGTCACGTCGACGGTGGCGGTTGACGGCGCTTCTCCCCAGCATCCCCCTCGACTCCCCCCGTCACACGGGTTCGACGGAGCGCGGGCGACGAACGGTTGCGAACGGTGACTCTTCCCCCGCGAGGAGTGACAGAGAGACGAGACACAGACGGACGAGCGACTGTGTGGTAGATAGCAAAAATGATTATACTACGTCGGTCGCTTTGTTCGTTCAGATATTTCTTCATGATGCAGACAGCGCAAATTCAACCTGTTGGAATGCAGGAAAGAGACGGAGATACGGAGGCGGTCTGACGTGGTCTCTCCCGGAAAACTGCGCCTCGTGTCCGAACTCGCCGAGGGGTCGAAAGACTCGTACCGACCGACGGTCGACGAGGGCAGAGACGTCACCTATCCCGCCGTCGACGAGACGCTCGTCTCGGAGGAGACGCGTCCGAAGGACGCGCTCGAATCGCTGACCGAACGAGGGATACTCGAACGAACCTTCGAGGGGAAGGTGTACACCTGCCCGGAGTGTCGCGAGGGCGAGATGACGTACGCGACCGCCTGTCCCCGGTGTCAGTCGTTGTACATCGTCGACACCGAACTCCTCCAGTGCGGCGGGTGCGGGCGGGCCGCGCCGCCCGAGGCGTTCGAGGACGACGACGGCGAAATCGTCTGTCACGGCTGCGGTTCGACGATGGAGTCGATGGACCAACTGGAGCGAACGAGCCGGTACCGGTGTCACGACTGCGGCGAACAGCACGTGACGCCCGCCCACGCGCTCCGGTGTGAGAACGAGACGGGACACCGCGGCGGCGGCTTCGCCTGCGACCCGCACGACGCCGTCGAACACGCGCTGTTCCGCTACCGCCTCGGGGAGAGCGGCGAACCGTGGCTCGAAACGCAGGTGCGGGCGAGGCGAACCATCGCCGACGCGCTCAACGACCGCGGATACGCCGTCGAGGAGGACGCGACCGTCACCACCGACGAGGGGACCCAACACCGCCTCCACGTCTACGCGACGGACGAACTGCTGGGGAAGGGGGCCGTCGTCGCCGTCCACGAGCAACCGACCGTCGGCGACGTCGACGCCCTCGAAGCCACGGCCCGCGAACTCTCCGCGCAGGCGCTTCTCGTCCCGACGCTCGGCGTCGTCGACGAGAGCGTGGTGAACCGCGCCGACGCGGCCGGCGTTCGTATCGTGACCGTGACGGAGGAAGGGGAGATCGAACGGGAGTACGAGGTGACGGAGAACCTCGGCGACGACCGGTCGTTCCTCGGGCGACTCACGTCCTCGCTGCGGTAGCGCGGGCGCCCCTCAACTCTTCAACTCTACTTCTCGCGCGACTCGACGTAGCCGGCCACGCCCATGTCGTGGAGGTCCCGCGAGTCCCGCGCGACTCCGCCCGTCAGCGACTCGTGGTACTCGACGAGACGGTCTTCCAGTTCCGCGTGCTCGCGCGCGAGCATCTGGACGGCCGACAGCGCCGCGTTGAACGACTTGCCCGCGTCGACGGCGACGATGGGCGCGCCCGTCGGCATCCCGATGACCGAGTCGACGGACTTCTCTTGGACCGGCACGCCGACGACCGGCAGGGGGTAGGCGATGGAGGCGGTCATGTTCGGCAGGTCGGCGGACTTCCCGCCCGCGCCGGCGATAATCACGTCTAATCCTCTCTCCGCCGCCGTCTCGCCGTAGGCGTACATCAACTCGGGCGTCCGGTGCGCGGAGACGACGTACGTCTCGTAGGAAAAGCGCGCGTCGGGCGCGTCGCGGAAGTCGGTCTGCTCGGCGAAGCCGAGTTCGTCGAGGGCCTCGTGCGCGCCGCGCATCACCTCCAAATCCGAGTCCGACCCCATGATGATTCCCACGTCGGGGGTCGTCTCGGGGTCCGCGTCCGCGGCGGCCTCTTCGTGCAGGCGGTCGATGAGCGATTCGACGGTCACGTCGTCCGCGTCGGTGTCGTCTGTCATGGTGTCTTCACTCTCACGCTCTCACTCGAACGTCAGTCCGTCCCGCAATTCGCGCGCGTCCGCGAGCAATCCGTCCACGTCCGCGTCGTCGTCGCTCGCCCCGTCCTCGCCCGTCAGGGTGAGATGTCCCATCTTCCGCAGGGGCCGCACCTCCTCCTTCCCGTACCAGTGCAGCGACGCGCCGTCGGCCCCGAGGACAGATTCCACGTTGCCGAGTTCGGCCCGCCGCGACTCCTCGACGGTGCCGAGGACGTTCGCCATCGCGGTGGGCGACCGGCGCCGAGGCGACCCGAGGGGCCACCCGAGGACGGCGCGGACGTGCTGTTCGAACTGCGAGGTGCGCGCCCCCTCGATGGTCCAGTGGCCCGAGTTGTGCGGGCGCGGCGCTATCTCGTTGACCGATATCTCTCCGCCCTCGGTCTCGAACAGTTCGATGCCGTAGACGCCGCGGCCCTCCAGCACCGAGAGCACGTCGCGGGCCACCTCGTCCGCGCGCGCGAGCACCTCGTCGTCCGTCCGCGCCGGGACGACCGTCTCGCGCAGTATCTCCTCTTCGTGCACGTTCTCCCCGACGGGGAACGTCCGCACCTCGCCGTCGCCCTGCGCGGCGATGACGGAGAGTTCGCGCGCGAAGTCGACGAACGTCTCGGCCATCGCGGGGCCGCCGACGGCGTCGAGCGCTTCGTCTATCTCGCTCTCCTCGCGGACGGGGACGTTCCCGCGGCCGTCGTAGCCGCCGGTTCGGGCCTTCAGCATCACCGACCCGAACTCATCGAGGGCGGCGCGCAGGTCGTCGGCGTCGTCCACCTTCCGGAACGGCGGGACGGGCACGCCGGCGTCTTCGAGCGCCCGTTTCTGGACGAGTTTGTCCTCGATGAGCGACAGCGTCTCGGGCGAGGGGTGCACCGAGAGACCGTGCTCCTCGGCGACGTCGTCCAGCAGTTCGGAATCGGCGAGTTCTATCTCGAACGTCAGCGCGTCCGCCCGCGAGGCGAGTTCGCGGAACGCCTCGGGGTCGTCGAAGCCGCCGACGATTTGGTCGCGCGCGACGGGCGCGGCGGGGCAGTCGGGCGTCGGGTCGAGGACGACCACCTCGACGCCGAGGGGCGCGGCCGCCTCGGCGAGCATGCGTCCGAGTTGGCCGCCGCCGACGACGCCGAGGGTGGGGCCGGGAACGGTGACAGTCACGGCCGGCCGGTTGTGGACGTCGCTGCATAAGCGTTACCGAATCCGCCGGAGAATATCCACGAACGTGTATTTTCCCAGCCCGTCAGGACGCCGTCTCGTTCGCCGGGATACCCGCCGCGTCGAGGGCGTCGCGGTCGATGAACACGACGACGTGTTCGCTCCGGAGGCGCCAGTCGTGTTCGTAGGCGACGTAGCCGTCGAGTTGCTCCTCGGCCTCGTCGCGGCTGAACTCGCGGGCGATGACGACCGGCGGCGGGTCCGACAGCGCCTCTTCGGCCGAGGCGTCGGGGTCGGTGCTCGACACGTTCGCGTCGTACTTCTCCAAGTACCACGGCAGCGGTAGTCGGTCGTGCCAGTGGGTCCCGCCCGGCGGCGGCGGCGTCAGCAGTTCGGACTCGTTGGCGACCCAGAACACCTCCCTGCTCTCGTCGCCCGGTACCGGCCTGCTGAAGAACAGCACGTCGGTCCCCTCGTTCTCGGCGGCCACCGCCTCCACCTTCTGCAGGGACTCTTTCAGGTCGTTACCCGGTTGCGCCCACTGCAGCACCTGCCGGTCCTCGTTCGACGTGGAGTTGAAGTACTCGACGTTGGCGACGGCGACGCCGCCGACGGCGGCGAGGACGACGACGGCCGCCAGACCGACGCCGACGGCGTCCTCGGCGGCCAGCGCTTCGCGGGCCGAGTCGACGACGAACGCGACGCCGACGGCGGCGGGGACGGCGAGAGGGACGACGATGTGGACGGCCGCCCACGGCGCCTCGATGTCCGTGGCGATGGGGTAGCCCGCCAGCGACGCCAGCCCCCAGTAGGTGGCGAACGCGACGAGTTCGCGGTACGTGCCGCCGGTCTGGAAGCCGTAGCGGTCGACGACGATACCGATGAGCGTGAAGCCGAGGACGACCGGCGCGCCGTACACCAGCGTCTCGACGATGTCGTGAAGGTACGGAAGGTAGGCGTGGTCCTGGTGACTGCTGCCGACCCACGTGTTCGCGAACTCCTCTAAGGCGCCGACGGACCCGGCCTCGACGACGCCGGGGAGTCGCGTCGGGTCCCCCAGCGCCTGCCAGAGGTCCGGCCGCGGCGCGTAGAAGAAGACGAAGACGGCCCAGAAGACGGCGAACGCGCCGACGAGCGTCGCGCCGACGCGGAGCCACCCCGGCCGCGACGCCGTGCCGTGACCGCGAACGCGGGACCGGACCGCGGTCGGCCACCGGCCGAACACGACGTCCCGGGCGGCGTCGCCGCGGGCGGTCGCTTGCAGGAGGCGGTGGTCGAGCAGGAGCGCTCCGGCGCCGAGGAAGCAGAGCACGTAGACGAGGGCGTTCTCCTTCGCGGTGAAGCCGAGGGCCAACAGCGCCGCCGCCGGGAAGGCGTAGCGGAGCCGTCCGGTGTCGAAGCCGCGGACGATACATCCGAGCGCGAACAGCGAGAACGCGGCGACGAGCACGTCGTTGCGCATGAACCGCGAGTAGTAGACGAGAAGCGGGTTCAGCGCGAGAAGGCCGGCGAAGGCGACGACTTCCGTTCGGGTCAGTCGCTCGCGGAACAGCCACGCCGCGAGGGGGAGGAGGCCGCCGACGACGGCCACCGGGAGGCGGAGCAGGAAGTCCGACGCCGGCGCGACGGTGAGCAGCCAGTCGTTCACGATTGGCAGGAACGGGCCGTGGACGATGGGCCGATAGACGTGGTAGCCGGAGTCGTGGTAGCGCAGTATCCAGTAGCCGACGCGACCCTCGTCCCAGTGGAAGATGCGACCGCCGAGCGCCACCAGACGCATCCCGAGCGCGAGAACCGAGACGGCGAGGACGGCGAGGAGCGCGCGGGAGTGGGCGGTTCCGGTGTCCGCGCCGGTCCGGGTCGCGTCCCGTTCCGAGCGGGCGGCGACGGAGCCGTCCGTCGCGGACTCCGAGGAGGACGCGGGCGCGGACGACCCCGGCGCGGCGTCGTTCGAACTCATTACGACTCCCAACCGCCCCCGTGGTTAGAATGGTTACGGTCTCTCATACGGTCGTTTCACTTACTCGTCCGGTCGCCGGCGACGGACCGGCGGCCGGAACGGAGGGACGGAACGGGGACGGAGGCGGATTGCGCGTGTCGGTAGTTCTTTTATCGGAGGGTGGAACCCAAGCCGTATGGTTACACTGGGATTCGTGGTGGCCGAATTCAACGCCTCGGTCACCGACGGAATGGAGGACGCCGCCCGCGACGCCGCGGCCGAACGCGGCGCCGACGTGGCGGACGTCCTCCGCGTACCGGGCGTCTACGACTCGCCGTTGGCCGCGGACCGACTCGCCCGCCGGGACGACGTCGACGCCGTCGTCGTCGTCGGCGCCATCGTCACCGGCGACACCGCGCACGACCGGGTCATCGGCGACGCGACGGCGCAGGCGCTGACGGACGTGAGCCTCGAACGGGACAAACCGGTGACGCTGGGCGTCAGCGGGCCGGGACAGAGCGGCGCCGAGGCGAGAGAGCGCGTCGGGAAAGGTGCGGAAGCGGTAAACGCGGCGGTCGATATGGTGGAGGTGCTAGCATGAGTTTCGACTTCGCAGCCCGCGTCCAGCGGGTCGAACCCAGCGCGACGCTCGCCATCAGCAACAAGGCGGGCGAACTCGAAGAACAGGGGGTCGACGTCGTCGACCTCTCGGTCGGGGAGCCGGATTTCCCGACGCCGCAGAACGTCGTCGACGCCGGACAGGAGGCGATGGACGCCGGACACACCGGCTACACCTCCTCGAACGGCATCCGCGAACTCCGCGAGGCCATCGCGGAGAAACTACAGGGCGACGGCATCGACGCCGACGCTGACGAAGTCATCGTCACGCCCGGCGGGAAGCAGGCGCTGTTCGAGACGTTCCAGACGCTCGTCGACGACGGCGACGAAGTCGTTCTCCTCGACCCCGCGTGGGTCTCCTACGAGGCGATGGCGAAGCTCTCGAACGGGTCGCTGAACCGCGTCGACCTCGCGCCGTACGACTTCCAACTCGAACCCGCACTCGACGACCTCTCGGATGCGGTCTCCGACGACACCGAACTGCTCGTCGTCAACTCGCCGTCGAACCCGACCGGCGCCGTCTACTCCGACGCGGCCCTCGAAGGCGTCCGCGACCTGGCGGTCGAACACGACATCACGGTCATCTCCGACGAGATATACAAGGAGATAACGTACGACGCCGACCTCACGAGCCTCGCCTCCATGGACGGGATGGCCGAGCGGACGGTAACGATAAACGGCTTCTCGAAGGCGTACTCGATGACGGGGTGGCGCCTCGGCTACCTCCACGCGCCCGAGGACCTCGTCTCGCAGGCGGCGAAGCTCCACTCGCACTCGGTGTCGTGCGCCGTGAACTTCGTCCAGCACGCGGGCGTCGAGGCCATCACGAACACCGACGAGGCCGTCTCCGAGATGCGCGACGCGTTCCGCGAGCGACGCGACATGCTCGCGGACCTGTTCGCAGAGCACGACGTCGAGGTGCCCGTCGGTGACGGCGCGTTCTACATGATGCTGCCCGTCGACGAGGACGACACCTCGTGGTGCGAACGCGCCATCGAGGAGGCCCACGTCGCCACCGTCCCCGGGTCGGCGTTCGGGTCGCCCGGCTACGCCCGCATCTCCTACGCTGCGAGCGAGGAGCGACTGCGCGAGGCCGTCGAGCGACTCGCCGAACACGACCTCATCTGAGGCCGGTCGCGGCGGGCGGACTCTATTTTTCCCGGCGACGACGACGTGACGAGGTTACTTCCGCAGCGACTCCACGGGCCGCTCGGAGGCCGCCTTCCACGCCGGATACAGCCCGCTCAGGACGCTCGTGACGATGCCGAACACGACGGCCAGCCCGATGTACATCAGGTTCACCGGCGCGAACGTCAGGAGGGGGTCCGACAACACCACCTGATTGAGGACGAGGCCGGCGAAAACCGAGAGGACGGCGCCGAGGAAGCCGCCGACGAAGCCGAGCAGTCCCGCCTCGGCGAGTATCATCTTCACTACGTCGAGCTTCTGGACGCCGACGGCGCGGAGCACGCCGATCTCCTGTCTGCGCTCGATGGTGCTCATCAGCATCACGTTCAAGATGGCCACGCCGGCGACGACGAGGGAGATGGAGCCGATGCCGATGAGGAAGGCGTTGAGGATGCCGAAGAACTGGTTGATGCCTTCGGTGATGCTGCCCAACTCGAAGATGGTCACCCGCTCCTCGCGGTCGTTCAGTTCCTCGCGCACGGCGGCGGCCGTCTCGTTGGCCGCCGTCCCCGACGGCGAGCGGACAATGACCTGCGAGTAGCCCGACTCGTCGAACGATTCGAGGGGGACGATGACGGCGCTGTTGGGGTTCAGAAGCGAGATGCCGTCCTGCTCTTCGAGGATGCCGACGACGCGGTAGGAGTCGTTGTCGAGCGTGATTCGGTTACCCACCTGTAGCTCCAACCGCTCGGCGAGCGAGGACCCGACGAGCGCCCCCTGTCGGAGGCGCTCCGGCGACTGCCCCTCCGACGCCTCGTACAGCGCGCCGGGATTCTCGATGCCGTACACCGTCGTTATCGTCCGATCGTCCCCCCTCGTCAGCGTCGCCGTCTTCTGTCTGATGGGGACCACCGTCCCCTCGTCGGTGACGCGTCTGATGTCGGCCACGTCGCGGTCGGTGAGTCGCTCGAAGCCCTCCTGGGCGTTCGGCGATATCTGTATCTCGTTGCCGATGTCGCCGAGTTGCTCGCTCGCGCCCGTCCGCAGCGTCGTCCCGAACATGCCGAGCGAGGCGATGGCGAGAACGCCGATGATGATGCCGAGCGCCGCCAGCCCCGAGCGGAGGCGGTTCCGCGAGAGGTTCCGCCGCGCCATGAGGAGGGCGGGCACCTGCCGGTAGAGCCGTTCGAGGGCGCTCACGTGCCGAACTCCTCCCGCAGTTCGTCCGCCTTCCCCTCTTCGGTCAGCACGCCGTCGACGAGGTTGACGACCCGGTCGGCGTACTTTCGGAGTTGGTCGTCGTGCGTGACGGCGATGACCGCCACGTCCTCCTCGGTTTTCAACTCGGTGAAAAGTTCGAGGACGTCCCGACCCGTCTTCCGGTCGAGGTTGCCCGTCGGTTCGTCCGCGAGCAGGATGCGCGGTTCGTTGATGAGGGCGCGGGCGATGGCGACGCGCTGTTTCTGCCCGCCCGAGAGCTGGTCGGGTCGGTGCGCGACTCGCTCCCCGAGGCCGACCCGTCCGAGCAGTCGCTCACCCCTGTCGCGGGCCGTCGGGTCGCGGCCGAACAGCGTCGGGACCTCCACGTTCTCGATGGCCGACAGCGTCGGGATGAGAAAGAAGTCCTGGAAGATGAAACCGATGGACTCCTTCCGCTGGGTCGTCATCTCCTCGTCGGAGAGGTCGGTCACGTCGCGGCCGTCGAGGCGGACGACGCCCTCCGTGGGGACGTCGAGGAGGCCGAGCACGTTCAGCATCGTCGACTTCCCGCTGCCGGACGGCCCCATGATGGCGACGAACTCGCCCGGTTTGGCTGCGAAGTTAACGTCTTTCAGCGCCTCGACGGTCTCGGACCCGCTTTCGTAGCGCTTCCAGACGCCGTCGAGTTCGATGATTGAATCCGACATCGTCGTCACCGTCGGAAGTACGCGTACCCGGCGACGCCGACGATGACGAGCAGCGCCAGCGCCGCGAGGACGACGAGCGGAAGCGTCGGGAGGCCGCCGCTGTCTCCCTCCTCGGCGGGTTGGGCGTTCAGGTCGCTCACGTCGAGTTCGGTCCGCGTCGTCCGCTCGGCGCCGTTCGCAAGGTACGTCACCTCGATGGGCACCGTCTCCGTCCCCGGGTCGACTTCGGCGTAGAGGTCGAACGAGGAGAAGTCGCTCGCCGGGATGCTCCCGACGAAGTACTCGGGGTTGGGGCGGGCGGGCGTCACGTTCTCCGTGCGGACGACGCGGACGACGACGCTGTCCACGTCGCCGAGGCCGACGTTGCTGGCCGTCCCGGAGACGTGGAGTTTCCCCTCCTCCGTCTCGTAGTCGAGACCGGTGAGTTCGATGCGGCCGGGGTTGGCCGAGTAGTTCAGCCGCGTCGTCGCCTCGCCGGTCCGCCCGCCCGTCTCGTAGCGGACGCGGACGTCCATCGGTCCGGTCTCGACGTTCGAGACGTTGACGCGGGTGGTCCGGGTTTCGTCGGGGGCGACGTCCGCCACGGGCCGGCGGAACAGCACGTTCCCGTCGCGAGCGAGTTCGACGACGGCGTCTTCGAGGGGGGCGTTCCCGAGGTTGGCGACGTCGACGGCCACGTCGGGGTCGGCCCCGTCGCCGACGACGCTCGCGTCGAGTTGGACGCTCTCGCGGAGGGGGTCGGCGTCGAGCGTGACCGACTCGGCGACGGTTCGCGTGCTTCCGGAAGTCGTGGTGTACTGCACCCGCGCCGCCAGGTCGGTCGTCTGCGACCGCGGCGTCACGGAGAAGTTGAACGTCCGGGACTCGTTGCCCGGGAGCGTCGCCAGCACGCGCGTGTCATCCCTGATACCGGCGTCGCCGGAGAGCGAGACGCGGAGGTTGCGGACGGCGGTGTCTTCCCCGTTGGCGGCCGTCACCTGCACCGTCCCCTCGGTGCCGACGACGGCGTCCTCGACGGAGACGCCGACCTGCGGACCGCCTTCGCGGACGGTGACGACGACGGGGTACTGCAGGCGGACGACTTCGTCGCTCGGGTTCCGGCCGACGACGTAGACGCGGAGTTCGCGCGTGCCGGTCGAGTCGAACGACGCTGTCAGGGGCACGGTGACGTCCGACCCCGGCGGGAGCGTCCCGATGTCTTCCACGCGGGCGACGTCGTCGGTCGACCCGCGTTGACGCACGTACACGTCGGTTATCTCGAACCCGCCGCCGCTCTGTTGACTGTTCTGAACCGTCGTCCGAACGGTGAACTGCTCGCCGGGCGCCGGTTGTTCGGGCGACACCGTGGCGTTCGAGATGAACGCCGTCGTCGTCTGGGCGTCGACGAGACCGATGCCGGCGACAGACGACAGCACCACGAGGAGGGCGAGGACGGCTGCTCGGCTCATGTAATCTGAGTAAAAAGAGCGCCGGGCAGCGTAAAAAACTGCCGCGACGCTCCCCCCGCCGTCCGGTGGTCCCGGGAGCGTCGCGGCGCCGTCGGCGGGCGCGAGTTTTTATACGAACACGGGCCCAGAACCGTACGAATGCACGTCCGGGACCTGCCGCTCCCCGCCCCGGTACAGGAGCACTACGAGTCCGAGGGTATCGAGGAGTTGTACCCGCCGCAGGCCGCCGCCGTCGAGGCCGGCGTGACCGAGGGCGAACGCCTCGTCGCCGCAATCCCCACCGCCTCGGGGAAGACCTTCATCGCGGAACTCGCCATGCTCACGGCCGGCGGACCCGCCCTGTACATCGTTCCGCTCCGCGCCCTCGCGCGCGAGAAGTACGAGACGTTCTCCAAGTTGCCCGGCGTGAGCGTGGGCATCTCGACGGGTGACTTCGACGCGACGGACGAGGACTTAGCGGAGAACGACATCGTCGTCGCCACCGCCGAGAAGGTGGACTCGGCCATCCGCACCGGCGCCTCGTGGGTCGAGACGCTCGCCTGCGTCGTCGTCGACGAGGTCCATCTCCTCGGCTCGGACGGCCGCGGACCGACGCTGGAAGTCACGCTGGCGACGCTTCAGCGCCGCGCTCCCGGCGTCCAAATCGTCGCGCTCTCGGCGACGGTCGACAACCCGGAGGACATCGCCGACTGGCTAGACGCCGACCTCGTGGAGACGACGTGGCGGCCCGTCTCGCTCCGCACGGGCGTCTACGCCGACGGCGACGTGGCGTTCGACGACGAGTCGACGCTCGCCGTCGACGCGGAACCGCCGGGACCGGACGGGGACGGCGCGACGGAGGCGACGGCCGCCCTCGTCGCCGACGCCGTCGACGGCGGCGGGCAGTGTCTCGCGTTCGTCCGCTCCCGCCGCGAGGCCGAGTCGCTGGCGCGCCGCCTCGCGATGGAACCGCTGGCCGACTGCCCAGAGTTGGCCGACGCCGTCTCGGAACTCGGGCGGACGGAGACGGGGACGCGCCTCGCCGACGCCGTCGAATCGGGCGTCGCGTTCCACCACGCGGGCGTCCGGAGCAGCCACCGCGCTCTGGTCGAGAACGCGTTCCGCGAGCGGAAACTGAAAGTCATC